>DAIPHP010000040.1:0-11065 GCA_036771295.1 Ilumatobacteraceae bacterium
CGTCTGCAGATCGAGTTCTCGCGCACCATCCAGCACATCACCGAAGACTCCGGCACCGAGATCGCCCCCGACGTGATGTGGAACGCCTTCGAAGCCGAGTACCTGCCGGCCAGCCCGCGCTTTGCGCTCTCGAGCCACGAGATGCGCAGCACGAGCGACGGCACGACGAGCATCACCGCACAGCTCGACGTCGACGGCAAACGTCTCACGTTGAGCGGCGACGGCAACGGCCCGATCGACGCGTTCGTGCAGGCGTTGCGCGGCGAGTTCGGCGCAAAGTTCGACGTGAAGGACTACGTCGAGCACGCGCTCAGCCAGGGCTCGGAAGCCACGGCGGTCGCCTACATCGAGAGCGCCAACGAGTCAGGCGACGTGTGCTGGGGCGTCGGGGTGCACCCGAGCACGATCACTGCTTCTTTGCGGGCGGTGCTCAGCGCGTTCGAGCGTCAGCAGCGTCGCTGACGACCGACCCGACTTCAGTCTCGAAGTCAAGGTCGTCGACTGCGGTCGCGTCGTGCGACTTGCCTTCGACGTCGATCTTCGGCAACAGCCGGTCGAGCCAGCGCGGCAGCCACCAGTTGCGGTCGCCGAGCAGTTCCATCGTCGCCGGCACCAACAACATGCGCACCACGGTTGCGTCGAGAAAGACCGCGACGGCAAGACCGAAACCGAACATCTTGATGCTGCGGTTGGCGTCGAGCACGAAGCTGCCGAAGACGAACACCATGATCGCCGCGGCGGCCGTGATCACGCGGGCGGTCTTGGCCAAGCCGTCGGCGACCGCGAGTTCGTTGTCGCCGGTGCGGTCGTACTCCTCCTTCACGCGCGAGAGCAAGAAGACTTCGTAGTCCATCGACAGGCCGAAGACGATGGCGAACATCATCACCGGCAGCCACGGGTCGATCGGCGCGCTGCCACCCAGCCCGACCAGCGAAGCGCCCCATCCCCACTGGAAGACGGCGACGACCGCGCCGTAGGCCGAGCCGATCGACAGCAAGTTCATCAGCACCGCCTTGAGCGGCACGAGCAACGAGCGGAACACCGCCATCAACAGCAAGAACGACAGCGCCAGCACCACGGAGAAGAACAGCGGCAGGCGGTCGGCGAGGTACCGACTGAAGTCGACGTTCACCGCCACGCTGCCGGTGACCTTCACGTCGAGACCCGAGTCACCGACCACGTCCGGCAGCACGTCTTGGCGCAGACGCTGCACGAGATCGCTCGCGGCTTCAGACTGCGGGGCATCGGCCGGGTACAGCGTCCACAACACGGCAGTCGGCGCGGTCGGGCTGTTGGGAATCGCCGGCGACACACCGACCACGCCAGGCGTCGAGGCGAGAACGTCGCCGACTCTCTGGGCGACTGCGAGCTCTTCGGGTGAGTCGATCGCGGCGGCGAGCGTGAGCGGGCCGTTGAAGCCGGCGCCGAATCCTTCGGCGAGCAAGTCGTACGCGCGCTTGGTGGTGGTGTCGGCCGGATAGTTGCCTTCGTCGGCGAAGCCGAGTCGCAAGTCGAGCACCGGCAACGTGAGCGCGCAGAGCACGCCGGCGCCGAGCACGAGCGACAACCACGGGCGTCGTTGCACCCAGCGGCTCCACTTGTACGGCAACGTTTCTGGCATCGGCTTGGTGCGGCGCGCCGGCAGCGTGCGCTTCAGTGCCGGGACGAAACTGCCGACGACGAGCACGAGACCGGCGAGCGGCGCGGCGTAGAAGAGCGGTTCTTGCTTGATGCCGTAGCCGACCAGCGCGACGGCGACGAGCCCGGCGGCGACCACGCCGCGCCAGCGCGTGACTTCGACGCGGTCTCCGACGAAGCCGAGCAGTGCCGGCAGCAGCGTCACCGAAGCGAGCATGGTGAACGCGACGGTGATCGACGCGCCGATGGCGAGGCCGTTCATGAACGAGACGCCCATCAACAGCATGCCGAGCAGCGAGATCACCACGGTGGTGCCGGCGAACAGAACGGCCCGACCCGCGGTGTCGATCGACTCGACGGTGGCCTCAGCGCACGCGCGACCGCGCTGTCGAGCCTCGCGGTAGCGCGTGACGATGAAGAGCGCGTAGTCGATGCCGACACCAAGACCGATCATCACGCCGAGAGTGGTGGCGAAGTCGGGCATCGTCACGACGTTCGACACGAGGGTCACGAGCAACACGCCCGCGCCGATGCCGCCGAACGCGGTGCCGATCGGCAGACCCATGGCGAGCACGGATCCGAAGGCGAAGATGAGGATGACGATCGCGAACGCAAGACCGATCACTTCCGACGTCGGCGCTTCGAATGCAGCGAAGACTTCGCCGCCGTACTCGATCTGGGCGCCGGCCACGACGGGCTCGACGGCCTTCATCGCGGCGAACACGGCCTCGGCCTCTTCTGCCGAGTCAATGTCGGGCGACAGGTTGACCGTCGCGAACGCGATGTCGCCGCGCGGCGACACCTGTCGTGCGCCATCCGGCGAGAACGGGCTCACGACGCGCATGTCACTGCGTGCATCCAGCGCCGCGAAGTACTCGTTGAGGGCCGCTCGCTGCGCGTCATTGAATCCGCCGTCGGCGCGCACGACGACGGTGCCCGAACGACCGCTCTCTTCGCCGCCAAAGCGATCAGCGAGCAAGTCGAAACCCTGTGCGCTCTCGACGTCGGGGAGGTTGAACTGGGTGGAGAAACTGTTGCCGAATGCGCCGACACCGACACCGAGCGCGACGATGATCGCGAACCAGAGGGCAACGACCGCGCGACGACGCGCGTGCGAGAACGAACCAAGTTTCTTCAACATCGGGGGCCTTCTGAGGTTAGGAGCCCGTCGATGCTCAACTAGCGTCAGGCGCGGAGGTTGTCGTGAAAGTCACAGTGAACTTCGATGTCTGTGCCTCGACCGGGGCGTGCGCGCAGGTGGCGCCGGAAGTGTTCGTCGTGCGAAACGACGGCTACCTGCACATCCTGAAAGAGGAGCCGGGCCCCGAGCTGTACGACGCGGTGCAAGAAGCCGCCGATCTCTGCCCTACTGGCGCGATCGTGCTGGAAGATTGAGGCGCGTGTCGAACCGCGATGTGATGTTTCGCGCGGCAGGGCGCGACTGACCGTGGGGTTCACCGAGCGATTGCGGTCGGCCTGGTCGACGTCAGGCTCGCTCGTGTGCGTCGGGCTCGACCCCGACCCGTCGCGGTTTCCGTCGTCGCTGGGGCGTGACGCGAAGGCGATCGAGTCGTTCTGTCGTGCAATCGTGGCGGCGACCGGTGATCTCGTCTGTGCATTCAAGCCACAGATCGCGTACTTCGCCGCCCACGGCGCCGAGACGGCGCTCGAACGCCTGTGCGAGCATGTTCGCAACGAACACCCCGGCGTGGTGCTCATCCTCGACGCAAAGCGCGGAGACATCGGCGACACCGCCGAGATGTACGCCCGCGAGGCTTTCGACCGGTACGGAGCAGACGCGGTCACCGTCAATCCGTTTCTCGGTACTGACTCGCTCGAGCCCTTCTTTGCCCGACGCGACCGCGGCACCATCGTGCTGTGCCGCACCTCGAACCCCGGTTCGGGCGAAGTGCAAGCGATGCGCGCGAACCAGGCAGGCCGGAACGGTGACGGCGAGCCGGTGTACGAAACCATCGCTCGCCGAGCCGCAGACGACTGGTCGAAGCGAGCCAGCATCGGGCTGGTCGTCGGCGCCACACAGCCGAACGAACTCGCTCACGTGCGACGAATCGTCGGCGACCTGCCGCTCTTGGTGCCGGGCGTCGGCGCGCAGGGCGGTGACGCCGCCACGGTCGTGCGAAACGGCGCGACGCCCGACGGCACCGGACTCATCGTCAACAGTTCGCGGGCGATTCTCTACGCATCCGACGGCGACGACTTCGCGACCGCGGCGCGTGCTGCAACCTCGTCTCTTCGCGACGCGTTGAACGCCGCCCGCTGACGTCCGCCAGACGGCGAGCTCAGCCGCCGATCGTGATGACTTCGACCACGCCGGGCACCTGGCGCAACTGCTCCACCACCGCGGGCGGGGTCGGCGTGGCGGTCGCGATCACCATCATCGCGCTGCCGGCCTTCAACGTCTTGCCGACGTCCATGTTGTCGATGTTGACGCCGGCGTCACCGAGTACGGTGCCGACGCGACCGATGACGCCCGGACGGTCGTCGTTCTGCGCGATCAACATGTACCGCGCCGGCGGCACGTCGCTCAGGTGGTCGTCGATCAGCACGATTCGAGCCTCGCGACGACGACCCGCGAGCGTGCCGGAGATGTTGCGGCTGCCCGAACGCAGCGTGATGAGGTTGACGTAGTCCTGGTGCTCGACGTCGTCGCGCCGTTGCTCGTGCACCGTGATACCGCGCGCGGCCGCGATGGTCGGCGCGTTCACGTACGTGACGGCGTCGCCCGACGCGCGGCCGAGGAAACCCTTCAACGCGGCCAGCGTGATGATGCGGGTGTCGTAGGCGCCGATCTCGCCGCTCGCCTCGACGTGCACCTCTTTTGCCTGGGCGCCGACGATGTCGGCGAACAGCGCGCCGAGCCGCTCCGCGAGCGGGATGAATGGCTTGAGCGTCTCGTTGGCTTCCGACGCGTTCACGTTCACCGCGAACGGCACGAAGTCGCCGGCGAGCGCCAGCTGCACCATGTCGGCGATCACTTCGCCGGCTTTGTCCTGGGCCTCTCGTGTGCTCGCGCCGAGGTGCGGCGTGACCACCACGTTGGGCAGGGAAAAGAGCGGTGAGTCCGTCACGGGCTCGCGTTCGAAAACGTCGAGTGCAGCTCCGGCGATGATGCCGTCGCGCAGTGCTTCGGCGAGGTCGTTCTCCACGATGATGCCGCCGCGCGCCACGTTGATGACGCGCAGCTCGGGCTTGGCCTTCAGCAGGAGGTCGCGGTTGATCAGGCCGAGTGTTTCTTTGTTCTTCGGCAGGTGCACGGTGAGAAAATCGCTGGCTGCGACGAGCTGGTCGAGCGGCAGCATGTCGACGTTGAGCTGCCGGCCTCGCTCGGCCGAGATGTACGGGTCGAACGCGACGATCTTCATGCCCAGACCGAGGGCGCGATGCGCGACGAGCTTGCCGATGCGCCCGAGACCGACGATGCCGAGTGTCTTGCCGGCGAGTTCGACGCCCTCCCACTTGCTGCGCTCCCAACGGCCGTTCACGAGAGCGGCGTGGGCCTGCGGCACGTTGCGGGCCATCGCGAGCAACAACGCGATGGTGTGCTCGGCGGCCGACACGATGTTGCTCTCCGGCGCGTTGGCCACCATCACACCGGCTTTCGTCGCCGCCTCGACGTCGACGTTGTCGAGACCGACGCCCGCACGACCGACGACGACGAGACCGCTCACCGCACCGAGCACCGCCGCGTCGACCTGCGTGGCGCTGCGAACGATCAACGCCTGAGCCCCGCGCAGCGCTTCGACGAGCGCCGCGCCGTTGAGACCGAGGCGAACGTCGACGTCATGGCCGGCGGTTCGCAGACGGTCGAGACCCGCCTCGGCGATCTCTTCGGTCACCAACACTCGTGCCACCCCTCCATCGTGGCGGCTTCGACGCACGCACGCCAACCTCGACTCGTCGAAGAGCGACACGTCACGCACGTCGCGACGCCCAAATCATCGCCCGAGCGTTATCGTTTCAGTCCAGCCGACGAAGCTTTACTTTTCGTCAGCGCACACTCACCACACCGACTTCCCACCCCACGAGGACCCTCGATGCCGTTTCCGTTTCTCTCCCCCGAGTGGATGGAAGCCGCGCGAGCGATTCGAGAGAAGTACCGCGACCACGCACCCAAAGTGACGTTCACGGTGCGATTCAACCAAGTCGTCACCGGCGTGCCGTTCGGCGAGGGCGTGGTGCACAGCCACATGGATACGTCGAGCGGCGAGGTCGTGATGGATCTCGGTCATCTCGACAAGGTCGATGCGACGCTCACCACCGACTACGCGACGGCGCGGATGATCTTCGTCGAGCAAGACCCGCAGAAGGCCATGGAGGCGTTCTTGACGGGCAAGGTGAAAGTCGAGGGCGACATGCTCAAGTTGATGGGCATGCAGGCGGCGATGCCGCAGACCGACATGTCGCTCGTCGTCGCCGAAGAGATTCGCTCGATCACCGAATAGCCGAGCGGTCCGTCGAACGCACCTCGGAGGCGAGCAGCCCCGCCACCACGCAGAGCGACGCACCGATGACGAGCGAGTTGGCGTAGCTGGGCAAGATCCCCTGGTCGGCGGTGGCTTCTTGCACGGTGATCATCACCGTCGCACCGAGCAGCGCCCCCATCTGCGAGACCAACTGTTGCATCGCGCTCGCGGCGCCCAACTGGTCGTCTTCGACCGCGTTGGCAAGCAACGCCGACATCGCGGGCGACGACACGCCGAGCCCGAGGCCCGAGAGCGCGAGACCGAACGCGATCAGCCACAGCGGCGTGTCGATGCGCACCGTGGAGAGGATCACGAGCGAAGTGAACACCGTCATCGAGCCGAACATCCCGGCGAAGCGCTCTCCCGTGCGCATCGTCACGTTGGCCCCGAGCGGGGCGACGACGGCGAAGGTCAGCGGTCTGGCGATGATCAGCCATCCGACGGTCGCCAACGACAACCCGGCGCCTTCTTGCAGCATCTGCGGCACGATCATGAACGCACCCATGTACCCGAAGTTCGCCAGTGACTGACTGAGCACCGGGAATGCCACGTTGCGCGTGCGAAACCAGTGCGGCGGCACGATCGGGGCGGCGACGCGCCGCTCGACGCGGACGAACGCCCAGAGCAGCGACACCCCAGCCACGATTGCGACGATGATGGCCGGCGAGCCCCACCCCCACGCACCGGCACGGTTGATGCCGAGCAGCACGAGCGCCGCGCCGAGCCCGAGCGTCAGGGCACCGGCGACATCGAACTTCGCAGCAGGTTTTTTCTCCGTGTCGCGCAACAACCACCACGCCACGACGGCGCCGAGCACGCACAACGGAGCCTGCACCAAGAAGATGATCCGCCAGCCGACGGTGGCGACGAGCGGAACACCCGCCACCACGCCGAGCACCGGCGCACCCGCGGTGACGAAGCTCCACATGCCGAGCGGTCGAACGCGCTCGTGCGGTTCGAACAAACGATTCGTGAACGCCATCGCCGACGGGCCCGTCGCCGAGCCACAGGCCGCAGACAGCGTGCGCAAGGCGATGAGCATCGGTGCGTTCGGCGCAAGCGCGGCGAGCCCGGCGAAGATTCCCGCTCCGAGCAGTCCGCCGACGAACACCCGCTTGTGGCCGATCAGGTCGCCGAGCGTGCCGAAGGCAGGCCCGACCACCGCGAACACCAGCATCGGCGCGGTGATCGACCAGCTCACCACGCTGACGCTGGAGCCGAGATCGTCCGCCACCGTGTCGAGCACCACCACGAGCAACGTGATCGTGAAGCTCACCGTGAACGCACCGGACAGGAGCACCGCCATCGTCGCTTTGCGACGCGAGATACCGACGCGCTCGGCGAGCGCCGAACGCATCCGCTCGCGCAGCGGCGTGATGACGACTTCGTCGACGCCGGCCGTCACGGGAACACCAGGTTCACGGCACTGCCCTTCGGCACCGGGTCGCCGACTTTCAGCGTGACGCCGTCGAGCGTGACCGACCGAACCCTGCTGGTCGAACGTCCGGTGATGGTCGCGACGCCGATGCCGGCGTCACCGAGAGCCTTCTGCGCGTCGTTCAACGACAACCCGATGATCGCCGGAAGCGGCACTTGCTCGACCCCGCGCGAGATGGAGTACGCCACCACGCTCTCGCGCGCCAACTGGGTGCCGGGAGAAGGCTCTTGCGACGCGACCAGACCGGCTGCGATCTCGCTGCTGAACACGTCGTCGTTTCGCTGACCGACGAGTTGCACGGCCGCCAACTGCACCAGCGTGTCGTCTTCGGTTCGCCCGATCAGGTTCGGCACCGAGCGCAACACCGGGCCTCCCGACACCACGATGCCGACTTGCGTGCCCTTCAACACTTCGCTGCCCGCGGCCAGGTTCGGTTGCTCGGTGACGATCCACGCCACGACCCGCCCGGCGGGTATCGAGTCGTTGTCGCGAATCGTCTCCGACACCGTGAGTCCCTGGGCGACGAGAGCGGCGACTGCGTCTTCGCGCGACAAACCAGTCACGTCGGGAATCACCGCGAGCGTCGCGCCTTCCGAGACGACCACGGTGAAGTCCGATCCTTCGCGAAGCATCGAGCCCGCCGGCGGAACGGTACGAATCACCGCACCGAGGTCGACTTCGTCCGAGCGTTCGGCGCGAATCACGATGTTCCATCCGAACAGCGCAACGCTGTTGCGCGCTTCGCCCTCCGCGACACCGACGAGCTCCGGCACCTCGTACGACTTCACCGTGAGGGCCTGCCACACGAGCACCCCCGACACGATCACCGCGATCGCCGCGGCGACCGACAAGAGCCAGCGGTAGCGGCGCCGCTCACTCGGCTCCGCAGCGATCGCCACGTCGACGCTGATCGGCTCGGGCGACGGCGCAGCAGGCTCGACCGGCTCGGGTTGCGGCGCCACGGCGACGGCTTCCAGGGTTCGGGTGATGGTGTCGCGAAACGATTCGCTCGACAGCGACTCGATCGGCTCGGGTGGCGGAAGCTTGCCGGCGAGTTGCGCCAACGCCTGCCCGAACTCCAGCGCCGACGCGCGGTCGGCTGGTTCGGGTCGCCCTGCTTTTTCGATCGGCACGGCGACAGCCCCGATATCGGCCGACACCGGCAACAACTTGCCCGCGCGGTTCGCCAACGTCACGGCAGTGGAGTCAGCCGCGAACGGCACGTCGCCGGTCAACGTCTCCAACACGGTGAGCGCGAGGGCGTACATGTCGCTGGCTGCCGTGACGGTCGCGTCGACAGCAAACTCCGGGGCGGCGTAGCGGGCTTGTTCGATGCTCATCGACGTCGTGCCGCTGCTCGAGCCCTTCACCCCGAGCCCGGCGAGTCGGGCCCGCGAATCCGTGGAGACGAACACGTTCGCCGGTCGAACGTCACCGTGGGCCAACCCGTTCGAGTGCAGATGATGCAGTGCGCGACACAGGTCGAGCGCGAGCACCACGGCTTGCGAAGCACTGAGTCGACGTCCGCGGTCGAGCAGCTCGCGCAGCGAGATGCCGTCGATTCGTTCGGTCACGACGTACGCAAAGCGCGTGCCGTCGAGGGTCGCCTCACCCCAGTCGAGCGGGGCCACCAGCACCGGGTGCGACACGCCGGCCACCGACAACAGCTGTCGCTTGAAGGCCTCCATCGCGTCGTCGGACTCGGCCGAAACGTCGACGGTGACGAGGCGCACGATGACCGACGCAGAGTCGCGCAGGTCGGTGGCCTCGAACACGCTGGTCGAGTCGGCGCCGCCGCGCCGAAGCGCATCCAAGCGGTAGCGAGAGGCGACGATCGCGCCGGCTAATTGATCCCGGTCGGTCATTGACTGACCCAAACTAGCCGTGCCATGCGTCGCTGCGACCGCACGCGCACGGCTCGAGCGGCGAGAATGGAGCCATGCGCAAGCGACTCGACCGCTCCCGACTTCTCGTCAGCGTCGGCATCTCGATCGGCATCGTGCTCATCGCCTTCGGCTTCGCCAGCGGTATCACGGGTGACGAGGCACGTAAATTTCCTGCGGCGATCGAGCGCATGTCACCGGCAGACGGCGACCGCGTGTTGCGCCAGTCGCAGGTGATCATCGACTTCGTCGTCGGCTACGAGGCGACGCTCAGCATCGACGGCATCGAGCTGCCTGTCACGCGTCTCGACGAACTCACGACCGGCGGCGCACAACCGGCACCAGGCGCCCAAGTGGAGCTGCCGGCCACCGCGGTGTTCGACCCGGGCAACAACGTGCTCAGTTTCCAACCGCAAGACGGCGCGTTGATCGAGTCGTTCTCGCAAGGCGAGCACGTGGCGACGGTGCGCTACTGGAAGATCCTCGAAGGCCCCGCCAAGTCGCGCACGTACCAGTGGCGCTTCGTCACCGACTGATCGCCGGCGGCACCAAGCATCGCGGGCGCCCAGGCCTCGCTACGACAGTTCGCCGGACTCCAACAGCCGTTCGAATGCCGCTTCGTCGATTTGCGGCACGCCCAGTTCCGTCGCCTTCTTCACCTTCGCCGCACCCGGCTCGTCGCCGACGACGAGGGCGAACGTCTTGGCGCTCACGCTGCTCGCGCTCTTCCCGCCTCGGTCTTTGATCGCTCGCTGCGCCTCTTCGCGACCGAAACGCGCGAGCGTGCCCGTCACCACCACCGTCTTGCCGGCCAACGTCTGCGGCGCATCGACGACGGTGACGTTGTCGAACCGCACTCCCCCTTTGCGCAACTTCGTGACCAGCGTCTTGTGGCGTTTGTCGGCGAACCATGACGCGACCGACTCGGCGATCACGCCGCCGACGCCGTCGATCGCGGAGAGCTCGTCCTGCGTCGCCTCGGCGACCGCGTCGAGCGACCCGAAGCGGCGGGCCAGCGACTCGGCGGCCGCCGGGCCGAGGTGCTTGATGCCGAGGGCGACGAGCAGTTTTTCCAGCGGTCGCGCGCGCGATGCGTCGATCGACTTCATCAAGTTGGCTGACTGCACTTCGCCGAACCCCTGCGCCAACAGCACCTCGGGCGTGAGCGAATAGATGTCGCCCACGTCCTCGATCACTCCCGCATCGCTCAGCTTGTAGACGGTCTTTTCGCCGAAGCCCTCGATGTCCATTCCGCCGCGCGACGTGAAGTGGATGATCTTCTGGTCGCGCTGGTGCGGGCACTCGGGTTCGACGCACCGCGTGTCGGCCTCGCCCTCGGCCTGCACGAGCGTCGACTTGAGTTCGCACGGGCACTTGGTCGGAAACTTCCACGGCTTGGAGTTCTTCGGTCGCAACGACAACACGGGGCCGACGACTTCAGGAATCACGTCGCCCGCCTTTCGCACGATGACGGTGTCTCCCGGTCTCACGTCCTTCAGCTGCACCTGCTCGCGATTGTGCAACGTGGACATCGACACGGTGCTACCGGCCACCACCACCGGCTCGAGCACGGCGAACGGCGTCGCGCGACCGGTGCGGCCGATCGAGACCATGATGTCGCG
>DAIPHP010000041.1:0-10826 GCA_036771295.1 Ilumatobacteraceae bacterium
AACGTCACGCGCTGATCGCCAGGGTTCTCAGGGTCGTCTTCGACGCCCACGACGACGATCTCTCCAGCGACGAACTGCTTGTTCAGCAGGCGCTCTGACAGCGGGTCTTCGATGAGTCGCTGCAGGGCGCGACGCAACGGTCGTGCTCCGAGTTGCGGGTCGTAGCCCTTGCGGGCGAGCAGCTCTTTGGCCGGCTGCGTGAGTTCGAGACCGAGGCCGAGACCCTCGAGCTGGCTCACGAGGCGCTTGCTCATCAAGTCGACCATCGCCATGATCGCCTCCACGTTGTGCTCGTGGAAGACGATCACTTCGTCGATGCGGTTCAAGAACTCCGGTCGGAAGTGCACCTTCAGCGCTTCGTTCACCTTGTCGCGCATGCGCGCGTACGACATGGCTTCGTCGTTCTTGCCGAAGCCGACGTTCGCCTTGCGCAGGTCTTGCGTGCCGAGGTTGGAGGTCATGATGATCACGGTGTTGCGGAAGTCGGTGGTGCGGCCTTGCGCGTCCGTCAGGCGGCCCTCTTCGAGAATCTGCAACAGCGTGTTGAACACGTCGGCGTGGGCCTTTTCGATCTCGTCGAACAACACCACGGAGAACGGCTTGCGACGCACGGCCTCGGTCAACTGGCCGCCCTCGTCGTAACCGACGTAGCCCGGGGGCGAGCCGACGAGTCGGCTCACGGTGTGCTTCTCCATGTATTCGCTCATGTCGAGCGAGATCAACGCGTCTTCGTCGCCGAACAAGAATTCGGCGAGCGTCTTGGCCAGTTCGGTCTTGCCGACGCCGGTGGGCCCGAGGAAGATGAACGAACCGCTCGGTCGTTTCGGGTCTTTCAGGCCCGCTCGAGTGCGGCGAATGCTCTGGCTCACGGCCTTGATCGCGTTTTCTTGGCCGATGATGCGCTTGTGGAGCTCGGCCTCCATGTTCAGCAACTTGGTGGTTTCTTCTTCGGTCAACTTGTAGACCGGGATGCCCGTCCACACGCTGAGCACGTCGGCGATGGCTTCTTCGTTCACTTCGTCGTACAGGTTGATGCCCTGTGCCTTGACGTCGGCTTCTTTCTGGGCGCGCTCTTCCAGCAACGTGCGCTCTTGGTCGCGCAGGCGACCGGCCTCTTCGAAGCGCTGATCTTCGACGGCCTTTTTCTTGGCGGCTTGCACTTCCTTGATCTTGTTCTCGATTTCCTTCAAATCGGGCGGCGTCTTCATGCGCTTGATGCGCAGGCGGCTGCCGGCCTCGTCGATGAGGTCGATCGCCTTGTCGGGCAGATGACGGTCGGAGATGTAGCGGTCGGCCATGTTCGCCGCGGCGACCAACGCCTGGTCGGTGATGGTCACGCGGTGGTGGCTCTCGTACTTGTCGCGAATGCCTTTCAAGATTTCGATCGTGTGGGCGACTGACGGCTCGTCGACTTTCACCGGCTGGAAGCGGCGCTCGAGAGCGGCGTCCTTCTCGAAGTGCTTGCGGTACTCGTCGAGCGTGGTAGCGCCGATGGTTTGCAGTTCGCCGCGAGCCAGCATCGGCTTCAAGATCGACGCTGCGTCAATCGCGCCTTCGGCGGCGCCGGCACCCACCAAGGTGTGGATTTCGTCGATGAAGAGAATGATGTCGCCGCGAGTGCGAATTTCTTTCAGCACTTTCTTGAGTCGCTCTTCGAAGTCGCCGCGGTAACGGCTGCCCGCGACGAGCGCGCCGAGATCGAGTGTGTACAGCTGCTTGTTGGTGAGCGTCTCGGGCACGTCGTTGGCCACGATTCGCTGGGCGAGTCCTTCGACGATCGCGGTCTTGCCGACGCCGGGCTCGCCGATCAACACCGGGTTGTTCTTGGTGCGTCGCGAGAGAATCTGCATCACGCGTTCCATCTCGCGTTGGCGACCGATGACCGGGTCGAGTTTCTTGTCGCGAGCAAGCTGCGTGAGGTTGCGGCCGAACTGGTCGAGAATCTGGCTGCCGCCCTTTTCGCTCGGGGTGTCTTTGGCGCCGACAGGTTCGCCCTTGCCTTCGCCGCTCGCACCCTCGTAGCCGCTCAACAACTGGATGACTTGCTGGCGCACACGCGAGAGGTCGGCACCCAGCTTGACCAGCACTTGCGCTGCGACACCCTCGCCTTCGCGAATGAGGCCGAGCAAGATGTGCTCGGTACCGATGTAGTTGTGGCCGAGCTGCAGGGCCTCGCGAAGCGACAACTCGAGCACCTTCTTGGCTCGTGGCGTGAAGGGAATGTGACCCGAGGGCGACGAGCCACCCTGGCCGATGATCTCCTCGACCTGGGCACGGACGGCCTCGAGCGAGATGTTCAGCGACTCGAGAGCCTTGGCGGCGACACCTTCACCCTCGTGAATGAGACCCAGCAAGATGTGCTCAGTACCGATGTACGAATGGTTCAGCAGCCGCGCTTCTTCTTGCGCCAACACGACCACTCGCCGGGCCCTGTCGGTGAAACGTTCGAACACTGCTAATACCGCCTTGTGATGAAGGTGCGACTTGCGGTCGTATCTGAGAGTGTACCCCCGTCAACTACCGGCTCAATATGACGTGCTCGCGAGATGCGGCCGAATGAAGTACGCACGTCACCAGTTCGTCTGTGACGTCTGCCCACCGAGCGACGGTGCGGCTCGGGTGCACCGTACCGAACATTGCAGTGCCGTACGCATAGCCTGACGAGGTGAACGTAACCTCGCCGTTGCTCGAGTTGCCGCTCATGGCGGCCGATCGCGAGCGCATCGAGGCAGCATTACGGGCGGCCGTGCGCACGCCGGACGCGTATCTCACCGAGATTGCCTCTCATCTCATCGTCGCCGGCGGCAAACGCTTGCGCCCGGTGTTGGCGGTGGCCGCCGCGCAAGTCGGCAGTGACAGCGCCGTGTCAGACCAGGTCGTTCAGGGTGCCATCGCGTGCGAGCTCGTCCACCTCGGGTCGCTCTACCACGACGATGTCATGGACGAAAGCACCACTCGTCGCGGTGTCGAGACGGTGAACGCCAAATGGGGCAACCTGCAGGCGATCGTCGCGGGTGATTTCTTGCTCGCCCGTGCGTCTGAGATCGCTGCATCGCTCGGCAATGAAGTAGCCGGGTTGCTCGCACGAACCATCGGGCAGCTCTGCGAAGGCCAAGTCGAAGAACTTCGTCATACGTACGACCGCAATCGCACGATCCCGTCGTACCTCGTCAGCATCCAAGGCAAGACCGCGTCGCTCTTTGCAACGTCAGCGCGCATCGGCTCGCTCGTTGCCGGGCACGACCGGCAGTTGACCGACGTCATCACCAACGTGGCGAACGCCTACGGCATGGTGTTTCAGATCATCGACGACGTGCTCGACATCGTCGCCACCGACGAACAACTCGGAAAGCCGGCAGGCCACGACCTAGAAGAAGGTGTCTACACGCTGCCCGTCTTGCTGACGCTGTCGCACGACTCCGCCGAATCGCGCGAATTGTTCGACCTGCTCGGCTCGCCGCTCACCGCAAAAGAACGCACCAAAGCACTCAAGATCGTCCGCAACGGGCCGGGGCTCTCGGCAGCTCTTGATTCGGCACGCGATTATGCGGCGCTTGCCGAGGCTGAGTGCTCGAAGTTGCCGGCAGGAGCCGCCACCGACGCGCTCCGACGCGCGCCGCGCGCGTTGCTCGACTCCCTCGTCGACTTCTAGTTCGTACTGCTCAGTCGAGCAGTCGCTGCGCAGCCGCGAGGCCCGAGAGAGCAGCCCCCTCAATTTTTGGCCCGGCGAACGCGTCGCCAGCGAGCACGATGCCGTCTGACGACCAGCAGCGTTCGTGCCATGTCGACCGCGGCGTCGCCATTCGCCATCGCTTCGGTTGATGCTCCACCACCGTGGCATCGCCGAGCCACGGTCGCGCACGTTGCATGACGGTTTCGTGGGTGACTGCGACATCGCTCCACCAGTGCTCTTCGCTGAACGCCGGCGAGCAGTGAAACGTGATCGCACCAACAGAACTGATTCCCTTGCGCTGGTTGTCGCCGACGAACGAGAAGGTCTCGTCTGCATTCTGAATACCGCCTGGCTCGGGAACTGCGGTCGCACCCGTCACTGCCACGAGCGCTGCGATCGTCTTGTCGTACTCGATCGTGCGAATCGCGTCCGGCACGGCGACTTCGGTATTCACCAGCAACGCCATCGACTGGGGAACCGGACACGTCAGCACCACACGATCGGCGTCTTCGTAACTTCCGTCGTCGAGTCGTACTCGCCATCCTGCGCCTCGACGCTCGAGAGAAAAGACCAGTTTCGAGTATCGAACGTCGAGCGGCGCAGCAAGATACTTGGTGATCGTCGTCATTCCGCCGACCCCGCAGTATCTGGGGTGGCCGTCTCCCGCACCGAAGCCCCGGCACCATTCGCGGGCGACACCCGACGCTGACCATTCGTGCACGAGTCGTGCAAAATCGTCGCTGCGCACGGTGAAGAACTGTGCCCCGTGATCAAAAACTGCGTTTCCGATGCGTCGTGTCGCGCAGCGACCACCGCTGGAGCGACCTTTGTCGAACACCACCACGGCGTGCCCGGCTTGGCTCAAGCTGCGCGCGGCGAGAAGACCGCTGACACCCGCCCCGACGACGACGACTCGCATCGACGCTCAGCCGACTCGGGTCGCCGCCCGAGCCAGTCGTTCTGCGCGGTCGATGAAGTCGATCACCACGCGATTGAACGTCGAGGCATGCTCGATCATCAAACCGTGCGCGGCACCGGAGATGACGACCAGTTCAGACTGCGGAATTCGCTCGGCGATCTCTTCGCTGTCAGCGCGGGGGGTGAGGATGTCTTGATTGCCCACCACCACCAGCGTCGGCGCGGCGATTTTGCCGAGTTCGGCGACCATCGAGTCGTCGGTGTCGAGAATCGCGCCGACTTGTGCGCTGAAGCCGCGTGATGGCCTGAACGTGGCGAGCGGCCCCAACCAGCCGATCGCAGGCGCAAGGCGACGAAACGACCGTGGCCCGACCAGCCACCGGGCCGACTCGTCTGCCCACTGGCGCAAGCCGCGAACGTTGGCAGTGTCGGCCCAATGTCGCAGCAGTTCGTTTCGCCACGGCAAATTGCGGCACGCGGTGCAGGCCAAGGTGAGCGAGCGAACCCGGTTCGGGTGCTTCACCGCAAGAATCTGTGCGATCGCGCCACCCATCGAGGCCCCCACGATGTGCGCGTCTGCCACGCCGTGGTGGTCGAGCACGGCACACGCATCGTCTGCCATGTTTTCGAGAGTGAACGGTTCGAGAGGTATCGAGCTGCGTCCCGCACCTCTGTTGTCCATCGCGATGGTGCGGTACTTCGTGGCCATAGCGACGCGCTGCAGGGTCCAGCCGTTCTTGTTCATTCCGAGGCCTTGAATCAGCAACACCGGCGGCGCGTCGGCAGGCCCCGTCACTTGGCTGTGAATCTTCACGCCACCTGGTCGGTGAATCCACGGCATCAGGCCACCCGCTCGTGCGTGCGATTCGGTGCGATTCTCACGACAGACGGCCACGAATAAAGTCGAGCGATCACGTCGGCAGTCGAGTGCGCAGGTCGATAGTCGACGTCATGAGTCGTAGTGCGAGCCAGCCGACCGTGTTGCAAGAGTTCGCGAACGTGATCAGGCAGCGGCGCCCCAGCAAGGGTGGTGAGCGACGACGCAATCGGCCACGTGTAGGGCAGCACCGGCACCAGCACTCGACGACCTCTTTGCATGGCAGAGTTCACCGTTACCGGCCCGCCGGCCACGATGTTCACCGCTTCTTGGCGGCCCCGTGTTGCTGCGTGCACCACAGCACGGGCAGCGTCGTCGTCGGCCACTACCTGAAACTGCGATCGCGAGAGGGGGTCGACGGGAACGAACGGCAGCCGCAACAGTCGCCCGAGCGGGCTCGGCACATGTGCACCGATCACCGGCGCGAAGCGAAGCACCGTCGTGACCGTGTTCGAGGATGAAGCATCCGCGACCATCGACTCGAGCGATGTCAGCATGTGCCCGTAGGTGGAGGTCGGACGCACTGGCGAGCCTTCGTCGTGAACGAGCCCCGACTGCGTGCCGTACACCTCGACCCCGGAACGAACCACGACGCGGGCGACATCGTTGAGCATCGTCAAGGTTTCGCAGAGGGCTTTGGCGTAGTTGCCGGTTGCCGTACGGGCATCTTTCGTGCCGAGTCGAGCGTGCGGCTCCCACACCCCGAGGTGAACGATGACATCAGGTTGGTGCGTGATTGCCCGGTGGACGAACTCGGCGACATTCTGGTGCTCGACGCGGGCGAACTCGGTCCGACGTAGTCGTCGTCGCGGTGGGTGCACGTCGATGCCGAGAATCTCGCCGAAAGTCGGCTGCTGTTCGAGCAGTGCGGTCGCAAGCGACCCCAGTTCGCTGCCGACTCCGACAACCAGGAGCCGTTGTTCTCCCACGAGTCTCAGATTACCGAGCGCGAGTACCTGCGCCCGCGCTATTGCTTCGCTACCTCACGCCTTGCGAAACTCGTGGGCACGAAAAATCAACGAGCGCGACGCAGGTTCAAGCGCACGATTCGCGAGCCGCTCGATCAATGTGACCGCTTCGGTCGGCTCGGTCACGACTCCGAGCCACCGCAGGTACGCGCCCATGATGCTGACGAGCTGATCACTGACCTCTTCGGCGTGCACGATCGTGCGCGCACCGGACGACAGCAACGAATTCAGTTCGGCGAAGAAGCTCTTGCACCAGTCATCGACGTTGTCGCTCGTGAGCAAAGGAACGTGCTTGTAGGGAACCCCGATCTCGTCGTACGTCTGCAGGTTGTGCGGGGCACCGCTGACGCTGACGATGCAGTGAAAGTCGTTCTCGCGAAGCCAGATGACCTCTTCTTGACGGCGCACTTTGCGATGGCTTGCACCAAAGCCACCAGGTCGCTCGCAAATGGCGAGCTTGTCCTTGATGATCCAGATCAAGTCGCGCGGTTGGATACCGAGCGCCCACTTGCCGCGCAGCTTCTGTGACATCGGGTGACGATGTTACATCACGTCAGAAGTGCGAATTCCGAGACGTTGTCGACTACGGCGCACCTGGCGACCGTCGCCGATGTCGCACGCAGTCGCTTGACCTCTCGCGACAGCCAACACGCGCTCGACAGTGGCGGCATTCGGTGGCAGCGGATCAGCCAACCATTGCCGAATGGCGCGACGTGCCAGCGCGATCGGCGCCTGGGTGACAGCCTTTGCGTCGTGCACGTCGATCATCGCAGCGAGCTCGTCAAGTAAATCGTCGTCATCACGAAGCAGTTCAGCCTGACGAACAAGCACGTCGACCACGTCACGCTTGGCGACGTCTCCCAACAGCGGCAGTACCTCGTTGCGAATTCGTACCCGCTGAAAGCGGTCATCCTCGTTCATCGGGTCGCTGAGCGGTGTGAGACCCAGCTCGTCGCAGAGCGAGCGAGTCTCGTGCCGCCGCAGACCGAGCAAGGGGTGCCCCTCCCGTGTCATGCCTGACAGCCCGGCAGTGCCTGAGCCGCGCAGCAGATTGATGATCACGGTTTCGGCCTGATCGTCGCCAGTGTGGCCGGTGAGCACGTTCGGGGGCAACACGGCAAATCGGGCATCGCGCGCTCGGGCTTCGATGTTCGGCCCTTGCTCTACGCGCACGGTGCGAAGCTCGGCCTCGACGCCGAGTCGTACAGCGATGTCGTTCACGAATGCAAAATCGTTGGCTGAGTCGGATCGCAGCCCGTGGTCGACGTGCCAAGCAGTGACCTTGCGTTCGGTACGGCAGGCGAGAAGCAGAAGAGTGAGCGAGTCAGCACCGCCCGAGACTGCGCAATGAAGCGTTTCGCCCGACGGGAACCGACAGCGCGCCAGCAAACCGGTGGCTGTCGACGACGTGAAGAGCGCGTCTCGAAGGGCGGTCATCGCCCGGGATCTTCCTACTTCGTGTTCTGCTGCGCGCGACGCTGCGCGCGGGACGGATGTTTCTGCGCTTCGACCTTGCCGAGGTAACCAACAGCAAGCGCCAGCACGGCGCCGATACCGGCGATCAACAGGCCAGCACCCAACCACCAGTGCCAAGGGACAGCTGCGAACATCGACTGAATCCTACTTCGGTAGCGTGAAACCATGCGAAAACTCAGCGTGATGGCAGTCGTCGTCGCGAGTGCACTTGCGCTCGCAGCATGCGGTGAAACCGTGAACATCGGTGAAGGCGGGGTGTCGCAGGGCATAACAGTGCAGGCCTCGGGCACTGCCGACGTCGTTCCGGATGCCGTTCGGGTCTCGATCTCGGTGAGCGTGCTGGCCGAGTCGAACGAGGTCGCATTGAGTCAGGCGTCGGACACCGCCGCGATCGTGCGCGAAACGCTCAAGCAGCAAAACATCGATGAGGCCGATGTCTCCACTCAGACGTTGTCGGTCACCCCGGAGTATTCGTACACCGAGGCGGAAGGCCAGAAGATCGTCGGTTATCGGGCGTCGCAAGTCTTTGACGTGCTCATTCGTGACGCCGCGAACTCAGGTGGCGTGATTGATGCAATCGTCACTAAGGGTGGCGCGAACGTCTCGATCAACTCGACCTATCCGATCGTCGACGACGCCACGGCAGGGGCAGAGGCCGCTCGCGAAGACGCAGTCAAGAAGGCTCGCGCGAAAGCAGAGGCCTACGCTGCGCTGCTGGGCGTCGAACTTGGTGATCTGGTGTACTTGACCGAGGTTTCTGCGCCGACCAACATCGTCGTCGGGGCCAAGTCGGATGCGATGGCAGAGAGTGCCGCGACAGTGATCGACCTCGGCACCCAAGAAGTCACGGTGACCATCGAAGTTCGATGGGAGTTGAGTTAACCGCGAGCCCGAGGCGGGAATCGAACCCGCGACCTACGCATTACGAGTGCGTTGCTCTACCACTGAGCCACTCGGGCGAGACTCATCACGCTATCGGTCGGCTCAGGGCCAGAACCTGCTGATGTCGGTGTCGCATGAGCCGAGGTCGAGAACTTGGCCCCATGAGTCCTCGTAGACGATGTCTGCCCCGACCGGCTTGCCGTCCGGCAAGAACGTCTGGTTGTACCAGACGAAATAGCGGTGGCTGCATGGCAGCGCTGGGGGTTTGTCGTACTGATACTGATTGCGGATTGGCCAGTGAAATGTCGCAGCAAAGAGACTCTGCGGTTCGTTGCTGAAGAGAGCGGCAGAAGGCGGCAAGGCTCTGGCGAACTGATGCAACGGGGCATCTCGGTGTGCAGACGAGCCCCAATATCGCCCGTCTGACCCGTATTGCCAACCGCTGATACCCGTAGTGATGCCGTGCCAGCTCGCGAGCATCACGGCGACTCCGGCGAACCCCTGACGAAGGAGTTTGTTCATGGAAGTGGTCGAGCAAACGTGGCTCGTGGCGATGGCAACGATGAGGATGATCGGTACGTACAACCCGCTCATCATCCGCGAGTCGAGCGGCCCCATCTCGTGATATACGAACCGATACATCGAAAATCCGCCGTAGAACAAGAACACGACGAGGCTCGCCCCAAGAATGATGTTCTTGTCGCGTTGACGTGGCTTGAAGACCAAAAAACTGACGCATGAGCCGACGACGATCAACCACACGACTACTCCCGCAGTCTGCATGTAGACCGAGAAGTCGGCCCAGTTGAGGTAGATGCCGCCTCTGCCTTCAAGAGGCGGGCGAGCGATGAGCCAACTGCCGAGCGTGCACGTGAACGTTCTCAATGGATCGAGCAGTGTTCCCCCGCCGGGCTCTCGGTAGCCAGTGAGGTAACCAGTCAGATCCTTGTTACGCATCAACCAAAGCCAAGGCAGGACCATCGAGACGCAAAGTGTCGTGCCTGATCGCAACAGCGACAGCAGCCAACCGGAGCGCCGCACTTGCACCACGGCGGCAATCAACGTGAGCGGTGCGGCGATAAACGGCCCGACATATCTGACGAAGAACATCGCCGAGAACAACCCGATGAGCGCGAATTCCCATGGCCATGTGCGATCACGAGTGGCAATCACGAAGGCGAGCATCGTGAGCGCAAGAAACGGGGGTTCGGACCACGCCATGGAGAAAATGTCAAGGAGGCCAGGGCTCAGCGCGACGAGCATGACGCTGATCCATTTTGTGAACGACTGCACCCCAGATCGCTGGAGCAGGTGATGTACGCACCATACGACGATCATCATCGACGCTGCATTCGCCAACGTGAGAGCAATGCTCGGCGTTATCGACAGCCAATCACCAAGTGTCACCAGAGCGGAGAGCCCGGGAGGCCGGATCACCATCGGTTGCCCTGTCACATCGAGAGCCCCTCGGCCATTGGCCATGCTCAACCCGACGGCGATGTAATCAGTGGAGTCCCAACTCACTCCGATGCCCCGGCGGGTACTCACAACTACCGGCACGACGCTCAGCACCGCGGAGCCCAGCGCGGGCTGACGTCGCAACAACGAGAACGTCTCCATCGCAACGTGTGTCTGAGAATACGCCATCCGTACCTGATGCCGTTCACACGTGAGAGCTCGTCACCGTAGAACGTCGGAATCGGAATCTCGATGATCCGTTGTCGAGTTCGGATCATTTGCAAGATGATTTGCGTGTCAAAGTCGTAGTAATCGGCATTGAGTTCAAAGCCGACACCGCTGAGCGAGCGAACCGAGTAGGCGCGGTCTCCGCTGTGCCACTCGCTGAGCCGACCACCGGCCAGCCTGTTCTGCAGAAAAGTCAAGATCTTGTTTCCGATGAACTTGTATTTCGGCATTCCGCCCTTGAGCGCCGCACCCTTCTGCAACATTCGCGACCCGAACACGACATCGGCCTGCCCCGACACGATGGGCTCCACCATTTGGGGTAGGTACTCGGGGGCATACTGCCCGT
>DAIPHP010000042.1:0-10333 GCA_036771295.1 Ilumatobacteraceae bacterium
CTCTGAATACGAGAAGCTCGAGGGCTGCGTCACCTGCCTCTCGGTGCGCATGCGACACCGCTAGCGCAGCGACTCTCTCCGCATCACGACGACTGCCACGGCGAGAGCCGCTCGACGAGCGCGGCGTCACACCAGTCGGTGGGCACTGTGATCAGCGCCGGTCGTCGGCGTGTGGTGACGATCACGACGACATCGCGTGCCGGCGTCAGCCACACCCACGCCCACTGGCGTCGATGCCCGATCCAACTGAACCAGCCCATCGCCCGCTGCCGAGAGAGCGCCGTGCCGGCGATCTTCCATCGCAAGCGCTTGCCCACCGTGAGAGCATCACTGCGCCAGACACCGACGACCTCAGACGGGTGGAGTCGGATTTCGCGCGCAAAATGCACGCCCAGAAGACGAGCACCCGTCGAGAGCCGAAGCGTCACGCCGCCGTCGGCGGTTACCGCAAGTCGCGAGGTGGTCAGGTGATGGACGCGGCGTAGATTCCGGCGATGGTTGCATCGAGCATCGCGTCGAAGTCGGCCTGGCTCTGCTTGGCGGAGAGCCCCTCTGAGAGTGCCCGCGAGAAACTCGCGATCATGCCGTGGTTCTCGCTCAACATTCGGTTGGCGTCGTCGCGCGAATAGCCGCCCGACAGCGCGACCACTCGCACCACGCTGGGGTGCTTGATCAAGTCGGCGTAGAAGTTCGGCGTGCTGGGAATCGTGAGTTTCAGCATCACGGGCTGCGAGGCAGGCTGCTTGGCCAGCTCGGTCAGGATCGCCGAGCGAAGCATCTCTTCGGCTTCCTTTTTCTGCGGGCTCTTGATGTCGACTTCCGGCTCGATGATCGGCACCAGTCCGTGTGCGATGATCTGACGACCGACCTCGAATTGCTGCTTGACCACGGCTTCGATACCGCTCTTGCTGGCCAGTTTGATGACGGAGCGCATCTTGGTGCCGAAGATTCCCTTCGCGACAGCGCGCTTCAGCAGTGCGTCGAGCTCGGGCATCGGCTTCATCACCTGCACGCCGTCGCTCTCGTCGGCGAGCCCCTTGTCGACCTTCAAGAACGGCACGACACGCTTTTTCGTCCAGAGAAACTCCGCGCTGCCCAGCCCGTCGATGTCGCGATCCATGGTGCCTTCGAAGAGAATCGCACCCAGCACGCGGTCGCCGGTGAACGCCTTGCTCTTGATCATCCGCGTTCGCATCGCGTGCATGAGGTCGAACATTTGTGCTTCGCCGGAGTATTCCGATTCGTCGATTCCGTAGAGCTTCAGGGCTTTCGGGGTGCTGCCACCGCTCTGGTCGAGCGCAGCGATGAAACCCTTACCGTTTCGCATGCGATCGAGTTGTTCCGGGTTCACGGGCATGGCACAAACAATAGTGTGAAGCCGTGATCGCCATCGTCACCGGTGCGTCGTCAGGCATCGGCGCCGCAGTCGCGAAGTTGTTCGTGAAGTCCGGTCACACGGTGGTTGGCATCGGGCGCGATGCGCCGAAACTCGACTCGCTCGCTCGCGCGCTCGGCGATTCGTTTCAGCCTCGACCGTGCGACGTCACCGACACCACGGTGTTTGCCGCGGTGCTGCGCCAAGCGGCAGACGACCACGGGCGTGTCGACGTGCTGGTGAACAACGCAGGAACCGCCAAGGCGATGCCCATCGAAGAGACGACTCCCGAGGAGTTCCGAGCCATGCACGAACTGAATGTGGTCGCACCGGCTGCGGCGATTCACGCGCTGTGGCCGACGCTGCGCAGCCACGGCGACGCGCGAATAGTAAACGTCTCGTCGCTGGCCCAACTCGACCCGTTTCCGGGATTCTTCGCGTACGCGTCGTCGAAGTCGGCATTGCACCTGCTGACGGTGGTAGCCAATGCCGAAGGCGAGCCGCACGGTATTCGTGCGTTCACCGTGGCACCCGGCGTTGTCGACACTCCGCTGCATCGCTCGCTGATGCCCGACAGCATTCCGCCAGTCGACGGGCTCTCATCGGCGTTGCAGTCGGGCGACGTGGCCAAGGTGATCCTGGAGATCGCCGAAGGCAAGCGCGACGACCGCGCAGGTTGGGTGCTCGCCATGCCGGCCCCGGCGGCAGTCGCGTCGCTGCGTCGCTGGGTGATCGAACACCCGGGCGGCGGCGTCGAGATTCTCTCGTAGCCTTGACCGAGACATGAGCGCGACGCAGAACGGTCCGCGTGTTGCCGTCTACCGCCACGAGCACTTCAACGCCGCCCACCGCATCCACAACCCGGCGCTGAGCGACGCCGACAACGCGCGCATCTATGGCAAGTGCAACAATCCGAACTACCACGGCCACAACTACGAGCTGACCGTCCGCGTCTCTGGAGCAGTCGACCCGGTGATCGGATACGTGATGGACCTCGGCGAGCTCTCCGCCATCGTAAAGAAGCAAGTGCTTGACCGGCTCGACCACAAGAACCTGAATCTCGACGTGCCCGAGTTCAAGAACGTGAACCCGACCGCCGAGAACATCGCCATCGTGGTGCATGGCCTGCTGCGACCGCACCTGCCGGTGCACCTCGACGTGCACGTGATTCTCGCCGAGACCCCGCGCAACATCGTGCAGTTTCCCGCCGACATCGTCACGAATCCCTGACCGACTCCCCGAATCCACGAACCGAAAGGAACCGCCATGGCCTACAAGAAGGTGGAAAGTTACGACGAAGCGACGACCAAAGGTCTCGCCACCGCCTATCGCGACGTACTGCGACTGATCGGCGAAGAGCCCGACCGCGAGGGCCTGCTGAAGACACCCGAGCGCGTCGCCAAAGCGATGCAGTTCTTGACGCAAGGCCAAGGCCACGACCCGGTGGAAGTCATCCGCGGCGCAATCTTCACCGAGAGCGTGCAAGAGATGGTGATCGTGAAAGACGTCGAGATGTACAGCCTCTGCGAGCACCACATGATCCCCTTCTACGGCAAGGCGCATGTCGCCTACATTCCGAACGGCTACATCACCGGCTTGTCAAAGGTGGCGCGAGTCGTCGACATCTGCGCCCGGCGCCTGCAGGTGCAAGAGCGCCTCACCACGCAGATTCGCGACGCGTTTCAAGAAGCACTAAGCCCACTTGGCGTCGCCGTCGTCGTCGAAGCCAAGCACCTGTGCATGATGATGCGCGGCGTCGAGAAGCAGAACTCGGTGACCACGACGTCGGCGTTCTGCGGCGCGTTCGAGCACGAGCCGACTCGCAGCGAGTTCTTGCGACTGCTGAGCAGCAGCCTTTCGTAACGGCTTGGTCGCGCGCTAAGCGGCGAGTTCGCCCGCGAGCGCGAGCAACGGCGCGAGCACGGTGCCGTCCACCGAGCCGTCGGTCCCGATTTTCGTGTTGATCTTGGGAAACAACAGTTCCGGGCCGACGAGGGTCGCCCCGAAGAGCGGGATCATGTTCCGCAGGTACTCCACAGAGGCCTTGCCGCCGCGGTCACCAGGCGCGCATCCGAACACGCCCATCCGTCGACCGATCAACGAGTGCTTGGCGAACGGTCTCGACGCCCAGTCGACGAAGTTTTTCAGGCCGCCGGGAATGTTGTAGTTGTACTCCGGCGTGCCGATGAGCACCGCGTGCGACTCGGCAAGTTCTCGTCGCATGTCGGCGACGACGCGGGGCGGGGTCTCGGTGTCGAGGTCACCGTCATAGATCGGTAGTTCACGCACGTAATCGCGCATGACGAACGCGGCACCGTCAGCAGAAGCTCCTGCCACAATTGCGCGACACAACGCAGTAGTGAAAGATCCGGCTCGCAGGCTGCCAGAAACGACGATGATCTGCTTGGTCATGCGCCGAGACGCTAGTCGCGAGCCGAGGGCGACGTTCGAGCGACCTCGTCCGACGACGGCCGCGGGGTTCCGCCCGACAGTGACTGATGCGAGCGCCATGCGCCGTATCCGCCGACGATGTCCGACACATCGGCGAAACCCAGCGATCGCAAGGTGCTCGCAGCGATGCTGGATCGATAGCCGCCCGCGCAGTACACCACCGTCGGCGCCGCCGAGTCGAGCGTCGACGCGTGGTCCAGCAACGTGGCGAGCTGCTCGTGACGTGCACCCTCGATCATTCCGTCGGCGATCTCACCGGGGCCGCGCACGTCGATCACTACGAGGTCGGGCAGTTCCTTGCGCAGCGATGCGAGTCGTTCGGCAGTGAGCCGAGAGGCAGTCGAGACCTCGTCAGGATGCTCGAGCATCGCCCGCGTGTGGTCGACCAACGACCCGAGCACGTTGTCGTAGCCGATTCGCGCGAGCCGCACCTTCGCCTCGCTCTCGGTTCCCTCCGCGCAGACGAGCACGATCTTGTCCCCCGGACGCACGACTTCGCCGACGTACTCCGCGAACCGTCCGCTCAGCCCCACGTTGCGCGAACCCCGCAGGTGGCCGCGGGCGAAGTCATCTGGCTCGCGAGTGTCGACGATGATCGCGCCATTGGAGACGTGCTCGCGAAACATGTTCCACGAAAGCGGCACGGGCGCTTCGCGCTCGTCGAGTTGGTCGCGAGACGCGCGGTTGCGCATCGCCGCGAACGAGAAATACAGGGGTGCCGCCGCCTGACCCTCGGTGACTATCTCGACGAACTCTTCTTCGCTCATCGGCGCCAGGGCGTAGTTCGTGCGCCTCTGCTCGCCGATCGTGGACACCGTCTCCGTGGACAAGTTCTTGCCGCATGCCGAACCGGCGCCGTGCGCCGGATACACCTTCGTGGCGTCAGACAACGAGAGCAGCTTTTGGTGCACCGAGCGATAGAGGCTCCGTGCCATTTCCTCTTGGCTTCGGCCGAACGACGAGAGCAGGTCGGGTCGCCCGACGTCGCCGATGAAGAGGGTGTCTCCGGTCAAGACGGCGTGCGGTGATGCACCGGCGTGCTCTCGGACGACGATACAGATCGACTCGGGAGTGTGACCCGGGGTCTCCAGCACTTCGAGCTCGACCGTGCCGAGCGAGATACGTTGCCCATCCGAAAGCACGTCGATCGGAAAATCCGTGAGCCCTGCTGCGGCAGCGCCGTACGAGATGGTCGCCCCGGTCTGGGCGGCGAGTTCGAGGTGACCGCTCAAGAAGTCGGCGTGAAAGTGCGTCTCGATGACGCGCTCGACTGAAAGGCCGAGCCGCGCGGCATCGCCCAGGTACTGCGACACGTCGCGCTGCGGATCGACGACGACGGCACGCCCGCTGCTGGTGTCGCCGACGAGGTACGACGCGTGAGAAAGGCACGCCAAGTAGTACTGCTCGAGAATCAGCGCCATACAGCGACCACTGCCACACCGAGCGACATCAGGAGAAGCAGAGTAACTGCGGCGAGGGCAAAACGGCGGTCACCTTCGCGAGACCACCGTGCGGCGAGCACCACGACGCGAAGCGCCGGCAACGCTCCGAGCAGACACAACGCGACAGTGTCGAGAGCGACGCCGACTTCGCCGCGCACCAGCACCCCGACGAGCGCAGCAACCGCGGCAATGACGAGCGCGACGGACGTGAAGCGGGAGAGCCCATCGCGGTGCTGCGTGGTCATCGGCGTTCTCGACTCATGCCCGCAACACCAACACGACGGATATCACGGCGAGCACGAAGGCAGTGGCTCGCCGCACCACCGGCGGCGACATGCGGCGCTGCAGCCCGGAGCCGAGCGTGCCGCCGGCCAGCGCGCCGAGCACGACGAGTGCGGCATCGGACACGTCGACACGACCGTCGAGAGCCATCAGCAACAACGCGGTCGTCGCAGTGAGACCGATGGTGAACGTGCTCGTGCCCGCAGCCACCTTCGCCGGCAACCGCATGACTTCGCTGGAGAGCGGAGTCTTCAAGAATCCGCCACCGACACCCGCCAGCCCCGTGACGACGCCGGAAAGAGCCATCAACGCCACGCCCAACGACATCCGAGTCGGGGCGTATGGCACCACGTCATCGTTCAGTCGGTAGGCGCCGGCCAGTGAACCTGCACGTTCGCCGACTTCTCTCGCACTGAGCGCAGGATCGGGCTTCCATCGCACTCCGCGCCGCCATGCGCCGCCCACGGCCGCGAGCATCGCCACCGCGGCGAGCACGTAGGTGAGCGTGTCGTTGGAGAGCGACCCGGCGAGCAGCACTCCGACGATCGCACCCGTCGTGGCGCCGAGTTCGGTGACGATGCCGAAACGATGGTTGACGATGCCGTCGTCGGTCTGCCGGCGACCCGCAGCGACCGAACCGGCGATGACACTGACGAGACCAAGCGGTGCGGCCTCCGCGATGGTCATGTCGCCGAGCGTCAACAACGGCACGAGCAAGATCGCCCCGCCGAGACCGCCGATCGACCCGATGGTCGAGGTCATCAGCGCGAGACCCAC
This sequence comes from Ilumatobacteraceae bacterium, assembly GCA_036771295.1. GTDB lineage: Bacteria > Actinomycetota > Acidimicrobiia > Acidimicrobiales > Ilumatobacteraceae > F1-60-MAGs027. The sequence goes on from DAIPHP010000042.1 coordinate 6,328, forward strand.
GATCAACAGGTCGCGAACCACCTCAGACACGGGGCGAGCCTACGAAGACACAGCACCCACGTGAGTTCCGTAAAACCCGACCAATACTGTCAACATTTGGATAGGCTCGTCGGCATGTCACGCCGTTTCCCATTCCCCCATCCCGTCAATGAAACATCGGCGCGAGTCGTCGCCACGGGAGTCGTCGTGATGAGCCTGGCGTACGCGGCGACCGGCGCGTCGTGGTTGCTCGTGCCGCTCACGTACGGGTTTCTCGCGCGAGTGACCACCGGTCCCGCGTTCAGCCCGCTCGGTCTCGTCGCGACGAAGGTGATCACCCCGCGCATCAACGTGAAGCACCGACTGGTGGCCGGCCCGCCGAAGCGATTCGCACAGTTCGTTGGGCTCGTGTTCTCGTCTGCTGCGAGCGTGCTGTGGTTGCTCGATCTCGGCACGGCATCACGCGTCGTTGCCGCCGCACTCGCAGCCGCGGCGTTCTTGGAGGCGGCGTTCGCACTCTGCTTGGGCTGCATCATGTTTCGTTTCTTGATGCGACTCGGCGTGATCCCTGAGCGAGTCTGCGAACAGTGCAACAACTTGGTGCTGCAACCTTCGACGCACGCCTAGCGTCGAGCCCTCATGGCTCGCCGCATCGCGATCATCGGCGGCGGTGCTTCGGGCACCCTGACGGCACTGCATCTGTGCCGCGAGGCCGACCGCGCCACCAGCGTGACGGTGGTCGAGCCGCGCGAACGACTCGGCGAAGGTGTCGCCTACGGCACCACTGACGAAAGCCACTTGCTGAACGTCGCCGCGAGCGGCATGTCCGCCTATGAGGACAAGCCGAACCACTTCGCACAATGGGCAGCCTGCACGCCCGACGCATTCGTGCCGCGCCGGCGGTACGCCGAATACTTGCGCCACGAACTCGCCGCCCAGGTGCGCGACAACTCGCTCATCACGTTTCGCCACCTGCGAGGTGTGGCGACTCAAATCGACGCTCTCGCTCGCGAAGTGGAAGTCTCCGGCGGTGGCGACTCCGCAACTATTCAGGCTGACGCGATCGTGCTTGCTCTGGGAAATGCCGCCCCGGCGACCCCCGAGTGGGTTGCCACGTTCACGTTGCTGCCGGTGACGCTCGATCCCTGGGCGCCGGCTGCGCTCGATGCGATTCCTGCATCGTCGCGCGTGCTTTGCGTGGGCACCGGCCTCACGTTCGTCGACGTCGCGCTGACGCTCGCACGACGCGGAGTTCGCGTGACTGGCGTGTCACGCCACGGATTGCTGCCCGAAGTGCACGCCCCAATCGGAGATACGCCGTCGCTGCCAGACGACATGCTCGCGGCTCTTCAAGGCGTGCCATTGCTGGAGACGGACTCGAACGTCGCGGAGTCACCCGTCGCGGTGTCGCCCGTCGCGGTCTCGCGGTGGATTCGTTCGCAGCCCGACTGGCGGGCGGCGTTCACATCGCTGCGCCCGGTGACCCAGCGGCTGTGGCGCACGCTCTCCGCCGCACAGCAAGCGCAGTTCTTGCGCCTCGCCCGGCGCTACTGGGACGTTCACCGTCATCGCATGGCGGCCAACGTTGCCGCAGAACTGCACGGACGACAATCGGAAGGCCTCATTCAGGTGCGACGAGGCGACGCCCGAACCCTCGCCGAGTCGGGAGCATTTGATCACGTGGTGCTCTGCACCGGGCCCGACGATTCGGCGCTGCTTCGTAGCGCACCGCTCGCCGGCCTCGTCGCCGACGGGTCGGTGTGCGCGGGTCCGCACGGCATGGGCATCGCGACTGATGCGGATACCGGCCAAGTGCACGACGCGCAGGGCGCGCACGTCGACGGGTTCTATGCCATCGGCCCGCTGCGTCGCGGCACGCTGTGGGAGTCGACCGCCGTACCTGAGATACGCAGCGAGGCGAGTCGCTTGGCCGCACAGTTGCTCGCGTAAACACGCCACCTCCCGTCGCGAGGCCCCGACGATTCTCCGCAGAGCGCCGCCACCTAGCCTGACGCCATGGTCGCCGAGCGCTTCGACGTGGTCGTCGTCGGTGCCGGCATCTCGGGCATCGGCGCGGGTGTGCACCTGCAGGAGAAGTCCCCCGATCGCAGTTTCGTGATCCTCGAAGGCCGCGAAGACATCGGCGGCACGTGGGATCTCTTCAAGTATCCGGGCATTCGCTCCGACAGCGACATGCACACCTTGGGATTCGAGTTCAAGCCGTGGAAAGCCGAGAAGTCGATTGCCGACGGCCCGTCGATCATGCAGTACCTCCGCGAGACCGTGGCCGAACACGACTTGAAACGCCACATGCGTTTCGGCGAGCGCGTCACGCGAGCCGACTGGTCGACCGAGAACGCCGTATGGACCGTTCGCACCCAGCGCAGTGACGGCACGCAAGGAACCTTCGAGTGCAACTACCTCTTCATGTGCGCCGGTTACTACTCGTACAAGGCCGGCTATCTGCCCGAGTTTCCGGGTCGCGAGAAGTTCCGCGGCACCATCGTGCACCCGCAGGAGTGGCCCGACGATCTTGACTACGCGAACAAGCGCGTGGTGGTGATCGGGTCCGGCGCGACGGCGGTGACGATCGTGCCGGCGATGGCCGACAAGGCCGCGCACGTCACGATGCTGCAGCGGTCGCCCACGTACATGGTGTCGCGACCCGACCGCGACGCATTCGCCAACGTGTTGAGAAAGTTCTTGCCCGAGCAGGTGGCGTACAACGTGACGCGCGCCAAGAACACCTGGCGCCAGCAGATGGTCTACAAGCGCACTCGCACCAAGCCCGACCAGATCAAGATGCTGCTCTTGGGCGGAGTGCAACTCGAACTGGGAGCCAAGTACCCGATCCGGCGCCATTTCCTCCCCCGCTACAACCCGTGGGACCAGCGCTTGTGTCTCGTGCCGAACTCCGACTTTTTCGCTGCGATTCGATCGGGTCGCGCCTCGATGGTGACCGACACGATCGAAACCTTCACCGAGACCGGAGTCTTGCTCGCCTCGGGCCAGCATCTCGCCGCCGACGTCATCGTGACGGCGACCGGACTGCAGCTGGTGTCGCTCGGCGAGGCGGAGATCTTCGTCGATGGCAGCCAGGTCGACTTCGCGCAGACCCGCACCTACAAAGGAATGTCGTACAGCGACGTGCCGAACTTGGCGACGAGCTTCGGCTACATCAACGCGTCGTGGACGCTGCGCGCCGACCTGACGTGCACCTACGTGTGCCGGTTGCTCAACCACATGCGCGACACCGGCACCCGGCAATGCACGCCGCGGCTTCGCCCGGGCGAGGAGAACATGCCGCGTCGCCCGTGGATCGACGGGTTTTCGTCCGGATACATGCAGCGCGTCATGCACCTCATGCCGAGCCAGGGCGACCGTGAGCCGTGGATCAACCCGCAGAACTACGACAAAGACAAGAAGATGTTCCGCGAGGGCAAAGTGGACGACGGCGTCATGCAGTTCACGAACCCCGCGTCAACGCGCGAACGGCGCGACGCGACGACCTCCGGCGCTGCGGCGTCGTAGCGACACGTGTCTCGCGCTTTCGTCGGGGGCGTCAGTACCGCGCTGGTCGTGGTGTACGCCGTCGGTGCCGGCCGGTGGGTGTCGAGCGACCCGGGCTGGTACCGCTCGCTCGTGCGGCCGCCGTGGCAGCCGCCAGATGTCGTCTTCGGCCTCATCTGGCCGTACAACTTCGTGATGCTCGCGGTTGCCGGCTGGGCCGTGGCCGGTCGCGAATCACGGTCTGAGCACGTGGTGTGGCTCGCCTCGTTGGCGCTCAGCATCGCTGCGGCGCTGGCGTGGGCTTGGCTCTTCTACGTACCGCACTCGCTGACTGCGTCGGGGTACGCGCTGGCGCTCGCCACTGTGCTGACAGTGCCGCTGCTGGTGGTGGCGTTTCGGGCATCTCTTCCGCTCGGCGTCGCCTTGCTGCCCTACCAAGTGTGGCTCGCGGTAGCGACGTCACTCGCGTTCGGTTACGCCACGCGCAACTAGCACGCCGATCATCCGCTGTCGCGGC
>DAIPHP010000043.1:0-10215 GCA_036771295.1 Ilumatobacteraceae bacterium
CGCAGGGTGCAGCCGAGCTTCTCGGCGGCCGCGATGCACGCCGCGCGCGCCGATGCGACTTCGGCGTCGGTGAGCGTGCGGTCGGCGGCACGCAGTCGCACGCGGTACGCCAGACTGCGCGAGTCGTCGCCGGCCGCTTTGCGAAACACGTCGAAAAGCACCACGTCTTCGGCGAGCGCACCGGCGGCTTGTTTCACCGCGCGTTGCACGGCGGCGGCCGTCACCTTCGTCGGTGCCGTGAACGCCAAGTCGAAGTCGCTCGAGGGGAACTTGCTGACGGGTTTCGCGACGGGCACCTTCGGCGATTCGCCGAGCAACACCGAGGCGTCGACCTCGAGGCACGCCACACGCTCTTCGATGCCGTAGTTCGCCAGCACCATCCGGTCGATCTCCCCGACGTACCCGATCACTTGCTTGCCGCGAGCCAGCGTGGCGCTGCGCGTGGGGTGGTAACCCGACGGCACTCGCGATTGGTCGAGCTGCGCACCAACACCGAACACCGCGGTGATCTGCGACCACCAGCCGACGGCGTGAGCTGCGTCGACGCCCACGGCCATGATGCACAACTGTTCGGTCTCGTCAGGCAAGTCGTGTGATTCGGCGGTGTTGCCGTGCGAGGCGACCCCGGCCGCGACTCTCGCGCGGTACACGTGACCCAGTTCGTACAACGCGATGTCGTTGGTGCGGTGCGACACGTTGAACGCAATCGCTTTCAACATCCCGGGGCGCAGCGAGGTTCGCAGCAGGCTTTCTTCGACCACCAGCGGATTCTCCAGCTCGAGCGCTGCCGACTCGAGCGCCACGCCGGCACGCTCGTGGTCGCCGGGCGCCAAGAACGGGTTGGGCATCGCCTCGCTCGCGCCGAACGACAACACCACGTCGCGCAGCGCACGACGACGCTGCTGCAATGGCGAGAGACCACCGGGCTGCGTCGATTGCGACACGTGCTTGCCGAGCGTGTCGTAACCCACGTGACGAGCGACTTCCTCGACGAGGTCGACTTCATCGGTGCAGTCAGGACGCCATGACGGCACCTTGACGCTGAACCCCGCACCACTCGGCACAGCCGAGCCCTTCTTTGCGGCGATCTTCTTCGGCGTGCACACGAACCCGATCTTGCCGAGCAACGCAGAGACGTCTTTGGCGCCGAGGTCGGTGCCGAGCACGCGGTTGACCTGTGCCACCCGCACCGTGACGACGGGCGACTTGGGCAGGTGCTTGGTTCGTGCGTCGGTGGCTCCGCCGTGCACCACCAGGTTCGGGCATGACTCGCGCAAGATCGCCGCGAACCGTGCCACCGAGTAGTCGACGCCGAGCGGGTCGACACCGCGCTCGAACCTGGCCGAGGCTTCGGTGCGCAGCGCCAAGCGCTGGCTGGTGAGTCGCACGCCGCTGGGCTCGAACCACGCGGTCTCGAGCGCGATCTCTGTCGTGGAGTCGCTGATTTCGGTGTTGGCGCCGCCCATCACCCCGGCGATACCGATTGCCCGGTCGTCGCCGTCGCAGATGAGCAAGTCGTCGGCGTCGAGGGCGCGCTGCGTGCCGTCGAGCGTGGTGAGCGTCTCCCCCGCTTTGGCCTTGCGAATTCGAAAACCAGAACCCACCTTTGCCGCGTCGTAGGCGTGGTTGGGCTGGTTGCATTCCAGCATCACCAAGTTGGATGCGTCGACCACGTTGTTGATTGGCCGCATTCCGGCGGCGAGCACACGGCGCGCCAGATGGTCTGGTGACGGCCGCACCACGATGCCGCTCATCACCGTGACGTTGAATCGCGCGCACGCCTTTTCGTCGACGATCTTCACTGGCACGCGCCGCGCCGCACCCTTCTTTGCGGCGTCGCCCTTGGGCGGGGTGAACTTCACGCCCAGTTTTGCCGCCACGTCGCGCGCGACGCCGAGATGACCGGTCGCGTCGGGTCGGTTGCGAGTGATGTCGAGGTCGTACACCACGTCGCGCGCGACGCCGAGCGCCTCGAACACGTTGCGACCGAGCTTGGCGCCGTTCGGCAGAATCATGATGCCGGCGGCGTCGCTCGACAGACCCAGCTCGGCGGCCGAGCACAACATTCCTTCGGAGTCGATGCCGAGAATTCCGCGCCGCAGAATCTCGCGGCCGTCGGGCATCTTGGTTCCCAACGTGGCGAGCGGCACCAGGTCGCCAGCCGTCATGTTGAACGCTCCGCACCACACGTGGCGTTCGGCGCCGTCACCGGCATCCACCCACACGCGGTGCACCTTCGCCGCGTCGGGGTGGCGCTGCGTTCGCAGCACCTTTGCCACGACGACACCGGCGACCGGCGTGCCGACGACTTCCATCGATTCCACCTGCATGCCGAGCGAGGTCATCAGGTCGCCGAGCTTCTCGTCGGAGAGTCGCTTGAGGTCGCAATACTCGGCGAGCCACGATCGCACGATGCGCATCAGAACTGCCTCACGAATCGCAGGTCGTTGGCGTACATGTCGCGTAGGTCTGCGACGCCGTGACGCTCTTTGGCCATGCGATCGATACCGAAGCCGAACGCGAAGCCCGTGTACACCTCGGGATCGACACCGCCGGCCCGCAGCACGTTGGGGTGCACCATGCCGCAACCACCCAGTTCGATCCACTTGCCGTTCGAGCTGCGCACGTCGAACTCCGCGCTCGGCTCGGTGAACGGGAAGTAATTCGGCCGCAGTCGACTGGTGAAGTCGCTGCCGAAGAACGCCTTCGTGAACGCCTCGATGGTGCCGGCGAGATGCGCGAACGTGATCCCTTTGTCGACGACGAGACCTTCGATCTGGTGGAACACCGGCATGTGGGTGGCGTCGGGGGTGTCGCGACGAAATACACGGCCGGGCATGACCGCATAGATCGGCAGATCCCATTCCTGCATCACGCGAATCTGCACCGGTGACGTGTGGGTGCGCAGCAAGGTGGAGCCTGGCGCGCCGTGCTTCACGAACAACGTGTCGAATCCGCTGCGTGCGGGGTGGTTGGGCGGCATGTTCAGCGCGGTGAAGTTGTGGAAGTCGGTCTCCACCTCCGGTCCTTCCGCGACCTTGAAGCCCATGCCGACGAAGACGTCTTCCAGCCGCTCCCACGCTTGGGTCACGATGTGCGCGTGCCCGCGCGAACGTCGTGCGAGGTGCTCGGTGAGATCCATCGCCTCCCCCGCGGCCGCCTTCTGTGCGGCGGCTCGCTCGAGCCCGGCGAGGCGCTCCGCAACCAGTGTCTCGACGGCGTGCATCGCCTCGTTGATGGCCCGCCCCGCGGCCTTGCGAGCTTCGGCGTCGGTGATCGACCCCAGCGACGACTTGAGACCGACGAGCACGCTTCCTTTGCCGATGTGCTCGTTGGCAACGCGCCGCAGAGTGTCGGTGTCGGGGGCCGAACTGAGCGCCGCTGTGGCTTGCTGCAGGGCCTCGGTGATCTTCGCGGTGAGATCACCCGATGACGACATCACATCGAGATTACTTGACGATTCGTGCTTTTTCGGTCAACCGACCCTGCGTTTCGACCGTCAATCCGTGACGATGTCGATGCCGGTCTTCGCCGATGCGTTCTCCAGCGAACCCAAGTCGACGATGTTGCCGATGCCCGCCTCGCGCATGCGCGCGGCTGCCTGCGCCGACCGGTTGCCGGACCTGCAGTACACGATGTACTCGGCGTTCGGATCGAGCTCGGCGATCTTGGCGTCGAACGACGCGTCTTTGAAGTCGATCAGCAGTGCCCCGCGAACGTGACCCGCTATGAACTCTTCTGGAGTGCGCACGTCGATGATGATGGCCTCGAGCGTAGTTTCGGCTGCGACCGCAGAATCGACGCCGTCCGCCTCTCCCTTGCCGGAGCACGCGCCCGCAACTATCACAACCGCCACGACGGCCAGTAGTCGGCGAACCCCAACGATCATCGAGCGGTGCCCACCGGGCACGACACGCCGGTACCGCCGAGCCCGCAATATCCGTTCGGGTTCTTGCCCAGATACTGCTGGTGGTACTCCTCGGCGTAGAAGTAGTCGCGTAGCTGCGCGATCTCGGTGGTGATTTCGCCGTAACCGGCCTTGGTGAGCTCGGCTTGGAAAGCCGACCGACTCGACTCGGCCGCCGCACGCTGCGCGTCGTTGGCGAAGTAGATGGCGCTTCGGTACTGCGTGCCGACGTCGTTGCCCTGCCTCATGCCTTGCGTGGGGTCGTGGTTCTCCCAGAACACCCGCAACATCTCCTCGAGCGTCGTTCGCGCAGTGTCGAACGCGACCATCACCACTTCGGTGTGACCGGTGAGGCCGCTGCAGGTTTCTTCGTACGTCGGGTTCGCGGTGTAGCCGCCCGCGTAACCCACCGACGTGGAGTACACGCCGGCTGCCTGCCAGAACTTGCGCTCGGCACCCCAGAAGCAGCCCATGCCCACCACCAGCGTGTCGACGCCCGCGGGCCACGGCCCGACGAGCGGTGCACCGTTCACGAAATGCTTGGCTGGCACCCGCATGCGCTCGGTTCGACCGGGAAGGGCGTCTGTCGGCGACACCATCGTCGCGCTTTTGCGAAACAACATGCCACGAATCTACGGGCGAACGCGCGCCATCTCGTAACTGATGATCGTGGCGGCCATCGCGACGTTCAAACTCTCGGCGCGCCCAGAGTGGTCGACGCGGATCCAGCCGTCGATGCTCGGAGCATTCGCCGTATCGACACCGTGCGCCTCGCTGCCCAGCACCACGCACACCGCCCCGTCGAGTTCGGCGTTGCTCAACGATTGCGAGCCGGGTTGGTCGTGCGACGAAGTGGCAAGCACGCGGTAGCCGAGCGCCTTCACTTCGGCGAGCGTCACGCTCTCCACCACCGGCACGTGAAACAACGCGCCGGCTGACGCTCTCACGACTTTGGGGTTGAAGGCATCGACGCTGCCGGAACCGAGTACCACGCCGGCCGCCCCCATCGCTTCGGCGCTGCGCAAGATGGTGCCGAGATTGCCCGGGTCGCTCACCGCGTCGAGAAACAGCACCCACGGTGCCGCAGGCTTCGTACCGCCGCCCGCACCGCTGCGCGCCGCACCCGCGACCTCCAGCTCGAGTCGTGCCAGCGACGCCGTGCGTCGCGACACCAGCGCCATATTCGGTTGCGGTGACTCGGTCGAGGCGACGCGCTCGAGCACGCCCTCGCCGAGCACGAAGTCATCGGCGTCGCACCCGGCGACCGGTGCCGCGTCAGCAGTGCGGTATTGGGCGAGAACGTCCCACCCGCCGCGCACGGCTTCGGCGATCAGCACCGCACCTTCGACGACGAACAAGCCTTCGTCGACGCGAGCAGAACGTCGCGCCAGCAGCCGACGAAGTTGTTGAACCCGCTGGTGTGAAAACCCCAGCGTCTCGGTCAGGCGAGCGCCGCCTTGGCGGTGTCGACGAGCTTCTTGAACGTGTCGGCATCGTGCACGGCGATGTCAGCCAGCACCTTGCGGTCTACTTCGACACCGGCCTTGTTCAGACCGTCGATGAAACGGCTGTACGACAGGTCGTGCTGGCGGCAACCGGCGTTGATGCGCTGGATCCACAAGCTGCGGAACTCGCCCTTCTTCGCGCGACGGTCGCGGAACGCGTACTGACCGGCGTGCAGGACTGCTTCGTTGGCGGAGCGGAACGTACGGCTGCGATCGCCGAAGTATCCCTTCGCCTTCTTGAGGATTGCCTTGTGCTTCTTCTTGGCGTGTACGCCGCGCTTCACTCGTGCCATGGTGTGGGCTCCTTGTCTTCGGTGGCTGTGTTAGTGGAACTTGTCTGAATTACTTCGAGATTTCCGTTTCGATCAACGCTCTGCGAGCAGGCGCTTGATCTTGCGGGCGTCTCCCGAGTGCACGTCGACGGTGCCGTCGAGGCGGCGCGTGCGGGTGGACGGCTTGTTCTCGAACAGGTGCTGGCGCATGGCCTGCTGACGACGCAACTTGCCCTTCCCGGTCTTGCGGAAGCGCTTCTTGGCGGTCTTCGAGGTTTTCATCTTTGGCATTGCTGGCTCCTGTCTTGTGGTTGGTGGTTCAGGCGGTCTTTGCGTCTGGGTTGGGTTTGGCGATCGGCTTCTTCGAGTTGGCGGCGGCCTTCTTGTCTGGCGAGAGAACCATCGTCATGCTTCGTCCGTCGAGTCGCGGCTCGGTGTCGACTCTCGCGATGGGCCCGAGTTGTTCGAGCACTTCGTCGAGAACCTTCTTGCCGAGCTCCGGGTGCGCCATTTCGCGACCCCGGAATTGGAGCGACACCTTGACCTTGTGTCCCTCTTCGAGGAACTCAAGCATGTGCCGAATCTTCGTGTCGAAGTCACCCTTGCCGATCTTCGGTCGGAACTTCACTTCTTTCGTCGTGATCTGGATGGTCTTCTTGCGGGATTCTTTGAGACGCTGGGCTTCCTCGTAGCGGAACTTCCCGTAGTCCATGATTCGGCACACCGGCGGGTCGGCCTGGGCTGCCACTTCGACGAGGTCGAGTTCTGCGGCCCGCGCTCTGGCGAGAGCGTCTTCGATCGACACGATTCCGACTTGCGATCCGTCGGCGTCAACGAGACGCACCTTGGGAACTCGGATGCGGTCGTTGTACCGCGGCTCATTGGTCGGCGGTGCTATGACTGGTCACTGCTGTTCAAGCGGCGGTGCCTCCTATGTAGATGGGATGTGAGCGGAGGTTCGCTGGGCCCGGCGTCGGTGCGCGTGCGGGCGAGACGCGGTGCACTGCACCGCTGGCGCTCGACCCGCGCTCACTCACCGACGAGCCGTTCGAAACGAACACCCGTTGGATTGTCGTGGCGAGGTGGATGGGCTGCTTTCGCGGCCGATCACTTTGCCGTGGAGTTGACCGCCGAAGCGGTGACAACGCCTCTAATAGCGTAGCGGCGATGAGCGACAACGACGCCGACGATTCCACCGCCCTCTCCGACGCGCAAGAGGCGCTCGAGCAAGCCCGGCGACGCATCGCCGAAGTGCCGGCCCAAGTAGTGGTCGTCAACCACTTGATGGGGTTGTACGAGCTGGCGGCGATACATCTGTCGTCGGTGCCGCCGAAGCTCGACGAGGCGTCGTTGGCCATCGACGGCCTGGCGGCCTTGGTGGAGAAACTCGGCGATCGTTTGGGTGACGAGACGGTCACCATGCGCGACGCGCTGAGCAACATCCAGATGGTCTACGTGCAGATGAAGTCGCGTGAGTAGCGACCCAATCGCACTGCACCGCACCCCCTGACTACGGTTTCCACCATGGAACTCATTCTTTTGGTCGCCGTCGTAGCACTCGCCGGCGTGGTCGTTTTCCAGGCCACGCGCAAACCCAAGACCGCAGCACCCTCCCCTGCGACGGCTCCGGCGGTGTCGGCCGACGAGCGCTCGGCGCGCGTCGAACTGGCTGCACAGAAGGCGCTCACCGAAGCCGTCGCTCGACTCAACGCGCAAGCCGAACAAGACCGCAAAGAAGCGATCCGTTTGGCGACTGAGTCGGTGACGAAGTCGGGGCAAGAGCTGCTCGACACCAAGGCACAAGTCATCGACGCCACCTTGCGCGGCGTGTCGACCGACGTCACCAAGCGCCTCAACGAACTCAACGCCGAGCTGCAGAACCTGCGCGAGTCGAGCAGCCGACAGTACGGAAGCGTCGAGGAGGCGGTGTCAGCGCTCGCCAAGCGCACCGACAACTTGAAAGACATTCTCTCCAATTCGCAAAAGCGCGGCCAGTGGGGCGAACGCCTCGCCGAAGACATCTTGCGTTCGGCCGGCTTCGTCGAAGGCAAGAACTACTCCAAGCAGCAGCAGATCGAAGGCGGCGGCAAGCCCGACTACCGGTTCGAGATGCCTCCCGATCGAGTGCTGTTCATGGACGTCAAGTTCCCGCTCGACCAGTACTCGCAGTACATCGCCGCCGAAGACGACGCCGTGCGCGCCATCGCGAAGAAGCAGTTTCTCGATGCGCTGCACGGGCACATCACCGCACTCGCCAAGCGCGACTACCTCGACAAAGCCGACAACAACACCATCGACTACGTGCTCATGTTCGTGCCGAACGAGAGCATCAGCTCGTTCGTGCACGAGGCCGACCCCCAGTTGATCGACACGGCCCTCGAGCAAAAGGTCGTGCTCTGCACGCCGCTGACGCTCTATGCGTTCTTGGTCGTCATCCGCCAAGCCACCGACAGTTTCCACACCGAACAGAACGCCGCCGACATCATGAAGCGCGTCAACCTCTTCAACAAGCAGTGGCAGGAGTACACCGACGCAGTCGAAAAAGTGGAGAAGCTGTTCAAAGACCTGCTCTCCGCCATCGAGTCGATCAACGTCGACGGCACACGCTTCAAGAAACTCGACGTGCAGGTGCGCGCAATCGAGAAGATCCGCAAGCGCGAGGGCATCGAGGAGATGTCCGCCGCCGAAGCCGGGCTCTTGGAGCTCGAGGGTGGCGACGAGTGACTCAGCCGACCAGGCTGAGCCAGTGCTTCCAGATGATCACCATGGCGGCGGTGTCGAGGCCGCAATAACGAAGCAAGCTGTCGCGCATCTTGTCGCGCATCGCCAGGTCGTTCTTGTGTTCGCCGTAGAGCATGTCTTGGTAGGCGCGCATCGCGCCCACGCCGTCGGTGACCGCCGACTCGTCTGACTCGTCGGACTCCGCGAGGTCGATGCCTATCGGCGAGGCAGCAAGAGTGGCGTACGGGTCGAGCACTGCCCCGTCGTTTGACTTCTTGTAGTACTCCGCGAACCACGGGTCGTCCCAGAGGTGCGGCGCGTCTGACCAGACAGCGTCGAGCACTCTCTTGATGCTGTGGCTGCCGCGCATCAACGGGTGCGCGTAGTGAGCCTGGGAGATCTTGAGGAGGTCGACCACTCGCGAGCCCACTGTCTTGTCTTCCTCGCCTACTGCCGGCTCGGGCCCGATCAGGCCGCCAAGCCAGGCAGCGAGATCGGCGGTGAGCATGCCGCGTTCGCGCAGCTGTCGTCGCACGTGACGAAGGGTGGAAAGCTCGTAGCCGCTCCAGATCAGCACGGTGCCCGTGTCACCGATCGCCGAGCGCAACTCTCGCAGGAACTCTTCGTTGGGATACACGTCGTTCAGGTTGAGCCACGCGCGATGCTCAAGTTCGGTCGATGACGCCGACCGAAGCGTGTGGCAACTGAATTGGAATGCCACCTGTTCGTACGGCTTCATGCCCGCCACGTACGGCACCGGAATGCGCGACGCCTCGAAGTCGATGAAGTGCACGGGATATACGAATGCAGCGAGTTTTTCCGCAAGACCCTCGCTCACGACTTCTCGACCGCTCACCAACGCCTGCTTCTGATTACGTCGCACCTGGCCCGACGATTTGCCGCCCGCCAACAGATCGTCCGGAAAGTCAGCCAGACGCAGTTGCCCTCCGGCGATGCGCCGAGCGACTTCGGCCTTCAATTCGTTGGTGCCGTTGCCAGCCCGGTACAAATCGATGACGTTCTCGCCGCGCGGCGGTGTCGGCCCCCAGCACTCGGCAAATCCGTCGCGCACCGGGTCGGCATCGCGATACTCGCAGGCCTTGCACGGTGAAGTGCCAAGGCGGGGCGTGATGTCGGGTCGTTTGCCGTCGATGAAGTCGAGCAGCTCGGCTGCTTTCGCACGAACCTCGGGCATGAGGATGTCGACGCATTCGCGAACGTTGATGAACTCGAGGAAGTGGTCGGCGCGCAACGCTTCGACGTCGCCCGTGTACACGGCGCGCGGCAGGCTTCGATCGCGGTCTTCGCTGTCTTCGAGCAAGTCGATCTTGGCGTAGATCGCATCGAGGCTGGACGGCTTGTTCTTGTTGACCATGCACAGTTGCGGAACGACCGTGACTCCCGGGAAGCACGATTCGGCCACCATCACTTGGAACGTGATGTCGAGCATGTACTCGAGCCAGTTTCCGTCGACCTCCCGTGTGCGCTTTTTGAAGAATTGCTCAGGGTCGGCCCCGTCGATGCTCTTTGCCTTGATTTCGGTCAACACGATGCGATCGGGGAACTGCTCGAAACCGTCGAGTCGCGCCGAGAACCTGCCAGCTTGCAACGTCTTTTCGAACACGACGTCGGGGTTCGCCCGCATCACTGCGTGGGCGATGGCTTCGACCATGAAGCCCGCTTCGGCGAAAAACTCGAGCATCTCGTTTTCAGCGAGGGTGCTGGGGTACTTGGCCTTTTTGTACTTCAGCTTGAACGGGCACTGGTAGCCCAACTTGAAGTCGCTCTTCGTCAGATGGCGTTCGGTCAC
>DAIPHP010000044.1:0-10090 GCA_036771295.1 Ilumatobacteraceae bacterium
TCGAACGTGTCGAGGTTGCCTCGTTCCACGCCCGCACGCTGGGCCTCGCGCAGCGACACGATGCCCGCCACCAGCGTGTACGGCCAACGCGCCGGCAGATCCACCGAGGCACCCGGCATCTCCAACAGCGGAACCCGACGTTCGTTGGGCAGCAGGTAGCCGAGCTGATCGCGCACCGCCTGGCGCACGCCGGCGGGGGTGCGCAGCGCGTCGATCTCGTCCTGCAGTGCGTCGTTTACCTCTTCATACGCCGCGTATTGGCTGCTGCGCGACTCGACGAGTTCTTGTTGGGCGATCCACGTGCGAATCGGGGAAACCACGAAGGTGGTGAGCACCGCCAGCACCGCCAGTACGGCGACCGGTACGAAGATCGAGCGCATTCGACCGGCGAGAGCGAGGGGGAAATTCACCCCACCATTGTGACGGCTACGGCGAGCATCTCGGTGGACGCCCGCGAACGGCGTCAGCGCGGGTTCAGCGCGGCACGACCGCGAAACTGCGCGCGAGCGCCGAGTTCAGCCTCGATGCGAAGCAGGCGGTTGTACTTGGCCACTCGGTCGCTTCGTGCCGGGGCACCGGTCTTGATTTGCCCGCAATTGGTGGCAACCGCGAGATCGGCGATGGTGGAGTCTTCCGTCTCGCCGCTGCGGTGGCTCATCACGCTCGTGTAACCGTGCTTGCCGGCCAGCGACACCGTCGCGAGCGTCTCGGTGAGCGTGCCGATCTGATTCACCTTCACCAGCACGCTGTTCGCGACGTTGGCGTCGATTCCTTGTTGCAGTCGTTGCGTGTTGGTGACGAACAAGTCGTCGCCGACGAGCTGCACCTTGTTGCCGAGCGCCTTCGTGAGTTGCGACCAACCGTCCCAGTCGTTCTCGGCCATTGCGTCTTCGATGGAGACGATGGGGTAGCGATTCACGAGCGCGCTCCACCACTCGCACAGTTGCGCGGCGGTCATCGTCTTGCCTTCGCCTGCGAGCGTGTAGGCGCCGTTCTTGTACAACTCGCTCATCGCCGGGTCGAGGGCGATCGCGATGTCGGTGCCGGCCTTGAACCCGGCCTTCTCGACGGCCTGCAACAGCACCACGATCGCTTCTTCGTTGCTGGCCAGGTCGGGTGCGAACCCGCCTTCGTCGCCCACCGCGGTGCTGAGACCGCGCTCGCGCAACACGGCTTTGAGTGCGTGATACGTCTCGGTTCCCCAGCGCAGCGCTTCGCCGAACGTCGGCGCACCGACGGGCATGACCATGAACTCCTGCAGGTCGACGTTGTTGTCGGCGTGCGCCCCGCCGTTGAGCACGTTCATCATCGGCACCGGAAGCACGCGCGCGTCGCCGCCGCCGACCGATGCGTACAGCGGCTTACCGGTCGCTTTGGCGTGTGCGTGCGCCAAGGCAAGGCTCGCGCCGAGCAGCGCGTTGGCACCGAGGCGTCCTTTGTTCGCAGTGCCGTCGAGGGCGATCATCGCGTGGTCGGCACCCGACTGGTCGGCGGAGTCGCGGCCGACCAGAACGCCGCGCAGCTCGCCGTTCACGTGGGCGACAGCCTTCGTGACGCCTTTGCCGAGGTAGCGCTTGCCGCCGTCGCGCAGTTCGACTGCCTCGTGCTCGCCGGTGGAGGCTCCCGACGGCACGATCGCCGTACCGCTCGCGCCGCCTTCGAGGTGAACGTCTACTTCAACGGTGGGGTTGCCGCGCGAGTCGAGCACCTCGCGACCGACGACATTGGTGATCTTCATGAGACATTCAGGCTAACTCTCGCGCGTCGACGGTCGTCGCGAGGCGGGTGCGTGTCAGCGCTGCAGTTTCTTCGCGTCGTCCCACAGCGCGTCGAGTTGCGCGAGGTCGCACTGGTCGAGCACGATGCCTCGTTCGTCGGCCAGTTTCTGCACGAGCGAGAACCGCGCGATGAACTTGTCGGACGCATCTCGCAACGCGGTCTCGGCGTCGAGGCCGAGTTTGCGCGCCACGTTGACCACGCTGAACAGCACGTCGCCGAGTTCCATTCGTATCGCCTCGGGGTCGCCGCGTTCGTCGGTGGTTCCGTGCACAGCAGCAGCGACGGCCGCGCTGCCGATGTTCGCCGCCTCGCGCAGTTCGCGAATCTCTTCGTCGAGCTTGTCGACGGCGCCAGTGGCATCGGGCCAGTCGAACCCGACTTCGGCGGCCCGCTTCTGCAGCTTTTGCGCCAGCGACAATGACGGCGCCGCGCGAGAGACACCGGAGAAGAAATCGGCGTCGGGCTCACCGCCTTTGCCGGCGGCCCGCTCTTGGCGCTTGATCTCGTCCCACGTCGACACCACGTCGCCGGCAGTCTCGGCGCGCGTGTCACCGAACACGTGCGGATGTCGGCGAACGAGTTTGTCGTGCGTGGCGCGCGCGACGTCGGCGAGGCTGAAGCGTCCTTCTTGTTCGGCGATCGTGGCGTGAAATTCCACCTGGTACAGCAGGTCGCCAAGCTCCTCGATGAGCGTCTCGTCCGTCGCTGGGTCGTTCGGGTCGAGCGAGTTGAGCGCGTCGACCACTTCGTAGGTCTCTTCGATCAGGTACCGCACGAGCGACGCGTGCGTCTGTTCTTGGTCCCACGGGCACTGTTCGCGAAGCGTTCGAGCCAAACGGTGCAGCCTCGCCATCTCGCCCGCCACCGGTTCGGCCAGCTTCGGAACATACAACGACGTGAGATGGTCGGCGACGAGCCGGTGGTCTCGTTCGAGACGGTCGAGGTCGTTCCATGTCGCGTGCACCACGCGTTCGTCGGGCAGGCCCAAGTGGTGCAAGACCGTCACGGCTTCGTCGCCGCGCGCCGCGTCGT
Source organism: Ilumatobacteraceae bacterium (assembly GCA_036771295.1). GTDB lineage: Bacteria > Actinomycetota > Acidimicrobiia > Acidimicrobiales > Ilumatobacteraceae > F1-60-MAGs027. The sequence goes on from DAIPHP010000044.1 coordinate 2,812, forward strand.
ACGCGAGTTTCACGTCGGACATCACCCAGTCGGCGTGGCATTGAGCCACGAGAAACGGCCCGCGTTCGTCGGCCGCAGCTTCGGCAAAGCGGTGTGCGTCGACGAGGCGCACGCCCTCGTTCACCGGGTCGATGCCGAGTCGCGACCACGCCAAGTCGAGAAAACTCACCGCCGACAGGATGCGCACGTCGAGCCGCGCGTCGGCGACCAACGCACGCACGCCGTCTTCGAGCACGCCCGGCGATCCGGGCACCGCGTACAACGCCGCGCCGTCTCGCAGCGCGGCTTGCGCGACCCGCTCGGCGATCGCGGCGTACACCTCGGCGAACGTGTCGTGGCGCTCGTATTCGTCGTCGAACGACGTCGCACCCGCGACCAGCGCCGCGCTGGGGTGGCGCAGGGTGCGCACGAATCTGGTCTTGGCTTCGGCGATGGCCTGCAGGGTTTCTTGCGTGACGAGGCCGGCCGGGCCTGGCCCGAGTCCGACGACGGTGACGATCGGTCGAGTCACGATGATGTCAGCCTCTCGTCACTCGTGAGCCACGATCGACTTACGGCGCGACGACCTGGCCCGAGAGAGGATTCCACTTTCCGTAGCGAGAGGCGACCGAGATGTCGGCTACCGCCAAGGCGCCGAGCAGCAAGTATTCGCCGGCTGCGCCGTTCAATGATGCAGAGACGCTCTCCGACACTGCGGTGAACGGACGTACGTAAATGACGTGCCATCCGAACGACGACTTCACCGGCTGGCTCGGCACGCCCGGGCGTGCTTCGAGGGCACCGCGCACGAAGTCGGGGTCGAATCCGGCTTGGTACTCGTTGATGGAGATGCACTCACCGGTCTGTCCCTTCAGCGCACCACCGGTCTCGCTGGCGTTCGGTTCGATCGAGTACTTGCCGGCGACCGTCGCAAAGTCGGCGTCAGTTGCCGTGTCGCTCAGTTCGGCTCGCGCCTTCTTGGCGGTCGACTCGTCGTCGACCACCAGGTGGCGAACACAAAGCATGCCGAGCGATTTCGGGTTGCTCGCGTAGCGAGTGGCGACCTCGTCGGCGGCTGGCGCCTTGACGCGCCCGAGCGCGGTGGTGGCGGCGTTCAACTCGACGATGAGGTCGAGCAGCGTCTGGGGGAAACCAGCGATGTTCTGTTCGGCGAGCTGGGCTCGCACTTCGTCGCGATCGGCCTCGGTGACCGATTCACCGGCTTCGGCGAGCACCTGATTGGTTGCCTCTGCGCGGATGAGCGACGTCAGCAACCCGCGAACCGTCTCGCCGTCGGCCGCACCGTCGACGATCTGGGTCTCGCCGACGGCGACGAAATCGTTCACCGTCTGCTCGAGGTCTGCTGCGCGCACCGCGACCCCGTTGATGGTGGCGGCGTTCTCCGTGGTGCCGCACGCGGCGAGCACTCCGGTCAGTGCGAGCAGGGCAATCAGTCGGCGAGGCACCGCATCACCCTAGTTGCGAGAGCAGTGTCGGCATCACGCGAATCAAGAACTCCACCGCGCCTTCGCCGCGCGGCACGTCGATGCGCAACATTTGTGCGTCGCGGTCGTACGAGGCTCCGTCGATGGCGGCGTCGACCCGCGATTCGCCCGCGCGATCGAGTCGCACGGGGGAGAGTCGTACCGACGCGTCCTGCACCACGACGCGACTCAGGTTCGCGGCGTGGCAGAGCACCCGCAGCCGGCCGATGCGCAACAGGGCCGACGCCGGCGCCGGCAGCGGCCCGAATCGGTCGACCCATTCGTCGTGCAGCGCGGCGAGGGCTTCGTCGTCGGTGACGAGCGCCAGCTTTCGGTAGGCGTCGAGACGCAGTTCTTCGCTGTCGACGTACTCGTGCGGAAGATACGCGTCGACGAGCAGGTCGATCTTCAACTCCAGCGTCGACTGCGGCACCTCACCCTTCATCTCCGCGACCGACTCGCTCACCATCTGGCAGTAGAGGTCGTAGCCGACGGCCGCGATACGACCGCTTTGTTGTTCGCCGAGCAGGCTGCCGGCGCCGCGCAGTTCCAAGTCGCGTCGCGCGATCTTGTAGCCGCTGCCGAGATCGGTCGCTTCGCCGATGGTCTTCAGGCGTTCGTAGGCGATCTCGGTCAACACTTGGTCGCGCGGATGAAAAAGGTAGGCGTAGGCCTGTTGTCCGGCGCGGCCCACGCGACCGCGCAGCTGGTGCAGCTGTCCGAGACCTAGTCGTTGTGCGTCTTCGACGACGAGCGTGTTGACCGCCGGCATGTCGATGCCGCTTTCGATGATGGTGGTGCACACCAGCACGTCGAACTTGCCGTCCCAGAAATCGATCACTGTGCGCTCGAGAAGCGATTCGTCCATCTGCCCGTGAGCGAAGGTGATGCGGGCCTCGGGCACGAGTCGCCGCAGTTCCTCGGCGCGCTCCTCGATGGTTTCGACGCGGTTGTGCACCCAGAACACTTGGCCGTCGCGCAGCAGTTCGCGGCGAATGGCTTCTGCGGCGACGCGGTTGTCGTATCCCGTCACGTACGTGCGAATCGGTTGGCGGTCGGCGGGCGGCGTGTTGAGCAGCGACATGTCGCGAATGCCGACGAGACTCATCTCCAGCGTGCGCGGAATCGGCGTGGCCGACATCGTGAGCACGTCGACGCTCGTGCTCATCATCTTGATCGATTCCTTGTGCTGCACGCCGAAGCGCTGTTCTTCGTCGACCACCAGCAGACCGAGATTCTTGAATCGCACGCTCTCTTGCAGCAATCGGTGAGTGCCGATCACGACGTCGACCTCGCCGGTGGCGAGCCCTTTCACGATGCGCTTGGCCTTGGCCGGGGTGACGAACCGCGACAACATCTCCACTTTGATCGGGTACGGCTTGAAGCGCTCGCTGAAGGTGGTCATGTGCTGCGACGCGAGCAGTGTGGTGGGCACGAGCACCGCCGCCTGTTTGCCGTCTTGGATGCACTTGAACACCGCTCGTAGTGCGACCTCGGTTTTGCCGAAGCCCACGTCACCGCAGACCAGACGGTCCATCGGGCTCGGTTTTTCCATGTCGGCCTTCACGTCGTTGATCGCCTGCATTTGGTCGGGCGTCTCGACATAGGGGAACGCCGCCTCCATCTCGCCTTGCCACGTGGTGTCGATGGAGAACGCGTGGCCCGCGGTGTGCAGGCGACGTTGGTAGAGCACGACCAGTTCTTGGGCGATCACGCGCAGGTCGTTACGTACTCGCTGCTTCACGCGGGCGAAGTCGGCGCCACCCATCTTGTTGAGCGGGGGAGCGTCGCCGCCCACGTACTGGCGCACGAAGTCGATCTGGTCGCTCAGCAGGAACAAGTTGCCGTCCGCATAGCGCAACTGCAAAAAGTCGCGCTCGACGCCGTCGAGTTTGCGGCGAGCCATGCCTTCGAACACGCCGATGCCGTGCACCTCGTGCACGACGAAGTCGCCGGCCTTCAGGTCTTCGAACATCGTCGCCGCACCGCGACGTCGGGCGCGGCGGCGACGAGTGCTGCGCCGACCGGTGATCTCGGATTCGGTGGCCACCATCATCCGCGCCGTCGGCAATGCGAACCCCTCGTGCAGCGCGCGCACCACGACGTGCACGGCTCCGGGCGTCAAGCTGCTCGACGACGCGGTCTCGGCGTGCAGCACGGCCGGCACGCCGAGCGAGGAGAGGTCGTTGCGCACGCGCGTGGCCGACTCGATCGTGTCGTAGGCCAGCACTACGCGGTAGTCGAGTTGCACGAATTCGCCCAGCCGCTGCGCGAGTTGCTCGATCGTGGAGGCCGGCGAGCCCCAGCGGCCGGCGACCACATCGAGGGCGCCGTCGCTCGGGTCGCCGAGTCCGGGCGACGTCACCGACAACACGATGGGCGTTTCCGAGCGTTCGAGCAGCGTGTCGATGTCGACGTGCAAGCGCGGCAGATCGTCTGACACCTCGAACGACCACGTCGAGGCGAGCGCTTCGGCGACTTCTCGTTCTTCGTTCGCCAACTCCCGGGCTCGCGACCGCAGGTATGCGGGGTCGCAGATCACCAGCCCCGACCGCTCGGGCAGCACGTCGAGCAGCGTCGACTCGTCGTCCACCAGCCAGGCGAGCCAGTTCTCCATGCCGTCGAAGCCCGAGCGTTGGGCGATGCGTTCCCACTGTTCGCGACCCCACGGTTCGCTCGTCGCGAGTTCGTTGGCGCGAGCCACGAGGTCGTCGTTGATCAGCAGCTCGCGCGCGGGATAGATGACTACTTCGTCGAGTTCCGCGGTGCTGCGCTGGTCGTTGACTTGAAACTCACTGACGCGTTCGACGTCGTCGCCCCACAATTCGACGCGAACCGGTGCGTCGTCGGTGGAGACGAAGACGTCGATGATCGATCCTCGTCGCGCGAACTCGCCGCGATGCTCGGCGAGCTGTTCGCGCACGTAGCCCCACTCCACGAGCGTGCGGGTGAGCGCCTCGACGTCGAGCGTCGCGCCGCGGCGAATCACGATCGGCGTGAAGTCGAGGCTCGCCGGGCTCAGTCGCTGCAAGAGCGCGCGCACCGGTGCCACGATCACGCGCGGCGCGTTGCCGGCGCGAAGTTGCGCGACGAGGCGCATGCGTTCGCCCATCGTTTCGATCGCGGGGCTCACCCGCTCGAACGGCAGCGTCTCCCACGACGGGAAGAACGCGACCGGGCGCTCGCAGTACGCCCCGAGGTCGTCGCACAGCGTGCGGGCCTGCGAGTCGGTGGGGGTGACAACGAGCAGCGTGTCGTTGGGTCGCGTGCGCGCGAGCGCGGCGGTCATCAGCGGGCGGATCTGGTCGGCCCACGCCACCACCGACCCGGGGTCGAGACCGACACCGAGCGCGCGACCATGGCTCGCCGCAACCTCGGCGAGCGACGCGAGCGAGAACTTCTCCGCGGCGATCATCGGGCCGCCGCTCAGCCGGCGTTCGTCTGCTGCATTGCCGTGTCGGCACCGTGTTTCAAGATCAACTCGGTCGCGTCGGCGGCGCGCACGACGGCTTCGTCGAGCAACGACCGCTCGGCGGCCGGAACTTTCGAGAGCACGTGCTCGCCGCCACGTTCTTTGCTCGGCGGTTTGCCCACGCCGATGCGCACGCGCACGAATTCCTGCGATTTGAGGTGCTGAGTGATCGAACGCAGGCCGTTATGGCCGGCGAGACCGCCCCCCACTTTCACGCGCACCACACCTGGCGCGAGGTCGAGTTCGTCGTGCACCACGACGATGCGCTCGATGTCGGCGATGTCGAAGCGTCGAGCCAGCGGGCCGACGGCTTGGCCGGAGTTGTTCACGTACGTCATCGGTTTGGCGAGCAAGTAGTGCAGGTAATCGCCGTGCACTTCGGCGAGCAGGCACTTGTCGCGTGAGGCTTTCAGCGTCACGCCGGCACGGCGCGCCAATTCGTCGATGACCTCGAATCCGACGTTGTGGCGACTGCGCTCGTACTCGCGCCCCGGGTTGCCGACGCCGACGATGAGCGCGGAGAACGGCGTGCCACGACGCTCTGGTCGCTGCAAGCGACGCAGGAGTGCCATGACGGCTTACCGCATCGCGGATTACTTCGAGGGCTTGCCGCCGGCGGCAGGCTTGCCACCTGCAGCCTTCGCGGCATCGCCTTCGGCAGGCGCGGCACCTTCTGCGGCGGCACCTTCGCCGGCAGCACCTTCGGCTGCGGCTTCGCCTTCGGCGGGTGCTGCGACTGGTGCAGCTTCTTCGATCTTGGTGGTGACGACGGTGACGACCACGAATTCGGGGTCACCGACGACGGTGACGCCGGCGGGCATCTGCAAGTCGCCGAGTCGCACGACGCTGTCCATCGTCATGTTCGTGATGTCGACGACGATCTCGTTCGGGATGTTCGCCGCGGTGGCGCGCACGTCGATCGAGTTGACGACCGGGTCGACGAGGCCGCCCTCTGCGAGCACGGCCTTGGCGGTGCCCTTCAAGTGCAGCGGCACGTGCACGGTGATGACTTCGGTCATGCTGATCTGCTGGAAGTCGACGTGGCGCACGTTGCGCTTCACCGGATCGCGCTGCACTTCTTTGACGATGGCGGGGTACTTGTCGTTGCCGACGTGCAGTTCGAGCACGGTGTTGAGACCGGCCGGGCCTGAGAGGGCGACACGGAGATCTTTGCGGTCGACGGTGACGGGGAGCGGCGTCATTCCGTGGCCGTAAACGACGCCGGGAATCTGGTCTTGGGCGAGCAATCGACGGGCGGCGGAGCTACCGAGGGCGCGACCCACCTGTGTTTTTAGTGCGGTTGGCATTTGGTCAGTCTATGGGCGAAGTTTTCGCGCCCGTCAGGCGAGGTTTTCGCCACCGAAGAGCTCGCTGACGCTCGTCTCTTCGAACACGGCTGCCAGGGCGTCGGCGATGATCTTGGCCACCGACAGCACCTCGATGCGGTCGATGCGCTTTTCCTTGGGCAGCGGAATCGTGTTCGTCAGCACCACGCGGCTGATCGGGGACTTCTTCAGGCGCTCGATGGCGGGGTCGGAGAGCACGCCGTGCGTGGCCATGGCCCACACCTCTTTGGCCCCGCGCGCGATGAGCAGTTCGGCGGCCGACACCATCGTGCCGGCGGTGTCGATCATGTCGTCGGTCAACACGCACAGCCGCCCGTCGACGTCACCGATGACTTCTTTGGCGCTGGCGACGTTGACGGTGTTCTTTTCGCGACGCTTGTAGACGAAGGCGACGTCGGCGCTCATGTCGGCCAGGTGCTGAGCGAATCGCTCGGCGACTTTCACGCGACCCGTGTCGGGCGAGACGATGACGACACCCTCGCGCGCGTTCTCGCGCAGGTACTTCTCGAGCACCGGCATCGCCGTGAGGTGGTCGACGGGGCCCTCGAAGAAGCCTTGGATCTGGCCGCTGTGCAGGTCGACCGACACCATTCGCTTCGAGCCCGCCGCCTTGAACATGTCGGCGACGACGCGGGCGGTGATGGGTTCGCGGCCGGCGGCTTTGCGGTCTTGGCGGGCGTACCCGTAGAAGGGGCACACCGCAGTGACGCGCTTTGCCGACGCGCGGTACGCGGCGTCGATCATGATCAGCTGCTCCATGATCGCGTCGTTGATGCTGTAGCCGTCGTGTCCGTAGTGCGACTGCATGATGAAGACGTCGCCGCCGCGAATGCTCTCGCCGAAGCGCGGACGAATTTCGCCGTTGGCGAACTCGACGACGTCTGCCTCGCCGAGCGAGATGTTGAGGTGACTCGCTACTTCACGCGCGAGTTCTGGATGAGCGCGACCGCTGTAGAGCACCATCCGTTTGGTGGTGACTTTGTCGATCGATTTGTTCA
>DAIPHP010000045.1:0-10026 GCA_036771295.1 Ilumatobacteraceae bacterium
ATTCGTACACTCCGCGCTCTTGGTCGCGCACCACGACGCCGCGGTCGAGCTGGATCACTCGTCGCCGCATCATGTTGACCACGCGATGGTCGTGCGTCGCCATCACCACCGTGGTGCCGGTCTCGTTGATGGCCTGCAAGAGCGCCATGATGCCCTCGCTCGTCGCGGGGTCGAGGTTGCCGGTCGGTTCGTCGGCGAGCATGATCAGCGGACGGTTGACGAAGGCCCGTGCGATCGACACGCGCTGCTGTTCGCCGCCTGACAACTGGTTCGGCAACCGCTCGTGCTTGTCGGCCAGGCCGACCAGCTCGAGCACGAACGGCACCTGCTCGCGGATCACGTGGCGCGGCTTGCCGATCACCTCGAGCGCGAACGCGACGTTCTCGAACACCGTCTTGTTGAGCAGCAGTTTGTAGTCCTGAAAAATGTTGCCGAGCGAACGGCGCAGGTACGGCACGCGCGACGGCGCCATGTCGGTGACGTTGCGACCCGCCACCCAGACGTCGCCCTCGGTGGCCACTTCTTCGCGGCTCATCAGGCGCAGCAGCGTCGACTTGCCCGAGCCCGACGGACCGACGAGGAAGACGAAGTCGCCCTTGGCGACGTCGAACGACACGTCTTCCACGGCGACGGTGTCGTTGCCGTAGATCTTGGTGACGTTCTCGAGGGTGATCATCTACTTCCCTGCCTCGGTGCGACGCCAGCGCAGGTAGCCCTCCATGAACTCGTCGAGGTCGCCGTCGAGCACCGCGGTGACGTTACCCGACTCCACGTCGGTGCGCAGGTCCTTCACCATCTGGTAGGGCTGCAACACGTACGAGCGGATCTGCGTGCCCCACCCCACGGTGGCTTGCTTGCCGGCGATGCGCGCGAGTTCTGCCTCGCGTTCTTCTTCGATGCGCGTGGCGACCATCGTCTTCAGTTTCTTGTACGCGTTCTCGCGGTTTTGCAACTGGCTGCGCTCTTGCTGCGACGCAGCGACGAGGCCCGTCGGGCGGTGTATCAATCGCACCGCCGACGACGTCTTGTTCACGTGCTGACCGCCGGCACCCGACGCGCGGTACACCTCCATGTCGATGTCGGCGTCGTTGATCTCGACGTCGACCTCCTCGAGCACCGGCCACACCTGCACGGTGGCGAAACTCGTCTGTCGGCGGCCCTGGTTGTCGAACGGGCTGATGCGCACCAAGCGGTGCGTGCCGCGCTCGCTGGTGAGCAGACCGTAGGCGTACCGTCCGCGCACGGTGAAGTCGGCGGAGAGAATGCCGGCCTCCGTGCCGTCGGAGACGTCGCCCATCTCCACTGCGAAGTTGCGACGCTCCGCCCAGCGCGTGAACATGCGCAAGAGCATGGCGCTCCAGTCCTGGGCGTCGACGCCGCCGTCTTTGGCGTTGATCTGCACGATCGCGTCGGCTTCGTCGTGCTCACCGATGAAAAGACTGCGAAGTTCTACTTCGTCGAGTGCCGCGCGGGCACGCGCGAGGTTCTGCTCGATCTCCGGCTCTTGCGAGGCATCGTCGACCTCGCGGGCCATCTCGTGCAGCACCTGCACGTCGTCGAGCGTGCGCGCGATCTGGTCGAACTCGTCCAGGTCGCCCTTCACGCTCGCGTACTCGCTGTTGACTCGCTTGGCGTTCTCCTGGTCGTTCCACAGGTCGGGTTTGGCGATCTCGACCTCGAGCTCGGACAGCCGCGTGCGCATCTCCGGCACCTTCAAGTACGCCTCTGCTTCTTTCACGCGGCGCGCGACGTCGGCGATGTCAGTGGTGAAGTCGCGCATCGAACGGCCGCTTTCGGCCTATGCCACCTTGCCGTGGCACTGCTTGTACTTCTTGCCCGAGCCGCACGGGCACGGGGCGTTGCGCGGGGTCTTCGACCAGTCGTTCGCGGAGTTCACGACGGTGCCCTGCTTCGGCGCCGCGTCGGCTTGACTGCCCGGTGCGGCCGCGCGCACGGCACGGGCCGGCGGCGGAGTGGCCGCGTCCGAGGTCTGCACGTTCTGCACCGTCTGCACGCGCTGGGCCTGCGGATCGTTGCGCACCACCTGCACGCGCATGACGTACTTGACGAAGTCCTGCGCGATGCCCTTCATCAGCGCACCGAACATCTCGAATCCTTCGCGCTGCCACTCGGTGAGCGGGTCTTTCTGGCCGAGAGCGCGCAGGTTGATGCCCTCTTGCAGGTAGTCCATCTCCTCGAGGTGCTCGCGCCAGCGCTGGTCGATGATGCGCAGCATGACTTGGCGCTCGATCTCGCGCATCGTCGACTCGCCGAGTTCGGATTCGCGACGCGAATAGTAGGTCGACGCGTCGGCCATGACGATGTCGTAGATCTCGTCGGTGGTCGAGCACGCGGAGAGCTGATCGGCGCTCACCTCGTGAGGCCAGAACGAAACGAGTTCGGTGACGAGACCCGAGATGTCCCACTCGTCGTCGGCTTCCGACACGCAGTGCGTCTCGATCAACGAGTCGACTGCTTCGGCGAGGTACTCCATCGCGGCGGCCTTCAAGTCGCCGCCGGCGAGGATCTGGTCGCGGCGCTGGTAGATGATCTTGCGCTGCTCGTTCATCACCTCGTCGTACTTGAGCACGTTCTTGCGAATCTCGGCGTTTCGCTGTTCGACGGTGTTCTGGGCGCGCTCGATGGCTTTGGTCACCATCTTCGCTTCGATTGCTTCGTCGTCGGGAAGCGCGCGACCCATCACCCACGACAAGGCGCCGGTCGCGAACAGCCGCATCAATTCGTCGTCGAGGCTGAGATAGAAGCGGCTCGAACCCGGGTCGCCCTGGCGACCCGCGCGACCGCGCAACTGGTTGTCGATACGACGACTCTCGTGGCGCTCGGTACCCAACACGTGCAAACCGCCGAGTGCGCGAACCTTCGCGCCTTCTTCTTCGCAGACCTTGGTGTACTCGCGCACGAGTTCGGCCATGCGTTCGTGGGCTTTGCGGCGGGCGTTGATGTAATCGAGCGGCATCTGCTCGAGCGCTACGGGCAGCGCGAACTCGTCGACCAGCGTGTCGGGATGGTGCCCTTCTTTCAGCACCTGGTTGCGCGCCATGCCCTCGGGGTTGCCGCCGAGCAAGATGTCGACGCCGCGACCCGCCATGTTCGTGGCCACCGTGACCGCGCCGAGACGACCGGCTTGCGCGACGATGCCGGCTTCCTTGGTGTGCTGCTTGGCGTTCAGCACCTCGTGCTTGACGCCGCGCTGCTGCAACTTGCGCGAGAGCAATTCGCTCTTCTCGACGCTCACCGTGCCGACGAGCACCGGCTGGCCCTTGGTGTGCCGGTCGACGATGTCCTCGACGACCGACTTGAACTTCGCCTCTTCCGACTTGTAGATGAGGTCTGACTCGTCTTCGCGAACCATCGGCCGGTTCGTCGGGATCGGCACGACGTTGAGCCCGTAGGTGTTCATGAGTTCCGCGGCCTCGGTCTGCGCGGTGCCCGTCATGCCGGCGAGCTTGGAGTACATACGGAAGTAGTTCTGCAACGTGATGGTGGCGAGCGTCTGGTTCTCTTCCTTGATCTTCACGCCCTCTTTGGCTTCGACCGCTTGGTGGATGCCTTCGCTCCAGCGGCGACCCTCGAGGATGCGACCGGTGAACTCGTCGACGATCTTCACCTCGCCTTCTTGCACGATGTAGTCCTTGTCGCGGTGGTAGAGCACCGACGCCTTCAGCGCGACCTGCAACTGGTGCACCAAGTTGCGCTGCACTTCGTCGTACAAGTTCTCGATACCGAGCTGCTGCTCCACCTTGTTGATGCCGGCCTCGGTGGGCACCACGATGCGCTTGTCTTCTTCGACATCGAAGTCGACCCCGCGCACCATCGTGCGGACGATCGAGGCGAACTTGTAATAGAGCGAGGCGGCGTCGGCGACACGGCCGGAGATGATCAGCGGCGTGCGGGCTTCGTCGATGAGGATCGAGTCGACTTCGTCGACGATCGCGTAGTGGTGGCCGCGTTGCACCTTGTCGGCGACCGTGGCGGCCATGTTGTCGCGCAGATAGTCGAAGCCGAACTCGTTGTTGGTGCCGTAGGTGATGTCGCAGCCGTAGTCGGCGCGCTTCTCGGCGGCCGACCCGCGCACCCCCGGCACCACGAGACCGACGGAGAGACCCAACCAGCGGTGAATCTGCCCCATCCATACCGCGTCACGGCGAGCGAGATAATCGTTCGTCGTCACGAGGTGCACGCCCTTGCCCGACAACGCATTGAGGTACACCGGAAGCGTCGACACGAGGGTCTTGCCTTCGCCGGTGCGCATTTCGGCGACCCAACCAGCGTGCAGGGCGGCGCCGCCCATCAACTGCACGTCGTAGTGGCGCTGCCCGATGACGCGCTTGGAAGCCTCGCGCACCACCGCGAACGCCTCGACGAGCAAGTCGTCGAGGTCTTCACCACGCTCGATGCGCGACCTGAATTCGGCTGTCTTGCCCCGCAGGGCGTCGTCGGAAAGCGCGGAGATCGCGGCCTCGAGGGCGTTGATTTCCGGCACGATCGCCGACAGCGCCTTGACTTTTTTGCCCTCGCCGGCGCGCAGAATGCGGTCGAGCACGGCCATGAGAGGTTCAGCCTACCCGTGCAGAAGGCCGTGATTTCACTCGCGAACACGACGCACGTGCGCGACGACCGCGCATCGCACCTCCGCCGCTCCGGCCGAGAGCAACGCGTCGCGCGCTCGCTCGAGCGTGGTGCCCGTCGTCATCACGTCGTCGACGAGCAGGATGCGTTTACCGCGAACCGCGCGCTCCCGAACGACGTAACACGGGCCGCGACGTCGCTCTTGTCGTGTCGCGCCGGTTTGCGCGCGGTCGTCGGTGCGGCGCAGGCACCGCACGCGTCGCACGTTCATCGTGCGCGCGGCGTTGGACGCGATGATCGACGACTGGTCGTGTCCGCGTCGTCGTGCGCGACGTTTCGTGGTCGGCGCCCACGTGACGAGATCGGGCCGCCAGCCGTCGAAACGTTCGCGCGCGACGCGTCCGAGGTTGCGACCGAATCGCGCGGTGATCCAGCGTGCATTGCGGAACTTCATCAGGTGCACCGCACGCCGCAGTTCGCCGCGATAGTCGCCGAGTGACAGCACCAACATGTCGTGCTGCCGGTGCGCGACCAAGCGACGGGCATTCGTATGCGCGCCCTGCGCGTGCAGCACGTGCGGCGCGGCGCACAACGCGTCGATGTCGCGTGGCGTGAAGTTCGGCATTCGCTGCGCGTGCGAGCCCGTGAAGTACGGTGGCACGGTGCCAGTGAGCGATTCGTCGGCGATTCCGCCGATGGCCACCGACCGGCTCGTCGAGCGCATATCTCGATGTGTGATCGGGCTCGCGCTGTTCGGAATCGGAATCTCGCTGATCATCGACGCGCGAATCGGCGTGCCGCCGTGGGACGTCTTCCACCAGGGCGTCGCCGAACGAATCGACCGCAGCATCGGCACGGTGATCATCGCGACCGGCGCGGCGCTGATGCTGTTGTGGATTCCCCTGCGCCAAAAGCCCGGCATCGGCACCGTGCTGAATGCGATCGAGATCGGCCTGGTCGCCAACGTCGCGATCGCGCTGCTGCCCCAACCCGAATCGGTGTTCGTTCAAGTGCCGATGATGCTGAGCGGCGTCGTCGTCGTGGCGATCGGTTCGGGGTTGTACATCGGCAGCGGGCTCGGGCCCGGACCGCGCGACGGCTTGATGACGGGGCTCGCGCGACGCGGGGTTCCCCTGCGAGTCGCGCGCACCGGCATCGAGATCACCGTGCTCATCGTCGGCTGGTTTCTCGGCGGTCAAGTGGGCGTCGGCACGGTCGCGTTCGCCGTGCTGATCGGGCCGCTGGTGCAGCTGGTGCTGCCCCGACTGTCGATGAAGTAGCGCTACGACTAGTAGCGGTAGTGCTCGGGCTTGAACGGCCCCTTCGGGTCGAGGTCGAGGTACTCCGCCTGCTGGTCGCTCAACTTGGTGAGTTTCGCGCCGAGCGCGCCGAGGTGCAATGACGCGACCTTTTCGTCGAGGTGCTTGGGCAGCACGTACACGCCGACCGGGTACTTGGCCACGTTGTTGAACAACTCGATCTGCGCGATCACCTGGTTGGAGAACGAGCAGCTCATCACGAAACTCGGGTGGCCCGTGGCGCAACCGAGGTTGACGAGGCGACCTTCGGCGAGCACGATCACCGCGTGGCCGTCGGGGAACGTCCACAAGTCGGTGCCGGGCTTCAGCTCGTCGCGCTTCGCACCGCTGCGAGCCAGACCGGCCATGTCGATCTCGTTGTCGAAGTGGCCGATGTTGCAGACGATCGCGTTGTGCTTCATCTTCGCCATGTGGTCGACGGTGACGATCATCTCGTTGCCGGTCGCCGTGACGAAGATGTCGGCCGTGCCGACCACGTCGTCGAGCACGTCGACTTGGTAACCCTCCATCGTCGCTTGCAGCGCGTTGATCGGGTCGATCTCGGTGACGATCACGCGAGCACCTTGGCCGCGCAAGCTCTGCGCGCAACCCTTGCCGACGTCGCCGTAGCCGCAGACGACCGCGACCTTGCCGGCGATCATCACGTCGGTGGCGCGGTTGATCGCGTCGATGAGCGAGTGGCGGCAACCGTAGAGGTTGTCGAACTTGCTCTTCGTGACGCTGTCGTTCACGTTGATTGCCGGGAAGAGCAGCTCCTTGCGCTCGGCCATCTTGTAGAGACGCTTCACGCCGGTGGTGGTCTCCTCGGTGACGCCGCGGATTCCCTTGGCCATGCGCGTCCACTTGGTGGGGTCGCTCTTCAGGCTGCGCTGCAGCAGACCGAGCACGATCGCCAACTCGGCGTTCGACGCGGTCGTCGGGTCGGGCACCTTGCCTTCTTTCTCGTACTCCACGCCTTTGTGCAAGAGCAACGTGGCGTCGCCGCCGTCGTCGAGGATCATGTTCGGGCCGTCACCGTCGGGCCACGTCATCATCTGCTCGGTCGCCCACCAGTACTCCTCCAGCGTCTCGCCCTTCCAGGCGAACACCGGAATGCCGTTGGGCTCTTCCACCGTGCCGTTCGGGCCGACTGCGACGGCGGCCGCCGCATGATCTTGCGTGGAGAAAATGTTGCAGCTCGCCCAGCGCACTTGCGCGCCGAGCTCGACGAGCGTCTCGATGAGCACCGCCGTCTGCACGGTCATGTGCAGCGAACCGCTGATGCGCGCGCCCTTCAGCGGCTTGAGTGCCCCGTATTCCTTGCGCAGCGCGCGCAGGCCGGGCATCTCGTGCTCGGCGAGGTGGATTTCTTTGCGGCCGAACGGCGCCATGGACAAATCGGCGACGCGATAGTCCTTGCGCTGGGCGAACGTAGATGACGACATGGCTGACCCCGTTTCGTGGTTGTACTGCGAATGGCTGGATATCACGGACGGTCGAGAAACGACCGTGTCGGGCTGGGGCCTGCTGGCACCGGATCGGGTCAGCCGACGTGCTTCAGTCTAAGCGAGTGCGCGGTGGCCGTGAGGCGATAGTGCGACGCGCGGGAGGCGAGTTACTCGGTGAACGTCGGAGCGATGTTCTGCGCCGACACTTTCGCCATGATGCGGGCGTGCTCGGCGTCGCTCACCGTGGTGGCTTCGCTGATCAGCATCACGGGGATGCCGTCACGAACGTCGTACCGGCGGTGCAAACGCGGGTTGTAGAGCGCGTCTTCGTCGGCGATGAAATAGAGGGGTCCCTTGTCTTGCGGGCAGGCGAGGATCGAAAGCAGGCGGGCGTCGATGGTGCTCATTGCTCCCCCACGCTAGGCGGTGATCAGTTGCAGCAGCTCGGCCACTTGCGTGTCGCACTGCTCGCGCGTGGCCGCCTCGAGATTCAGGCGCAACAACGGCTCGGTGTTCGACGCGCGGACGTTGAACCACCAGTCACCGCAATCGACGGTGAGACCGTCGAGGCGATCCTGCGGAAACTTCGAGTACTTCTCCGCGACGCGGGCGATGACGGCGTCGATGTCCTTTACTTGCGTGTTGATCTCGCCGCTGTTGGCGTAGCGCTCCACGGGCTCGCGCAGCTTGGAGAGCGGCAAACCGGTGCGGCACATCTCTTCCAGCACGATGAGCGCGGCGATGAGACCGCTGTCGGCGCGGTAGTTGTCGGCGAAGTAATAGTGGCCGCTGTGCTCGCCGGCGAACACGGCGCCGGTGTCGGCCATGATGCCCTTCATGTAACTGTGGCCGTTCTTCGTGCGCTGGCTCTTGCCGCCGTTCTCTTCGATCACTTCGCGAACGGCGCGAGACGAGATCAAGTTGTAGAGGATCATCGAGCCGGGTTTGCGACGCAGGAACACCTTGGCGAGAATCGCCGTCGTCGTGCTGCCCGACACGGTGCGACCGAGCTCGTCGACCAAGAACACGCGGTCGGCGTCGCCGTCGAAGGCGAGACCGACGTCGAAGCCGCCCGACAACACGCGCGCCTGCAGGTCACGCTGGTTGGCCGGCTGGATCGGGTCGGCCGGATGGTTCGGGAACGTGCCGTCCAACTCGCCGTACATGATCTCGACGTCGAACATCGGCAGGCGGTCGAACACCGCGGGCACGACGAGCCCGCCCATACCGTTGGCAGTGTCGGCGACCACCTTCAACGGTCGCAGCAACGACGGGTCGACGAACGACAGCACGTGGGCAGCGAACTCCGACAGCAGATTTCGTTTGGTGACTTTGCTCGGGTCGCCCTGCACCGGCTTGCCGAGCGCCTCGCGCGCCAGTTCGCGCACTTCGCGCAGACCGCTGTCGATACCGATTGACTTCGCGCCGGCCGCGCACATCTTGATGCCGTTGTACTGCGCCGGGTTGTGCGATGCGGTGAACATCGCACCGGGCATGTTCATGCTGCCGCTGGCGAAGTACAGGAGGTCGGTGCTCGCGAGACCGAGGTTCACCACTGACGCCCCGCACGACGTGACGCCGTCCTCGAACGCCGCGACGAGACCCGGGCCGCTCGGACGCATGTCGTGGGCCACCACGACGCTGGAGGCCTTGGTGAACTTGGCGAAGGCCACGCCGAACGCGCGGGCCAGCGACTCGTCGAACTGGTCCGGAACCGTGCCGCGCACGTCGTAGGCCTTCACGACCGCGTCGAGATTCGGCATCGACTTGAGGCTAGTTCTGGTCGGTGACGAGCGAGTCGACGTCGCGTCGCGACTGTCGTTGCGTGCGGCGCCAGCGCACCAACACGACGACGCCCGCGATCGAGATCACGTACGCGAGCACGTCGAGGAACGACCAACCGAAGCTCAGCTTCACTTCGTTCTCGGTCGGAACCACGACCATCATGTTCGGTGCGACGCGGTACGGGCCCTTGGCGCCGCTCACGCCCCAGTTGGGGAAGAAAC
Organism: Ilumatobacteraceae bacterium; assembly: GCA_036771295.1. GTDB lineage: Bacteria > Actinomycetota > Acidimicrobiia > Acidimicrobiales > Ilumatobacteraceae > F1-60-MAGs027. The sequence continues at coordinate 9,343 of DAIPHP010000045.1, forward strand.
TGGTACGCACGAGCACCGGCGTGCCGACTTTGTCGACACGGAACGACACGCTGCTTCGGCCTTGCACGACGTCGGTGACCGTCGCCGGCTCTACCGACACGACGTTGATCGGGTCGCTCGGCACGACCACGTCGACCCGACGCGAGCGATCGTCAGGCTCGCCGATGCGACGGTTGAAGTCGATGGCCACGTCGACGCGCTGCCATTCGTCTGGGCCGTCGGCAACGGGCACCGCGAGCCAATCGTTGGGGTTCTGGAACCAGCTCGTGCCGATTTCCAGCCAGCGTTCCTTTGCATCGTCCGGATGCCCCATCAACGACTCGTCGTCGACCCGGTCACCGATCACCACCGGTTGCGTCGCGAGCGGAACCACGAGATCGCTGCCGGCCACTTGGTAGATGACCCACGGACCGGATCGCGCGATCTCGGTCAGGTCAGGCTGGGCGGAAGCTTCGCGTACCGCTTCGGGAGTGAAGCCCATGTAATAACGCACGCCGAGTTCTTGCAGGTACCGGACGCCGAGCGCGGCGTTGTTGTCGTCGTACCGCAGCTCGCGCACCGGGTTGCTGCTCTGCTTCGACATCGCGGCCGCGGCGATGAAGTGGTACGGCGTCGTGCCGGACGCCTCGAAGAAGAGACCTTCCATGCTGCCGATGCAGCCGTCCGTCCAGTGCGGCAGCAACA
>DAIPHP010000046.1:0-9954 GCA_036771295.1 Ilumatobacteraceae bacterium
GCCTCACCGAGGCACAACCCGAGAACAACGTGCAACGAATCGTGCTCGAGATGCTCGCCGTCACGCTCTCGAAGCGGGCGCGGGCCCGCAGCGTGCAATTGCCGGCGTGGAACGAAGCCCTCGGGCTGCCCCGACCGTGGGACCAGCAGTGGTCGCTGCGCATGCAGCAGGTGCTGGCGTTCGAAACTGACCTGCTCGAGTACGGCGACGTGCTCGACGGCTCGCACGTGGTGGAGAAACTGACGAGCGACATTCGCGACGCGGCGAAGGCGGAACTCGACGAAATCGTGTCTCGCGGCGGCGCCTATGCGTCGGTGGAAGAACTGAAACGTCGCCTCGTCGCGTCGATGGCCGAGCGCACCCGTCGCATCGCGAGCGGCGACCAGGTGGTGGTCGGTGTCAACGCCTTCACCGAGACTGCCGACTCGCCCCTCGGCGGCAACGACAACATCCTGCGCGTCGACCCCACAGTCGAGGCCGCGCACGTGGCCGATCTCCAGCAGTGGCGGGCCTCACGGGACTCCGCCGCGGTCGCCAAGGCGCTGCGCGAACTGCGTGCAGCCGCGGCCGGCTCCGACAACGTCATGGATGCATCCATTGCCCTGGCACTCGCCGGCGGCACGACCGGAGAATGGGCCGGGTGCTTGCGCGAAGTGTTCGGCGAGTACCGTGCACCGACGGGCGTCGGTGGGGTCGCCGCACCGCGCGGAGAAGAACTCGCCGCGGTCGCGCACCGGTCGGCGGCGTTGACCGGCGGGCCGCCGAGACTGCTCGTCGCCAAGCCCGGGCTCGACGGCCATTCCAGCGGAGCCGAGCAGATCGCCATCGCCGCGCGCGACGCAGGAATGGAAGTCGTGTACGGCGGAATCCGCCTGACGCCGCGCCAGATCGCGGAGTCGGCCCGCGACGAGGACCCCGACGTCATCGGGCTCTCGATTCTCTCGGGGTCGCACCAGTCGTTGGTGCCGGAAGTGTTGCGCGAACTGAGCGACGTCGGTGTCAGCGCGCCGGTGGTGGTCGGCGGAATCATTCCCGACGACGACCGCGCCACGTTGCTCGCCTCGGGTGTCGCGGCGGTGTACACGCCCAAGGACTACGCGGTCGCGCGGATCATGAACGACATCGTCGACATCGTCGTGCGACACCGCGCGAGTTCGCGCCCGTAGCTTCGCGCTACGGAAGCATGGTGGTCGACGGAGCGACCGGAACGAAACCTGTGGCCGGCGGCATGACGAGCTCGTCGCCCGCCTCGACGCGGTCCGGGTTCGCGATGCCGTTCATGTCCATCAGCGCCTGCATGTCGACCTGGAAACTCTGGGCGATGCCGAACAGCGTGTCGCCGCGTTGCACGACGTAGGTGATCGGCGGCTGGTAGACGGTCGTCGTTGTTGTGGTGGTCGTCGTGGCGACGGTGGTCGGCACGGCCTCGACGCCCGAGTCGTTGCGTTGCGCAAAAAAGAACGCCAGCATCCCGCTGACGATGGTCACCGCGAGCAGCGACCACTGCAGTCGGCCGCGAAGAAACATCAGCGTCATGCTAGGTGCGCGAGTCGCACGCGGTTGTATCTCGCCACCACGACGCACGGCAGGTTGACCGCCACCGCGAACGCGATCGAGACGAGAAGCCACCAGCCGCGGGTCCACGACATCGTCACGACGACGCTGAGCACGTGCGCGAGGTGCACGCGCTCTGCTCGCAGCGACTCCGCGACGAACCGCTGCAATCCGCCGTCGGCGTGCCCGGGCAGCGTTCGTTTGCTGATGCCGCCGAACCACGTGCCGGCTTCGGGGAGCGCGTCTTTCCAAGCGCGCACCCGCAGCACGCGCTCGTAGAAGTCGCGGTTGTCCCAGTCGCGCAACGTCGTGAAGATTCCCGGTGCGAGCATCGTGCGCCACGGCCGGCGGGCGTAGGACCAGCCGATCACGACGCCGGCTGCGACCCATGCTGACGCGTTGACGGCGAAGACGACGAAGCCGTTCATCGATGCGGCCGCGCTCAGCGACGCGCGTCCATGAACATGCCGCGCAACGCTTGGTAGTTCTCGATGCAGTGGCCCGCACCGAGCACGACGGCTTCCAGCGGTTGCGACGACATCATCACGGGCACTTTCGTCTCCAGCTGCAGGCGCTCGGAGAGACCTCGTAACAGCGCACCACCGCCGACGAGGTAAATGCCGCGCGTGAGGAGGTCTTGCGCCAGCTCGGGCGGCGTCACTGCCAGGCACTCCTTGACCGAGTCGATCATTCGCGTCACGACCTCGTCGAGCGCTTCGCGAATCTCCGCCGCGGTGAGCACGACGGTCTTGGGCAGTCCGGTGACCAGGTCACGGCCCTTCACTTCTGCGTCGCGGTCGGCCGGCGACGGGAGCGCGCTCCCGATTTGAATCTTGATTTCTTCCGCGGTGCGTTCGCCGATGGCCAGACCGTGCTCCTTGCGCACCCAACCTTGGATCGCTTCGTCCATGGTGAACCCGCCGACTCGCTCCGCGCGCAAGGTGACGATGCCGCCGAGGCTGATGACCGCCGTCTCCGTGGTGCCGCCGCCGATGTCGACGACCATGTTGCCGACCGGTTCTTCGATCGGCAGGTCGGCGCCGATGGCGGCGGCCATCGGTTGCTCGAGCAACTGGGCGTCGGCGGCGCCAGCCCGGCGGGTGGCCTCGGTGACGGCGCGTCGCTCCACCTCGGTGATCGCCGACGGCACGCAAATGAGCACCTTCGGGCGGGCGAAACGCGACACTCCGGCGCGCTTCAGCAACAGGCGGATCATCTGCTCGGTCGTCTCGAAGTCGGTGATGGCTCCCCCGCGCAACGGGCGGCCCGCGACGATGTAGCTGGGCGTACGCCCGATCATGTCCCAGGCCTCGTGGCCAGTGGCGAGCACCTCGTTGGTGCGACGGTTCTTGGCGATCACCGTCGGCTCGTTCATGATGATGCCCTCGCCCTGCTTGTACACGAGCGTGTTCGCTGTGCCGAGGTCGATGGCGAGGTCGCGTGCCATGACTAGCGGTCCTCTCGTCGCATCGTCGCCATGGCTACCTGGCCTGCCGCTGTTCGCGTGCGATGCGAATCTGCTCGCGCAGGTGCTCGCGGGAATCGTCCGACAACGCGTTCAAGTGACGACGGAACTGGGCCGCACCATCCACCGGTCGCGAGCGGCGGTTGTCCGTCGCCACCAAGTACGCGAGCGCGGACGCTGCAGCGATCGATATCGCCGCGAAGACGAGGCTGGCAATCGACGTCGCGGCGATCATCGGGCCGCCCCCGCCGAATCCGCCGACACCTTCGATGCTCGCACCGGCGCGGCGGCGTTGGTGCCCCAGTCGGTGCCGGTCGCCCAGGTTTCCTTCTTCCAAATCGGCACGCTCTGTTTGAGGGCGTCGATGCAGAACCTCGCGGCGTCGAAGGCCTCGGGTCGGTGCGGCGCCGCGACCACGACGACGACCGAGGACTCGGTCAACTGCAGTTCGCCGACGCGGTGCACCAACGCGATGTTCCCAGCGGTCGGATATCGCTTTCGCGCCTCGGCCACGACCTCGCGCATCTTTTCGACGGCGACGTCACGGTAGGCCTCGTAAGAAAGGGACGTCACGCCGCTGCGACCCTCGGCATGGTCGCGCACCGTGCCGGAGAACAGAACGATTGCGCCGCATTCGGGTGATATGGCCCATTCGTACAGACCAGCGATGTCAAGCGGGTGATCGCACAACTCGACTCGGTCGGCTTTCATTGCGTTTCATCGTACTTGTGCGCAGTCATAGCCTTGGGCGTCGTGGCGGACGACGAGGCACCGAACCCGTTCAGCAATCCGTTGTTCGCCCAGTTTCAGAAGGCGATGTCCGCGCAGGGTCCGCTGCAGTGGGACGTCGCGCGACAAACCGCGTTGATGGCGGCGACGCAGGGCGTCGCCGAACACAACGTCGACCCGGCGCGACGGATCTCCGTCGAAAACTTGGCGCGCATCGTCTCAATGCGGGTCGCCGAAGTGACGGGCCGAGACTCGGTCGAGTCGAGCGTCGTGGAAGTGGTCAGCCGTGCAACTTGGGTGCAGCTCACTCTCGACGCGTGGAAGCCGTACTTCGACGCCCTCGCCGCGGCGATCGGGCGCAACGATACGGATCAGAAGCCGGAAGCCGCGGACACCGAGGATCCGATGATGGCGATGCTGGGCAACGTGAGCAAGATGATCGCCCCGTCGATGCTCGGCATGTCGGTGGGCAATCTCGTCGGACGCTTCGCCGTGCACACGTTCGGTCAGTACGACTTGCCGCTGCCCCGCGAACCGCACGGGAAGATCGTGCTCGTGGTCGGCAACGTGGACACCTTCGCCGACGAATGGTCGATCGCCCGCGACGACATGGTCATCTACTCCCTCGCCCACGAGATGGTGAGTCACGGCGTGTTTTCCGTGCCGCACCTCAGGCATGCACTCAGCCGGCTGATCACCGAGTTCGCGGGGGGATTCCGCACCGACCCCGGCTCGATCTCCGAGGGCCTCTCGCGCATCGACGTGTCGTCCGGCGACCCGATGAAGATGCTCGACTCGCTGCTCTCCGACCCGACCGTGCTGCTCGGTGCGAGCCGGTCGTCGGCACAAGACAGAGTCGCGCCGGCACTCGACGCCGCCGTCGCCGCGATCGTCGGTGTGATCGACCGCTACGTCGACGCAGTGACCGCGCGGATTCTCGGTGATGCCGCGCGCATCGCCGAGGCCGTGCGCAGACAGCGCGTGGCACAGTCCGCCGATCGCGTCTTCGTCGAGCGCCTCCTCGGCATCGACCTCACCCCCGAACGAGTCGCGTTAGGCAGGCGGTTCGTGGACGGCGTCGTCGAACGTGCCGGCGAAGCCGGACTGGCGCAGATCGTCGACCGCGACGGAGCCCTGCCGACCCCCGCCGAAATCGAGGCACCCGGTCTCTGGTTGGCGCGATTGGAGCTCTAGGCGGGCGGGCCGAGTTCTAGGCCGGTCGCTCGAACTTGTAGCCGAGTCCGCGAATGGTGAGAATCGCGACCGGGTTGCCGGGGTCGACTTCCACTTTCGAGCGGAGTCGCTTGATGTGCACGTCCAACGTCTTGGTGTCGCCGTAGTAGTCGCTTCCCCACACCCGGTCGATCAGCGTGTCCCTGGTCATCACTCGTCCGGCGTTGGCCATCAGCACGTAGAGCAGCTCGAACTCCTTCAGCGGCAGTTTGGTGAGCACGCCGCGCACCATGACGATGTGCTGGTCGGGGTCGATCGAGATGTCTCCGACGGTGACCCTGCTGCCCGTGTCGACTGCGGAGTCTCCCGACACGCCGCTTCGGCGCAGCGCGGCTCGCACTCGCGCGACGAGTTCGCGGATCCGGTACGGCTTGACGATGTAATCGTCTGCCCCGACCTCGAGGCCGACGACGGTGTCGAGCTCGGTGCCTTTCGCGGACACCATGATGATCGGTACCTGGCTCTTCTTGCGGATCTCGCGGCACACGTCGGTGCCCGACACTTTGGGCAGCATGACGTCGAGCAGCACGATGTCGGGATTCACGCGCTCGAAGTTGCTCAGCGCCTCGGCTCCGTCGCGCGCGACCTCGACGCCGAAGCCTTCTCGCTGCAGCCCGACGACCAGCGCGTCGATGAACGCCTCTTCATCCTCGACGACCATCACGGTTTGCCGGCTGGTGCTGTTCATACGGTGACGTCCGTTTCTGTCGACGTTGCGGCGGAAACGTCTCCGCCTCCGAGAGAATTGCCGGGCTCTGCCGGCGTTGCCGCCGACTCGATGTTGGCCGGACTTTCGGCGCGCGGCAGCACGATGGTGAACGTCGACCCGCGACCCTCTTCCGAGACGACGGACACGGTTCCGCCGTGGTTCGACACCACGTGTCGCACGATCGAGAGCCCCAACCCCGAGCCGCCGGTCGAGCGCGAGCGGGCGCGGTCGACTCGGTAGAAGCGCTCGAAGATGCGTTGATGGTCGCGGGCAGCGATACCGATGCCTTGGTCGACCACCAAGATGCTGACGAGCTCAGCCGTCGCTTGCACCTCGACCAGCACCTTCTTGCCGTCCCCGCTGTACTTGATGGCGTTCGAGACGAGGTTCTGCAGCGCCGACACGAGTTGCATTCGGTCACCCACGACGTTGACTCCCGCTGGCGCCTTGGCCTCGACGGTCACTCCTGCCCTCTTTGACTCGTGCTGCATGCGCGCCACGACCTCGTTCACCACGTCGGAGATCGCGACGGGTTCCCAGTCCTCGGCCCCGCCGAACTCGATTCGCGACAAATCGAGCAGGTCGTCCACGATCCGCGAAAGTCGGTACGACTCGTCGACGATGCGGGCAGTCAGACGCTCGATGACCTGCGGGTCTTTCTCGCCGATCATGGTGTCGGCCAGTGCTGCGATGCCGCCGATGGGCGTCTTCAACTCGTGGCTGAGATTCGCCACGAAGTCGGTTCTGACGGTGTCGATGCGCGACTGTTCGGTCACGTCTTCGACGGTCGCGACGATGGTGCCGTTCGCCAACCGCTTCGTACGAATGTCGAACGCGCGCGACGGCGACCCGGCGGTGGCGAAGCGGCGATGCTGCGTCTCGGCGGACGTGGCGCTCTTCACCATCGCCTCGACGGCTTCGTCGACCAGCACGTCGATGTGCCGGACGCCGCTTATGGCCCGGGCTGAGGAGTTCTTGAACAGCACTGATCCGTTCGCGTCGGCGATCACGACGCCGCTCGGCAGCGCGTCGAGAGCGGCAACGATGATCTCGTCGAGCGAACCGGGCACCTCAGCTGCGCGTACGCCGACCGCCGCGCTTTCCCGACCCGACGGAGCGGACGCCGCGCGTCGAACGATTCTCTGGCGGGCCACCGATGTTCCGAGTGCCGTACCGACCAGAAAGGTGACGATCGCCAGTACGTACGACACCGAGAAGACCGTTGCTTACCCTCGCGTGATCGGCAACTCACCCGTCGCGTCACGCTGACGCTGGCGGGCGATCGCGCGCATCTCGGGTTTCCACCCTGTGAGGGCGAACCGCACTCGCTCGCCGACGTTCACGGCGTGGTCGCCGATTCGCTCGTAGAAGCGGGCGACGATCGCCAGCTGCACCGCGAGTTGCAGATCCATCCGCTCGCGAGCGTGCGTCTCGAAAATCGCCTGCACGAACTGCCGGTGCAACGCGTCGAGGAACGAGTCCATGTCTTCGATTGCGGCGGCCGTCGCAGCGTCGTTCTCGGCGAACGAGTTGATTGCTGCTTGGAACAATTGCTCTGCCTGCTCGCTCATTTTCGAGATGAGACCGCGCAACACCGGGTCGATTTCCTTCCCGTAGATGCGGCGGGCCGCCTTGCAGATGTTGACCGCGAGATCCGCGGATCGCTCGAGGTCGCTGGTGATCTTGAGAATCGAGACGAGCTGCCGCAACTCGCCGGCCACCGGGGCCTGCAGCGCGAGAATCTCGAACGTGCGGTCCTCAATGTCGTGGGCGCGGGCGTCGATCTCGTCGTCCGACTGCACCAAGTAGTCGGCGCCCTCGAGGTCGCCGCTCAAGAGCACGTTGGTGGCTCGCGGGATGGCTTCGATCACCGAGGCTCCCAGGCGCACGACCAATGAGCGCAAATCTTCGAGTTCGGAGTGGTACGACTTTCGGGTCTCTTCCATACGTTCTACGGTAGGCACGCTAGGGCTCGTCGATGGTGCGATCGCGAAGCACCAGTAAACGCAGCACGACAGCTTGCTGAACAGTGAATGAACTGAGCCGGATGGCGGGTTTCTAGCGCGACTGAGTGGCAACGACCCATTCGTGCAGTTGCCGCTGGGCGTCGTTCGGTGTGTGGTGCTCGCCGACTTGAGACCAACGGTTGTCGGCCCCGAGCCGGAAATGCACGTTTCGGTCGTCGAGCAAGAACGACAGCGCCGTGTCCAGCCACGCGCGGTGTTTCGGATGCGTGAGGCGCACGAGGGTCTCCACGCGACCCGAGAGGTTTCGAATCATGAGGTCGGCAGAACCGATCAGGTGCAGCGGTTCGTCCCCGTCATGCCCGTGATCGAACCTGTAGATGCGGGAGTGCTCGAGGTAACGACCGAGCACCGAGCGGACGGAGATGTTCTCCGAAAGACCCGGCACCCCGGCGCGCACGCCGCAGATTCCGCGCACGACCATGTCGACTCGCGTCCCGGCCGCGCTCGCGGCGTACAGCGCGTCGATGACGTCGGGGTCCTGCACGGCGTTCAGCTTCAGCGTGATGCGACCTTCCGCACCGAACGTCGCCTCGTGGTTCACGAGCCGGATGATCTCGCGCTTCAACTGGTGCGGCGCGACGATGAGTTGCTGGTACTCGGGCTCGCGGCCGTACCCGGTGAGATAGTTGAACAGCTGCGTGGCGTCGCGACCGACCGCCTCTTCGCACGTGAAGAACCCGATGTCCTCGTAGACGCGCGCGGTGACCGAGTTGTAGTTGCCGGTCGCGACGTGCACGTAGCGACGGATGCCGCCGGCCTCCTCGCGCACGACGAGGATGCACTTCGCGTGCGTCTTCAGCCCGACGAGCCCGTAGTTCACGTGCACGCCGGCCAACTCCAGTTCGCGCGCCCAACTGACGTTGCGGGCCTCGTCGAAGCGTGCCTTCAACTCGAGCACGACGGCGACTTGCTTGCCGGCTTCGGCGGCACGAATGAGATGACGGGCGATCTGGCTGTCACCCGACGTGCGGTAGAGGGTCATCTTGATCGACAGCACTTTGGGGTCGCGGGCGGCCTGCTCGACGAACGTCTCGGTCGACGAGGAGAACGACTCGTACGGGTGGTGCACCAACAACTGACGCGAGCGGATGACCTCGAACATCGACTTGCCCGCTTCGGCGGCCGCGGCGAGTCGGCCCGCGGTGACCGGAGTCCACGGCGCGAAGCGCAGTTTCGGGCGGTCGAGGTTCGCCAATTGCGTCAAGGCCGACATCTCGACGAACGAGTCGTGGCGAATGACGTCGGCTGGTTCGAGCTCCAATTCGGTGCACATGCGAGCGAGCACGATTTCGGGGATGTTCGACTGCACCTCGAGACGAACCGCCCTGCCGAATCGGCGGCGGCGCAGCTCCATTTCCACGGCAGCAAGCAAGTCTTCGGCGTCCTCGTCGTCGAGCGAGAGGTCGGCGTTTCGCGTCACCCTGAAGCGCGAGACGCTGACGATCTCCATTCCAGGAAACAGCCGGTCGAGATGCGCCTCGATGAGGTCTTCGAGCAGGATGAAGTCGTCCGAATCGGGCACGGGTACGAAGCGTGGAAAGTTGCGCGGCACCTTCACTCGGGCGAACCGCTCGTCGCCGTCGACCGTGTCGCGCACGATGACCGCCAGGTTCAGCGCCAGGTTGGAGATGTACGGAAACGGGTGCGACGGGTCGACCGCCAGCGGGGTGAGGATCGGGAAGATTCGGTTCTCGTAGTCGGCGGTCAGCGCGTCCTTTGCTCTCTTGCCGAGCTTCGACCAGCGCACCACGCGGATACCTTCGCGAGCGAGCGACGGAAACAACTCGTGACTGAGCAGTCGTTCTTGCGCGACCACGAACTTCTGCACGCGCACCGAGATGGCGTTTCGCTGCTGTTGCGGCGACATTCCGTCGAGGCTCTTCTCTGAGATTTCAGCGGCGATCTGGTCGTGCAACGCGGCGACACGAACTTGGTAGAACTCGTCCATGTTGGACGCGGTGATCGCCAAGAATCGGAACCGCTCGAGCAACGGCACCTGAGGCGTCGTGGCCAAGGAGAAGACGCGCTCGTTGAAGTCGAGCCAACTGAGTTCTCGGTTGATGAAGCGCGAGTCGATGTTGGCACCGTAACCCTCGGCCGCGTCAGGGGGTGACGAGGGTCGACGAATTCCCCGGGAGGTCATCGAGGTTTCACCCGCGGTTCACACGAGCAGGTGCGAATCAGTTGTTGACTTCGGGCGGAAACCACTCGACGCTGATGTTCTCGTTCTCGGCGTC
>DAIPHP010000047.1:0-9898 GCA_036771295.1 Ilumatobacteraceae bacterium
CTACCAGCCAGACGAAGGTCAGAAAATCCATTCGGCGAGGTTACTTGCCGCCGACCGCACGACCGAGCATGTGCGCACCGATCGGGGCTGTGACAAGTTGCAACACAATAATCACCGCTATTTTCGTCACATCACTCGTCGACGTGAGCTGCACCGTCGCACCGACTCCGCACATCAGCACACCGAGCGTGGCTGGCTTCGTGGTGGCATGCATGCGAGCGCGAGTCGACCCGAGTCGGAACAACCCCAGTGACGCAATCAGAGCCAGAAGAGAACCGCCGATCAGCAGCGCCGCCGAAGCAACGTCGCGAATCGTGCCCACGACCTCGTTCATGACTCTTCGCCTTCACGACTCTCGATGAAACGGGCGATCGTCAACGAAGCAACGAACCCCAGCAGGCCGAGCACGACCGCCAGGTCGAGGTTGAGCTCTTCGCCCCACGTTGCGGCACCCACCAGAAGACCGCACGTAATGACCGATGTCAGCATGTCGAACGCGACTGCTCGGTCACCAAGACTCGTGCGTTTGGCGATACTCACAACACCGATGGTCGCGGCAAGAGCGAGCAGCGCGAGAGAGACATACGCCACGACGTTCACGAATTGCACTCCCCACTCATTTTGCTCCGCCTTTCGACTCTCGCGGTGCGAACGCGTCGGCGACTAGTCGCTCGAGCTTCAGGATCTCATCACGAAACGCGCTCGGGTCGACCTCGCCGAGCACGTGCACGTCGAGTGTCAGCGTCGGACGGTGGAGTTCGAGCGTCATGGTGCCCGGCGTCAACGTGATTGCGTTGGCGACGATCGATGCGATAAACACCGAGCCATGCTTCAGGTGCACTGACTGCACCGAAGTGCTGACCCGAGCCGCAGTGGGCGCCACCACTGCTCTCGCCACGCGCAGGCTCGAAGCGACCAGGCTGTAAAGCACGAAACCGACGAGCTTGCTCGCGGCTACGGGTCGAAGCACATAGACCGGGTCTTGGCGGTGCCGAAACAACCATGCGACGATCGGCACGGCAACGACACCGCTCATCACGTTGGCGAAGGACCACTCTCCCCACAGCAGAATCCAGAACGCAAAAAGCACGACCGAGCTCGGAATTACGGCGAGCGAACTCAGCTTCATGGCACGTTTGCTTTCACGACGACTTCACCGCTGCGACATACGAGGCAACGTCGAGAGCTTGCCGGGCTGCTCCTTCGGCAAACTCGTAGAACGGCCCGGCTGCGAAGGCAATTGCGAGCGACAACAGCACAATCACAATCGTGCCGACTGCCATGAGCGGCTGGCGGCGCAGAAGACCCGCTGCCTCAACACGATTGACCGGCTCGACGTCGCCCCAGAATGCAGCTACCCAAATTTTCACCATCGACACCAGCGTGAGCAAACTCACCACGATGGCGACGCCTACGCCAACGTAGTGAGCGTCGTCGAGACCGGCACGCACAATCGCGAACTTGGCAAGAAACCCAGAGAAGGGCGGCAACCCGGCAAGGCTCAGCGCGGGCACGAGAAAGAGCACCGCGAGCCACGGCGATCGTCGTGCCAGCCCGCTCACCGAGTCGAGCGAGCTCGAGCCAGAGTCGCGTTCGATGATTCCTTCCACCAGGAACAACGACGTTTTCACCGGGATGTGGTGGATGAGATAGAAGATGGTCGCCGCTACCGCCGCTGCTCCGCCGACGCCGAGACCGAACACCATGTACCCGATCTGGGAAATGATGTGAAACGAGAGGATCCGCTTCATGTCCTTGTGGGAGACGGCACCGATCACACCGATCAACATGGTGAGTGCCCCGATCACGATGACCAGGTCGTTCATTTGGCCGGGAAACAACAACGTCTGCACACGAATCAGGCAATAGACACCCACCTTGGTGAGAAGTCCGGCGAACACCGCGCTCACCGAACTCGGCGCGGTCGGATACGAGTCAGGTAGCCAGAAAAAGAGCGGGAATACCGCGGCTTTGATTCCAAATGCCAGAAGCAGCAACAGCTGGAGGCCCGCGCGAACACCGTCGGGCAGTTGAGCAAGCCGTTCTGGAAGCTCGGCCATGTTCACCGTTCCGGTTGCGGCGAAGATCAATCCGACGGTGACGACCAACACCATCGACTCGATTACGTTGAGCACCACATAGGTAGTGCCCGAACGAATCTGAGCGTTGGTCCCTTCCAGCGTGAGCAGCACGTAGCTGGCCATGAGCAGAATCTCGAATGCGACGAACAAGTTGAAGAGGTCGCCGGCAAGGAAGGCTTGCGAGATTCCCGCGGCCATCACCATGTAGACCGGGTGGTAAAACGCCGACTGCACATCAGCGCCTCCCTGACCCATCGCATACACAAGCACGGCCGTCACCACGAGGAGTGCGACCACCACCATCACCGACGCCAATCGGTCGGCCACCATCGTGATGGCGAACTCTCCTGGCCAGCCACCCAGACGCACCACTTTGATTGGTCCGCTCGCCCAGAGATCGATGAGCACCGATACTGCGGCCGCCAGAGAGGAAAGTAATGCGATCATGCTGAAGATACGTTGCGCCGCAAGCGGACGTACGACCAGCATGAGCGCAGCCGCGATCAACGGAACCAACACGGGCACAGCAACGAGCGCAGTCACAAGGAGACGTCCTCGCTGTGCGGCTGGTCGGTGAGTTTCGCGCTGCGATCGGTACGCGACTTCACGAGACGGTCCTCGACGTCGTCTTCCACCTCGTCGTTCTCCGTGATCGTCCAATTACGCCAGGCAAGCGCCAGCAAGAACGCGAGCAAGGCGAAACCGATGACGATCGCCGTGAGCACCAGCGCCTGAGGAAGCGGATCGGTCATCTCGCCGCCGGCGTTGACGATCGGCGCACGCCCAGGCCGGCTGCCGACGATGACGAGCAGAACGTTGACACCGTTGCCGAGCACTCCGACCCCCAACGCGATACGGGTGAGGGAACGCTCCATCAACAGATACGTGCCCACCGCGAACAGCACTCCGACAAGGACGAGCAGCGAGACACTCACGGCGCTGACTCCTCACGATGCGCAACCAACGCCGCACCCTGGGTGCCGAGCGCCTGCAACACCATCAAGACCACGGAGACGACCACCAGGAACACTCCAAGGTCGAAGAACATGGAGGAAACCACCTTGACCTCGCCGATAAGCGGGACGTCGAGCGGCCAAATGTGGGACTCCAGCGGTGCGCCGCCGACGAAGAGTGGCGCCACGGTGGTGGCGAGCGCAAGCAGCAACCCGCAGCCGAGCAGTGACTCAGGACGCCGAATCGGGCGGCCACGCAACATCGGCTCGCGACCCGTCAGAAACTGCAGCACGAACACCGACCCGAGAATCAGTCCCCCAGCGAACCCACCCCCAGGTGCATTGTGGCCACGAAAGGTGACGTACACCGCAACGAGAGTCGCGACTTTCGCGAGCCAGCGATCAACGAGCTCGTCTAGAATCGCGGACGACGGCATCATCATTTCGGAGCACCGCCCGTCACTATGCCGCGTCGCTCGCGCTCGGCGGCGCGCACCAGGTTCGCGACTCCGAGAGCTGCGACTGCCAGCACGGTGATCTCGCCCATCGTGTCGAATCCGCGGAAGTCGACGAGAATCACATTCACGACGTTGCGACCGCCGGCTTCGTCAACCGAGCGTGCAAAGTACTCCTCCGAGACCGACGGCCCGCTGCTGGCCCCGTTCACTGCAAGCACGAAGAGCGGCACAGCTACACCGACGATGGCGGCAATCGAGATACGCAGCACCCGTGGATTCCATCGCGATGACGGTGCAAAGCGGCGCGGCATCACACGCAACACGAGCAAGAAAATCACCACCGACAGCGTCTCCACCAACAACTGGGTAAGCGCAAGGGCAATGGCGCCGCGCATTGCGAACAACACCGCCACCGCATAACCAACACCCCCCAAGAACAATGCGGCAGCAAAACGCATTGGCACCAGCACCGTTCCCAGCGCGAGCACCGAGGCGAGCGCGACGATCACGATGGTCAACAAAGAGTCGTCGACCAACTCAGCGGACGGCACCTTGCCGTCGATGAGCAGTGCGGCAATCGGGGCAGCCGCGATCAGTGCCGCCATCACACCGACGTACATCGGCAACGAACCCGACTGGGTCGCGGCCGTGATTCGCTTCGACGCGGCCATGATCGCGTCGTACACGCCGTCGAACACGCGCTCGCCACGAGAACCGGCTTGCGTCGCCGCGGCGAGCGGAGCGCGCCAGCCGACCAGCGCACCCAACACGATGACCACGAAAGAGATGACGAGCGCGGTGTTGACACCAGGCCACAGCACGAGCTTCGACTTCGCGTCGGCATCGAGCGAGGTCGCCGGCGCGACCAGCCACGTGCCGAGCAGCGAGGCGGCAAACCCGAACACCACCGACACGACCGCAGTCGTCACCACCGGCGCAGAGAGCAACACCGAAACCAGCCTCGACGCATGATGGTGCTCGTCGGCGTGCCCGGCACCGTCACGTTCGAAACTTGACGACGCACCGCCCAGCACCGCACGCAACAGTCGCACGCTGTATGCCACCGACAGCACCGAACCCGCCACCACGCCCCACAACGCGACGTCACCCACCGAACCGAGCGGCGCGTCGAGCAACGCAACGAGCGCCTTTTCCTTCGTCACGAAGCCGAGAAGCGGAATCATGCCGGCCATCGACAAGGTGCTGGCGGCAATCGCCCACACCGTCAACGGAACCGACGATCGAGCCGCACCGATGCGCGACACGTCGCGCGTGCCGAGCTCGTGGTCGATCACACCGACGCCGAGAAAGAGGCCGGCCTTGAACACTGCGTGTGCCACGAGGTGCGCGACGCCCGCGTACAACGCGATCGGCGAGCCGATGCCGAACAACACGGTCAGCAGCCCGAGCTGCGAAACGGTGCTGTGCGCCAACAGCAGCTTGGCGTCCACTTGGCGCAACGCCTGCCATCCGCCGATCACCATCGTGGCCACTCCGGCGACCACCACCCACCAACGCCACACGCCCTCGTCGGCGAACACCGGCGAAGTTCGGGCGAGCAGCACGAGACCCGCCTTCACCATCGTGGCGGAGTGCAAGTACGCGCTCACCGGCGTGGGCGCCGCCATCGCGCCCGGTAACCAGAAGTGAAACGGAAACTGCGCGGACTTGGTGAACGCGCCGAGCAACAGCAACACGGCCGCCGCCTGCGCGATCGTGCCGCTCGGCGCTAGCGCCGCGAGTCGGGCGAACGACGTCGTGCCGAACTCGGCTTGCAACAAACCGACGCCGGCCAACAAACACAGCCCGCCCGCACCAGTGGTCAGCAGCGCACGAACGGCCGAACGTCGAGCCGACTCCGACTTGTCGTTCAGACCGATGAGCAGGAACGAACAGATCGACGTGAGTTCCCAGAACACGAACATCGTGAAGAGGTCGGCGGCCAACACGAGGCCGGTCATCGAGCCGGCGAACGCCATGAACAACCCGACGAACCGGGCGAAGGTGGCGTCATGCTCGAAGTAGCCGATCGAGTACGCGAGCACCGCGAACCCGAGCACGCTCACCAGCAGCGTCATCACGACGGCAAAGCCGTCGAGCGAGAAACTGAAGTCAAAACCGAGGAGCGGAATCCATTCCACGGTCGCCTGCGGCGGGGTATCGACCCCGATGCCCTGCGAGACCGCCAGAAACGCGGTGGCGGCCAGCACCGCGAGACCGACGACCGCGCCGAACACCGGTCGGCGGCGCAAGCCGGCGAGCAACAGGGCTCCGGCCACGAAGTGTGCGACCACCGCAAAGACGAGCGCCATTGACTGCTCAAAAGTACCAGTCCTGCGTTGCGCGACTGAGACGCTCGGGCGTGACTCGCGACATTCGCTGCCACACTGAAAGGGTGACACCGAAGGCCGACGGCTCGTCGATTTCTCCCCTCTTCGACGCCGCAGCATGGCGAGCGGTGCCGGGCTTCTCGTTCACGGACATCACGTACCACCGCAGCGTCGACTCGGGCACCGTGCGCATCGCGTTCAACCGACCCGAAGTACGCAACGCATTCCGCCCGCAGACGGTCGACGAGCTGTTCACCGCGCTCGACCACGCGCGACAAACCCCCGACGTCGGTTGCGTGCTGCTCACCGGAAACGGCCCGTCACCGAAAGACGGCGGCTGGGCGTTCTGCAGCGGCGGCGACCAACGCATTCGCGGCAAAGACGGCTACAAGTACGCCGAGGGCACCGACGCGAGCACGATCAACACGGCGCGCACCGGGCGCCTGCACATTCTCGAAGTGCAACGACTGATTCGTTTCATGCCCAAGGTCGTCATCTGCGTGGTGCCCGGCTGGGCGGTCGGCGGCGGCCACAGCCTGCACGTCGTGTGCGACCTCACCATCGCCAGCCGCGAGCACGCGAAGTTCAAGCAAACCGACGCCGACGTCGCGAGTTTCGACGGCGGATACGGCTCGGCGTACCTCGCCCGCCAAGTCGGCCAGAAGTTCGCGCGAGAAATCTTCTTCCTCGGTCGCGACTACTCCGCCGAGGAGGCGCACCGCATGGGCATGGTGAACGCCGTCGTCGAGCACGCGAAGCTCGAGACGGTCGCGCTGGAATGGGCGCGCGAAATCAACGCCAAGAGCCCCACGGCCCAGCGCATGCTGAAATTCGCTTTCAACCTGATCGACGACGGGTTGGTCGGTCAGCAGTTGTTCGCCGGCGAAGCGACGCGGCTCGCGTACATGACCGACGAAGCAGAAGAGGGGCGCGACGCGTTTCTCCAGAAGCGCGACCCGGACTGGTCGAACTTCCCCTGGCACTTCTAGCCATCACCGACCTCGACGACCCGCGGCTCGATCCGTTCCGCTGGCGCGAACGACGACTCACCGGCGTTCTGCAACAGCGCGCCGGCGGGCCGCTCTTCATCGCCGAGGGCGACCTCGTCACGCAACGCGCCATGGAAGCAGGCTGCGAACCCGTTGCCGTGCTGTGCAGCGAGAAGGGCGAAGCCCGACTCGCGACGTTCGCAGCCGACTATGCGCGCTACTCGTACCTCGCCAGCGAAGACCTGCGACGCAACATCACCGGGCTCGGCGTGCCGCTCGACGTGATCAGCCTCTTCAAGCGACCCGAGCCCTCGTCGCTCGACTCGCTCGCCGCCACGTTCACTCGCGGTGTGCTCGTCGACAACGTCGACAACCCCGTGAACATCGGTTCGATCACCCGCAACGCGGCAGCCTTGGGGTGGAACGCGATGTTCCTCGACGAAAACAGCGGCGACCCGCTGGCGCGACGCGCCTTACGCGTGTCGATGGGCAACGCATTCCATGTGCCGTACGCCCGCGTGCCTGACGTGACCTCGTTCGTCGCGTCGCTCAACGCCGCAGGCGTGGCGACCATCGCGCTCACACCGTCAGCCGACGCGACACCACTGGCTTCGTCGAACATCGTCGCGCCGCGGCGGTTGCTGTTGCTCGGATCGGAACGAGACGGCTTGGCACCCGAAGTGATGGCCGCTTGCTCGCACCGCGTGCGCATCGAGATGGGCGACGACGTCGACTCGCTCAACGTGGCGGCGGCGAGCGCGATCGCCTGCTACGCGTTGCGCAGGTGATCCGCCGCACGCACGAAGTAGTAACGCATCTCCTGCACCAAGTCGGCCGACAACGTGGATGCCCCGGCCGTGCCCGGTGCGGTGCAGGCGTCGAGCGCGACGTTCATGTGCGAGAGCCAGCGGTCGCGCATCGCCTCGTCGATCGGATACGCCGCGTGCCGCATGCGCAGACGCGGATGCCCGCGCTCGTCGGAGTACGTCGTCGGCCCGCCCCAGTACTGCGCGAGAAACAAGGCGAGGCGACGCTTCGCGCCTTCGAGGTCGTCGGGGTGCGGGTACAGCGCGAGCAACACCGGGGCGCTGCGGACGCTCGCGTAGAACGCCCCGGCGAGGCGATCGAAGAACGCGGCGCCACCGACGCGCTCGAAGACAGTCACGGCACCCGGTGACGAGGAACCACTCGTTGCGTCGCTCACGGCAACGAGATCACGAGAACTGAGGGTCTTCCCAGTCGGGGAAGATGTCCGGCAAGTCGCGCGAGACCGAGTCGGAGAACTTGGCGGCGCGCTTTTCCAAGAAGCTCGTCACGCCTTCGTGCGCGTCGGCACTGCGACCGCGCAGCTGGATGCCGCGCGAGTCGGCGCGGTGAGCATCCATCGGGTGCGAAGCCCCGAGCATCCGCCACAGCATCTGCCTCGACAATGCCACCGAGACACCCGAGGTGTTGTCGGCGATCTCGCGGGCCAGGGTGCGAGCAGCGGGCAACAGCTCGTCGGGAGCGTGCAGCGCGCGCAGCAAGCCGCCGTCGAGCGCTTCTTGCGCGCCGAGAATGCGGCCGGTGTACACCCACTCGGCGGCGCGCGAGATGCCGACGACGCGCGGCAAGAACCACGACGAACACGCCTCCGGCACGATGCCGCGCCGGGCGAACACGAACCCGATTCGCGCCGACGTCGAAGCCAGGCGCACGTCCATCGGCAGCGTCATCGTGGCGCCGATGCCGACGGCGGCACCGTTGATGGCGCCGATCACCGGCTTCTTGCAGTCGAAGATGCGCAGCGTCACTTGCCCGCCACCGTCACGACGAATTCGATCGTCGTTCGGGCTCGACCAGTCGCCGTCGTCGAACGTCTTCGCGCCACCCGACAAGTCGGCGCCGGCGCAGAACGCCTTGCCCTCCCCCGTGACGATCACCGCGCGCACCGCGTCGTCGGCGTCGACGAGGTCGAACGCGTCGAGCAGTTCGCGCATCATCACGCCGGTGAAGGCGTTCATCTTCTCCGGCCGTGAGAGCGTGATCGTGGCGATGGCATCGCTCACGTCGTAGCGAATCTGGGTGAACGCCGCCATGTCAGCGGCTCGACGCTGCGCGGGAGCGGACGGTCATTGCCCGATTCTCACACATCGAGGAATCGCGAGGCCGCGATCGCCGAACCGATGGCGCCGACCACGGCGCCGAGCAGGAGGAGGACGATCATCACGCCCGACAGGTACCCGCCCGGCACGACGAGGCTGGCGATGCCGGTGCCCGGCTTGAAGGTCGCGACGCCGTTGGTCCAGGCGCTGTTCAGCGCCCACACGCCGAAGCACGACACCACACCGCCGATGAGGCCCTGCAGCAATCCCTCGAGCATGAACGGAACACGGATGAACCAGTTCGTCGCGCCGACCAGCTTCATCACTTCGATCTCGCGACGACGGGCGAACATCGCGGTGCGGATGGTGTTCCAGATGAGGCCGATCGCGACGGCGAGCAGCACCAGCGACATGATGAGCGTGACGGTGCGAACGAAACCGGAGAGCGTCGAGATGACTTCGAACTCGTCTTCGGCGAGCGCCACCGCCTCGACGCCGGGCAGCGTGCGGTACTGGTCGGCCAGGCTGCGCACCAGGTTGGTGTCTTCGGTGATCGGCACCACCTTGAACTGCGTCGGGATCGTCTCGGGTGTCAGCAGGCTGAGCGTGACCGGGTCGCCGGCGAAGATGCGCTGCGCTTCGGCGTAGCTCTCCGGCTTGTCGAGATAGCGCAGCTTGTCGACGTCGATCACGCTGGGGGCGGCGCGCAACGTGCTGTCGATGAGCGCAATCTGTTCCGGCGAGGCGTCGCTGCGGACGAACACGATCATCGCCACGTCACCGCGCCACTGCACGAGCAGGTTTTCGAACGCGCGCTGGATGAGGAACGTCGCGCCGACCAGCAACAGGGCGATCGCCGACGTGAGCACGGCGGCCATGGTGAGCGTGAGGTTTCGGCGGAAGCTCGCCCACGTCTCGCGCAGCGCGTACTCGATGCGGGCCAGCATTATTCGTACACTCCGCGCTCTTGGTCGCGCACCACGACGCCGCGGTCGAGCTGGAT
>DAIPHP010000048.1:0-2793 GCA_036771295.1 Ilumatobacteraceae bacterium
GTCTGCCATTTCGCCACTCGCCCGAGTGAAGCACCCTCACGCTACCGACGTCGAAACGCCGCCACCCAGGGGGTGCGCGATCCCGCCGATCCCCAGACGCAGTAGACGAGCAACACTCCCGCCAACACGAGCGCGCCGACGGAGAGCAGATGGAACCCGATGGCGCGTCGGACGAACCCGGACGAGAAGCCGGCCAACCCGCCGCAGAAACTCATCAAGAGGTCGGCGGTTCCCTGCACGCGAACGCGCGCCGACTCGTCGATCGACTCGACCAACAAACTCGAGCCGCCGATCAAGCCGAAGTTCCAGCCGATGCCGAGCAACCACAACGACGGAAACAACACGATGTGACCGTCACCCGACACCGCCGACAACGCGCTGGCGAGCACGAGCAGCACGGCACCGACGAAGATGGCGCTGGTTCTTCCGTGACGATCGGCGAACTTGCCGACGAGCGGGCTGAACGCGAACATGCCCGCGATGTGCAGCGACACGACGTACGGCGAGACGGTCTCGTGACCGTGCAGTCGAAGGTGCACCGGTGTCATCGTCATCACCGCGACCATCGTCGCCTGAGAAATCACCATCGCGGCGAGCGCGAGTCGCCCGTTGGGCGTCGCGGTGGCGGCACGCACGGCAGCAGACAGTTTCATTCGCGCTTGCGGAACGAAGCTGCCGCCGCTCGCAGCAAGGGGGTCTGGCCGCAGACGCACGAAGGTGTTCAGTGCGGCGGCCAGCAAGAACACCGACGACGCGAGCCACGGCCCGCTGTAGGTGGAGAGACCGAACAGCTGCTCCCCCGCCCACTGAGCGGGAGAAACGAGCAGCGGCCCGAAGACGGCGCCGAACGTCGACGCGAACACCACCCTGCTCATCGCCGATGAGCGTTCGTTCGGTTCTGCGAGGTCGGTCGCCGCGTAGCGCGCCAACAAGTTGGCGGCTTGGCCGTTTCCGAACAAGAACAATCCGGCGAGGAACCACGCGAGTGACGACCGCTCGACACCGACGACGGCGACGAAACAGCCGAGAGCCGCGAGCAGATATCCGGCCTGGAGACCGGCGCGGCGTCCGCCGCGGGCCATCAGGCGCGCGAGCACTTGCGACATGAACGCCGTGCCCATGGTGACGGTCGCAGTCGCGATGCCGCCGAGCGGAGTCTCGTCGCCGAGGATGTCTTGCACGACGAACGCACCGACGGTGACGCTCGCGCCGAGCGCCGCCGCGCCGACGATCTGCCCGCCGACCAACACGCGCAACACACGACGTTGAATCGCTGCACGCTCGACGTTCACCGATGCGACGCTACGTGAGCGCGCGATTCGTGCTCACCACCCCCAGCCGTACAATGAAATCGTGGCGTTGCGTGCGTACGACTCGACGATTCGCCCGATCGAGATGGGCCGACGATTGCTCGGCGTGGTCGACGCCCAAGTAGCCGAAGACACCAAGGCCATTCCCCACGCGTACACCGTGGTGCTCCACCCCGACGATCGGGCGGCCTTCGCCGAGGTCGAAACCGAGCTCGTCCGCGAGCTCGCCGAGGTGGTCACGCAGCACAGTGAACGAGAGTCGTACCGCCTCGCCGAACCCGCAGTGGTGGTGTTGCGCGACGACAACGACGCCAGACGAGGCAGCATCACCGTGCTGCCGTCGCTGGTGTCGGCCAAGCAACCGATCGTCCCCGCACAGCCCAGCAAAGCCGACACGAACGAAGCCGTGGTGGTGCAACCCATCGCGGCGAGCATGTCGACACCGGTCGCCGGCGCGATCACGTCTGCCATCGTGCTCGAAGACGGCACGCGTCACGTGCTCGAGACCGAACGCGTCACCATCGGGCGTCAGAGCGGCTGCACCATCACGATTCGCGACACCAACGTGAGCCGCGAACACGCCCAGCTGCGACGACGACCGAACGGTTGGACGATCCGCGACCTCGGCAGCACCAACGGCACCAAGTTGAACGGAGTTCGCGTCGAGAGCGAGCAGATGCTGGCGAACGGCGACGTGATCATGCTCGGCGCGATGAAGGTGACGTTCGAGATTTCGTGACGAAGACAGCAACGAGGAACGTTCGATGAAAGTGGTGTTTGGTGCCGCGTCGCACGTGGGTATGTTGCGTCAACAGAACGAGGACTCGTTCGTAGCGCAACCCGACGTCTTCGTCGTCGCCGACGGCATGGGCGGCCACAACGCCGGCGAAGTGGCCAGCGCGCTCGCCGTGGAAGGCATGCGGGCCGCGGCGCAGGCCGGGTTCGCTTCGGCCGAGGCCGTTGTCGCGGCGATTGGTGCCGCTAACTCGGCGATCCACCGAGCCAGCGGCGGGCTGACCGAACAGCGCGGAATGGGAACCACGTTGACCGCGGTCGTGCCGCTCGCGGCAAGCGCGACCGAACCGCAACGCATGGTGGTGGCCAACGTGGGTGACTCCCGCGTCTACCTCTGGCGCGGAGGCGAACTGAAACAAGTGAGCGCTGATCACTCGTACGTGCAGGAGCTCTTGACCGAGGGATACATCTCCGCCGACGAGGCCCGAGTTCACCCGCGGCGCAACATCGTGACCCGAGCGCTCGGCATCGAGGGCGACGTCAACGCCGACTCGTGGGTGCTGCCGATGCTCGTCGGTGACCGCTACGTGTTGTGCAGCGACGGCCTGGTCGACGAAGTCGACGACGAGCAACTCGCCCAGATGTTGCGCGAGACACCAGACCCGCAAACCGCCGCGAACCGGTTGGTCGCGGCGGCGAACGAGAACGGCGGACGAGACAACGTGACGGTGATCGTGGTCGACGTGGT
>DAIPHP010000048.1:2893-5175 GCA_036771295.1 Ilumatobacteraceae bacterium
GTGCACCCTCACGCCGCACGAAGAAACTGCTCGTTGCGGCGGCGCTCGTCCTGGTGATCGCCATGGCGGCACTCGGAGCAGTCGGCTGGTACGCCCGCGGCGGGTACTTCGTCGGGTTCGACGGCAAAGGTGATGATGCTGGCCTGGTGGTCTTCAAGGGTCGACCTCAGCAAATCCTGTGGTTCGCGCCCACCGTGCATCTCGACAGCGGTGTCACGCGCAGTGAAGTGTTCCCCGCCTTGGCCGACGACATTGACGACAACCCGACCTATGAGTCATCAGCCCGTGCCGAGGCCTACGTCAACTCGATTCGCGGCGTCGTCGAAGAACAACGCGAAGGATCAGAGGCCGGCTCATGAGCGAACCCGTCCTCGTGAACGGCCGCTACGAGCTGGGCCGACGCATCGGACGCGGCGGGATGGCCGAGGTGTTCGTCGCCCGCGACCGTCTGCTCGACAGGCCCGTCGCCGTGAAGGTCTTGTTCGCTGAGTACGCGAAAGACCCGCTGTTCGTCGAGCGGTTCCGCCGCGAAGCGATGTCTGCGGCGTCACTGAACCACCCGAACATCGTCGCCGTGTTCGACTGGGGCCAGGTCGACTCCACCTATTACATCGCGATGGAGTACGTGCAAGGCCGCACGCTCGCCGACATCCTGCAGAAACACGAGCGGCTCACCGTGCTACAAGCCTGCGACATCGCTCTCGACATCGCCGCCGCGTTGGGCGAAGCGCACAAAGCCGGCGTGGTGCACCGCGACATCAAGCCCGCCAACGTCATCGTGAGCGCGACCGGGCACGTGAAGGTGGCCGACTTCGGCATCGCCCGCGCGATCGGTGCGGCCGTCGAACAAGGTCTCACCCAGACCGGTGCCGTCATGGGCACCGCCACGTACTTCTCCCCCGAACAAGCCCAGGGCGGTCAACCCGACCCTCGCTCAGACTTGTATTCGCTCGGCGTGATCTTGTACGAGATGCTCGCCGGAACACCGCCGTTCACCGGTGAGAACGCGATCGCCATCGCCTACAAGCAAGTGCACGACGCACCGGTGCCTCTGCGCGCGAAGAACCCGGAAATTTCGCCGGCGTTCAGTGCCATCGTGATGAAGTGCCTCGCGAAAGACCCGCAGCGTCGTTATTCGACTGCCGCGGCGCTCGCCGACGACGTGCGTCGTTTCGTCGACGGCAAAGAAGTGCTCGCGTTGCGCGAGGAGCAAACTGCGGCAGCCGACGCCGGCGCCACGACGCAACTGCCAGTCACCTCGAGCGACGCCGCGGAATCCGTCGACGACCAACCCACGACCGTGTTGCCGACGTCGGGAAGCAGCCGTACCCGGACTCCCGAGTATCCGCCGTACGACGACGTCGTGCCGCGTCGCACTGCCGCCTGGGTGTTTGGTTCGGTGCTCTCGGTCATCGCGCTTGTCGCACTCGGAATCTTCGGCGTGCGCGCCTTGACCGACGAGAACGCGGGGACCAACATCGTGGTGCCCAACGTGATCGGGTTGAACATCGACGAGGCGAAGAGTCTCTTGATCGATCTCGGCCTGACGCCGATCGAAGACCCGAAAGTTCGCGAGAACGCGAGCAACGACATCGTGTACGACCAGACGCCGGTCGCCGACACCCTCGCTCGCCAAGGCGAGAACGTCATCCTCGTCTACAACCCTGGTTTCGTGCCCGTGGCGGTGCCCAACCTCGTGGGTCTCTCGGTGCAAGACGCCACGAACGTCCTGAAAGAAGTCGGGCTGCGATTGGTGGTCGACCAGTTCGTCGCGTCGACGGACATCCCGGCGAACCAAATCCTGGTGCAGTCCCCGACGGCGGGTCTTGGTGCGCGCCCCAACTCGGTGGTCACCGTCAACGTCTCCGCCGGCACCAACACGGTTCGCGTTCCCGACGTGATCGGCGACGACCAGACGGCCGCCAGCAAATTGTTGTCGGCTTCGCCGCTCAACTTCGTGGTCACGATCGTGCTCGAGGCGAGCGACGTGATCGAAGCCGGCCGTGTGATTCGCACCGAACCACTCGGCGACACGGCGGTCGCGCCTGGCAGCAGCGTCACGTTGTACGTGTCCACCGGTCAGGCCGCGGTGCCGGTGCCGAACATGGTGGGCAAAGACGGCTCGGCGGCGGCGACCGAACTGACCTCGCTGGGGTTCGTCGTGACCGTCAACGAGCAAGCACTGCCGGCGGGCGATGCCAACAACGGGCTCGTCTTGGCGCAGAGCATCGCCGCGGGAACCACCGTGCAACCCGGAAGTTCGATCATCATCACGGTCGGCC
>DAIPHP010000048.1:5275-8643 GCA_036771295.1 Ilumatobacteraceae bacterium
TGGCGAACGCCCATGATCGTGCCGTCCTCGGCGTGGGCCGTGGCAACCAGACACTCGGGGAGCCCGGACGACTGCACGACGAGGGAGTGGTATCGCGTCACTTCCATCGGTGAAGGAAGCGACGAGAACACGCCGGTTCCGTCGTGCGTGATCGTCGACGTCTTGCCGTGGCGAAGCTCGGGCGCACGATCGACGCGCGCACCAAAGACATGGCCGATCGCCTGGTGTCCGAGACAGACCCCCAAGACGGGCACTCGACCGGCGGCCCGTGCAATGAGCTCGCACGTGATGCCGGCGTCTTGCGGATGCCCGGGCCCGGGCGAGACGAGCAACCCATCAGGCGTGGTCGCGAGCACCGCAGCGACGTCGCGTTCGTCGTTGCGGATCACGACAGGCTCGGCACCGAGCTGGCCGAGATACTGCACCAAGTTGTAGACGAAACTGTCGTAGTTGTCGATGACGACCACTCGCGGCGAACCCACGCTTTCAGCCTGCCAAGCTGCGGGACGAGTCGCACCGCTGATCGGGCGTTCGTGACGATGTCGTACCGCCCTACACTGAATGTTCGCATGGCTCCCAAGAAGCGCCGTACCGGCGGACGCACCACCCCGGCAGGCACGCAAGCCTCGTCGCACGGGCGTGCGCCGGAAGCGACCACGCGGTACACGCCTCCCGTGCCCGTGACGGTGAAAGAAAGCCCGCGCTGGGTGCCGATCCTCATGTTCGTGTTGCTCGGCCTCGGCGCACTCGTCATCTTGTTCTATTACCTCGGGTTCGTGCCGGGCGGCCGAAGCAATTGGTACCTGTTCTCCGGGCTCGTGATGGTGCTCGGCGGTCTCTTCACCGCGACGAAGTACCGCTGAAGAAGTAGCCGGTCGTCGCAACCGGTCGGTTGACCGGCGCGACGAAACTTCAGTCGACTGGCGCGACCAACTGCATTTCTTCGAGACAGTGCTTGGGTGGCGGCGGGTTCTGGTCTGGAGCGAGCGTGAGCTTCAACTCCATGCCGCACACCGTGCAGCGATACCGGACGTTGATCCGCCGCATTTCTCCGCTCGGGGGCGGGGGCGGGAGCGAACTCGTCATGCTGCGCAGCATGCCCAAACCCACCTTCCAAATGAGCCACACCAGGGCGAGACCGATGCCGACCCAGACGATCGTGTCGAACATGATCGACTACTGACCGCGTGACATCGACACGTCGTTCGACATGTCGATGATCGTCAGAGAGCGACGGATCAGAGACGCTCGATGATGAAGGCGTTGGCCAAGCCGCCGCCTTCGCACATCGTCTGCAGGCCGTAGCGGCCGCCCGTGCGCTCGAGTTCGTTCAGCAACGTGCACGTGAGCCGGGCACCCGACGCACCGAGCGGGTGGCCGAGAGCAATCGCACCGCCGTTGACGTTGACCTTCTCCATGTCGGGGCGCAGTTCTTTGGCCCACGCGAGCACGACGGCGGCGAACGCCTCGTTGATCTCGACCAAGTCGATGTCGTCCATGGTCAGGTTCGCGCGCTCGAGCACCTTCTTGGTGGCCGGGATCGGCGCGGTCAACATGTAACGAGGATTTTCTGCCGCGAGCGCGAAGCTGACGAAACGGGCACGGGGCTTCAGGCCCAGCTTCTTTGCCTTTTCTTCGCTCATGATGAGCAACGCCGCCGAACCGTCGGTGATCTGCGACGAGTTGCCGGCGGTCACCTTGCCGCCCTCTTCCACCGGGCGGAACGACGGCTTCAGCGACGCCAGTTTCTCCAACGACGTCTCACGGATGCCTTCGTCGGTGGTCATCA
The DNA here is from genome assembly GCA_036771295.1 of Ilumatobacteraceae bacterium. GTDB lineage: Bacteria > Actinomycetota > Acidimicrobiia > Acidimicrobiales > Ilumatobacteraceae > F1-60-MAGs027. The sequence goes on from DAIPHP010000048.1 coordinate 7,065, forward strand.
TCTGACCGTCCGCGTCGAGCACCGGGACGATCTCGTTCTGGAACCGTCCCTCTTTCGTCGCGCGCGCGGCGTAGCTCTGCGAACGCAGACCGAACGCGTCGAGTTCTTCGCGGGAGATCTTCCACTTCTCGGAGATGAGTTCTGCCGAGATGCCTTGGTTGACGAGACCACCCTCGGCCTTGTAGCGCTCTTGCACGCGTGGCCCCATCGGGAACCCGAACTTGCCTTCTGCGATAGAGGCACCCATCGGCACTCGCGTCATCACCTCGACGCCGTTGGCGATGACCGCGTCGTACGCGCCGGCGATGACGCCCTGCGCTGCGAAGTGCGCCGCCTGCTGGCTAGAGCCGCACTGGCGGTCGACCGTGGTGCCGGGAACAGACTCGGGCCAACCAGCGGCGAGCACCGCGTTGCGCGCGATGTTGAGGCTCTGCTCGCCGACCTGCATGACGCAGCCCATGACGACGTCGTCGATCTGCGCGGGGTCGAGCTTGTTGCGCGTCGCGAGCGCGTTGAGCGTCTCGGCGGCGAGGTCGACGGGGTGCCAGTTCTTCAGGCGGCCGTTGCGCTTGCCGAGAGGGGTGCGGACTGCATCGACGATGACTGCTGTGGACATGGGGGCTCCTTTTGCGGTGTTCTCATTATTACTGATGAACCACCAGACTCTTCCAGCGGAGGGAACGATGGCGAGACGTCGTATCGACGTGAATTGCGACCTGGGCGAGACGGCGCTGCCCTGGCACGAGAGTCACGAGCCGGCGTTGTTGCGCGAAATCAGCAGTGCGAACGTGGCGTGCGGCGGCCATGCCGGCGACGCAGCGTCGATGTCCGCCCTGTGCGCTGAGGCGGCGCGGCTGGGCGTGGCGATCGGTGCGCAAGTGTCGTACCCCGACCGACAGAACTTCGGTCGTGTGGCGATGGACATCGACCATGACGAACTGATGTCTTCGCTCAGCCAGCAATTCTCCGCACTCGTCGGCGCCGCCGAGGCGAATGGAACACGGGTCGCCTATGTGAAGCCGCACGGCGCCCTCTACAACACCGTGGTTGCCCATCAGGGTCATGCGGAGGTCGTCGTACGACTCGCTGAAGATTTCGGCGTACCGCTGTTCGGGATGCCGAACTCGCTCACCGAAAATCTTGCTGAACGGCATGGCGTGCAGTTCGTTCGCGAATGGTTCGCCGACCGCGGGTATCTGTCGAACGGCCAACTTGCACCACGATCGCGATCGGACGCGCTCGTCACTTCGCAGCGTCTCGTGTTCGAGCGAGTTACACGAGCCGTGCAGAACGGGGAGGTCGAGACGGTAGACGGCACCACCTTGCAGGTCGACTTCTCGACGATCTGCGTGCACAGCGACACGCCAGGTGCCGTCACGTTGCTGCAATCAGTGCGTGCAGCCTTGGCACAGGCAGACGTCAGCATCGGTGCGGAGTGGTAGTGCGCGTCCGCCCCTACGGATCTGAGGCAAGCATCGTCGACGGGCTCGCCGTCGGAACCGCCGCATTCTTGCGTGAACAGGTGGTCGAGCAATGCACCGCCGCTGGAGTCGCCGTGGTCGAGGTGGTTCCCGCCGCC
>DAIPHP010000048.1:8743-9805 GCA_036771295.1 Ilumatobacteraceae bacterium
GAACTGCGTCTTGCCAGACGATCGTCGCCGCGACCACGCATCGCTGCCGGCTCAGTGGCGATCGCGGCCGAGTACTCGGCGGTCTACCCGCGCGAGAGCCCGGGCGGTTGGCATCTCATCGGCTCGACGACTGCCTCGATGTGGGACGTGTACCGTGACCCGCCGGCACTCTTGCAACCAGGCACACGGGTGCGTTTCGTGAGCGTCAGATGATTCGTGTCGATCGAGTCGGGCTCACCACCGTGCAAGACGAGGGACGACGTGGCTTTGCGCATCTCGGGGTGCCGCGGTCAGGTGCGGCAGACCGCGGGTCGTATCGGCTGGCCAATCGTCTGGCGGGAAACGCCTCGAGTGCGGCCGTGCTGGAAACCTCGGGCGGGCTCGTCGCCACGGCGCTGCGCGACGTCACTGTCGTACTGACCGGGGCCGACTGCGAAGCGACGGTCGACGCACGGCCACTCTCTCGCTGCAGGGCCACAACGATGCGAGCGGGAGAATCACTTCGTGTCGAGCGAATTCGAAGCGGTACACGTGCATATGTCTCCGTCGCGGGAGGCATCGTCGGAATCGAAGGACACACCGGCGATCACCGACTCTTGGGTTCGCTCTCGCACGACACCCTGAGCGACTTAGCACCCGTTTCGCTGCGCGACGGGGTGGTTCTAAGGCTCGGTGCGCCACTCAACCCACCGAGCAGTCTCGATCTCGCGATTGACCACGACCGAAGTCAACCGCTCGCCATGAGCGAAGGGCCGCACCGTGAGATGTTCACGGTCGAATTCATTCGTTGGGTCGTATCGACGACCTGGAGCGTGTCTGCGACCAGCAATCGTGTTGGCATTCGACTCGTCGATGTTCGCGCCACCAATGATGCCGCAACGACGAGTTCATCCGATTTGGCATCATTCCGAGGCGTCGTGCTCGGCGAGTTGGACTCGATTCCCCTCGTGCGGGGCGCCGTGCAAGTGACCCCCAGCAACGAACTGGTCGTCATGCTCGCGGACCACCCAACTACCGGCGGTTATCCGGTGATCGGCGTCGTGACTGCTCGCGACGTCGACC
>DAIPHP010000049.1:0-9428 GCA_036771295.1 Ilumatobacteraceae bacterium
TGGGCGGCGGGCTCGCCGCGTTCAGGCCCAAAGGCGCCTAGTCGCAACCGCGCTGCGGCGCCCACGGTCGCGTGCTACAGCGCGCTGAAAATCGTCGCGCTGTGTCGCGCTGACTACAGCTTGGTCGGGTTCGGCGCGTCGCCGTACACGGCCTTCGGGTCGAACACCTTCTCGGTGATCGTGAAGGTCAAGTCGAGCGGCTCGTCGGCATCAGGCGAAATCGGCACGCTGCGATAGAAACACGAGCGATACCCCACGTGACAGCTCGCCCCGCCTTGCACGTCGACGCGCAACCACACCGAGTCTTGGTCGTCGTCAATGAGAATCTCGCGAACCTTCTGCACCAAGCCGCTCGTCGCGCCTTTGTGCCACAGCTGCTGACGGCTGCGGCTGAAATAGACGGCTTCGCCCAGTTCGATGGTCTTGGCGAGCGCTTCGGCGTTCATGTTCGCCACCATCAGCACTTCGCCAGAGTCGAAGTCGGTGGTCACCACGGGGATGAGACCGTCTTTGTCGAACTTCGGGGCGAGCACGCGACCCTCTTCGACTTCTTCCACGCTCGTGCGGGCGGCGTACCAACGATGTGCGGGCGTGTTCACCGCACCAAGGCTACGAGTGAATTTAGGTGAGCAGCCGCCGACACACCGCGGATGTCCTCAGCCGAGCTTCACCCAGCCGCCGACGAGGCCGCTCATGAACCCGCCGTCGACCTGCACGTCGGTGGCGTTCAACCACTGCAACACCGGATCAGAGACGAACAACAGCACCCGCGCGATGTCGTCGACCGTGGCGTCACGACCAGTCTCGCGAGTCACCATGTCGAGCACCGGGCCGATCGACTCGCGGAAGTCCTTCAGGATCGGCGTTCGCACCGGGCCGGGGCTCACTGAATTGACTCGCACGCCGTGCTCGCGCAGGTACCTGCCGTGCTGCTTGGTGAGCACCACGACGCACTCTTTGGAGAAGTCGTAGGCACGCTTGCCGTCCATCGGGTGGTCTTTCACCCACGCGACACCGGTGTCGTAGTCGGGGGTCGCGAGAAGCCGCTGCGCCTCGTCGAGGTTCGCCTGCCACTGCGCGCCGGCGATCGACGCGACGTTGGTGACGGCTCCCCCGCTGCGCATCCGACCGATGAGCAGCTCCGTCAGCATTCGCAAGCCGAGCACGTTGACGCGCATGGTGACTTCGGGGTCGGCGGTGCCCGGCACACCGGCGATGTTCAGCAGCACGTCGACGTCGCCCGAGATTTGTTTGGCGGCGGCCGTGATCGTGTCGGGCTTTGTCATGTCGACCGGCACGAACTGGGCGACCTTGAGTTGCACCGGGTTGCGGTCGAGTGCGATGACGTGCGCGCCCGCCTCGAGCAGCAGTTCTGCGGTGCGCTGGCCGATGCCCGACGCCGCGCCGGTCACGACGACGCGTTTGTCGCGAAAGCCGTAGTGCGGCGTGGACTGCGAACCGCCGGTTGACGGCGTCGCGGTGTCGGGTGGCGTCACGGTCGGCTAGTGCGACTCGCCGCGACGGTACGGGATGCCCGCCATCGCGGGCGGTCGCAAGCGTTGGCTCGCGGTGGCGAGCACGACGAGCGTGGCGAAGTACGGCAGCGACTGCGTGAGCGACTCGGGAACGTCTTCAATGGCGAGATAGGCGTACGCGGCGATGACTGCCACGAACGCGGTGACGATGCCCCGCGTGGTCGCACGGTTGACGACCGCGAGCACCATCAGCAGCACCGCCGCCAGCGCGACGAACAAGAACAGCGTGGAGATCGCGTCGCTCGCCACCAACTTCACGCCTTCGGCGTAGCCGAACAGCGAAGCGCCGCCCAGCACGCCCATCGGGCGCCAGTTGCCGAAGATCATCGTGGCCAAGCCGATGTAGCCGCGACCAGCGGTCTGGCCCTGTCGGTAGTACGACGACGCGACGATCGCGAGCACTCCGCCCGCGTATCCGGCGAGACCACCGCTCACCAGCAAGCCCACGTAACGCAGACGTATGACGTTGACACCGAGCGTTTCGGCGGCGACCGGCGACTCGCCCGACGACCGCAGGCGCAAGCCCACGCGGGTGCGCCAGAGGATCCACGCCGACGCCGGCACCGTTGCGACGCCGATCACGGTGCCCCACGACAAGTTGTGCGTGAGCCCGTAGAGCACGCCGGCCAGGTCACCGACGAAGAACCAGCCGCGCTCTTCGAACCACAACAAGACGTTCGGCGACTTCCAGCCGAAGATCTCCCCGCCCGAGATCACCGGCACGTTGAAGCGCGGGATCGCCGAGGTCTGCGGCGGCGACTGGCTGACGCCGCCGCCGGGTTGGCCGACGAAGACGAGGTCGCTCAGGTAGCGCACGCCGAAGAACGCAAAGAGATTGAGCACCACGCCCGAGATGATCTGGTCGACGTTGAACCGCACCGTCGCCACGGCGTGGATGAGACCGCCGATCATCCCGCCGAGCACCGCGAACAGCAGGCCGACCCACGGGCCGTACTGCCACGCGCCCCAGCCGCCGAACCAGGTGCCGAGAATCATCATTCCTTCGATGCCGATGTTGAGCACGCCGCAACGCTCGGCCCACAGCCCCGCCATACCCGCCAACAAGATGGGAATCGACAGCCGCAACGACGCACCGACCGTGTCGGCGGACGTGAGCGAGTCTTCGCCCGACCAGATGCGCACGATCGACATCATCACCAGCGGAATCGCCAGGTACACGAGCAGTCGGGTTCGGCCGGTCAGCTTCATACGGTCGCCTTTTCTGCGCGCAACGCGGCGGCGGTCTGTTCGGCGGTTCGACGGTTCATGTATCGCGACGTCGCTTCATTGACGATCACGACCGACAGCACGACGACCGCCTGGATGACCTTCACGATCGAGTTCGGGATGCCCGACAGCTGCAGCACCGCCGACGTGGAATCAAGGAAGCCGAACAGCATTGCCGCCACCACGATGCCCACCGGGTTGTTGCGGCCCAACAGCGCCACCGCGATACCCGCGAAGCCGAAACCGGTCGGCGTGGCCTGCGGGCCGTACGCGTACTCCTCGCCCACGACGCTCTGCATGGCGACGAGCCCGGCGATCGCACCCGACAACAGCATCGCGACGATGATCATGCGATTGGCGGCGATGCCCACGGTTTGCGCGGCGGTGGAGTTGAGGCCGCTCGAGCGCAGGCGGAACCCGAACTTGCTGCGGAACACGATGAGCCAGTAACAGAACACCACGAACAGCGCGATCAGCCACATGCCGTTGAGGCGACCCTCGGCGATGTCGGGGATGCGGCCGGACGGCGCGATTTCGGTGGTGGTGACGCGCAGACCGCCGTCGGAGTCGTCGCGCATGTAGTTGTCGAACAACCACTGCATGACCGACAGCGAGATGAAGTTGAGCATGATCGTGGAGATCACCTCGTTGATGCCGCGCGTGATCTTGAGCATCGCCGCGATGCTCGCCCAGAACGCGCCGGCCGCCGAGGCGACCAGCAGCGTGAGCAACACGTGCAGGACCGGCGGGGCCGAGATGTGGGTGGCGGCTTCGGCGGCGATCAACGCGGCGAAGAGGTACTGGCCCTCCACGCCGATGTTGAACAGGTTCATCTTGAAGCCGATCGCGACCGCGGTCGCGCTGAGGATCAGCGGCGTGCTGCGCTTCAGCATCTCCAGCAGCTTGTTGCCAGTGAGACCGGTCTCCAAGATCGTGCGGTACGCGGCGATCGGGTCTTTGCCGGTGACGAGCAGCATCACGCCGCAGATCAACAGGCCCAGGATCACCGCCGCCAACGAACTGACGAAGATCACGGCCGAGCGCGGCATGGAGTCGAGCAGGTTGCGACGCGACGCCATCACGAACCGGCCTTGCAGCGACGTCGCATCACGCACCCACCTTGGCGCCGGTCATGTAGCTGCCCAGCAACTCCGGCGTGGCGTCGCGCGGCGACAACTCGGCCGCCACGGCACCCTCGAACATCACGATCACGCGGTCGCTGAGGCCGAGCAGTTCCTCGAGGTCGGCCGACACGAGCAGCACGGCCATGCCCGCGTCGCGGGCTTTGCGGATCTCTTCCCACACCGCCGCTTGCGCGCCGACGTCGATGCCACGGGGCGGGTGCGCCGCGAGCAGCACCGACGGCTGCATCGACATGGTGCGCCCGACCACCAGCTTTTGCTGGTTGCCGCCCGACAACGCGAATGCCGGCACTTCTTCGTTGGGCGTCAACACGCCGAAGCGTTTGATGATGTCGCGGCAGGCGTTGCGCGCCGCGCGCACGTCGATGAACCCGAACTTCGTGTACTTCTCTTCTTGGCCGAGCAGGTTGTTCTCCCAAAGCGACGTGGAGAGCATGAGGCCTTCGCGTTGGCGGTCGAACGGCACGTAGGCGATGCCCGAATCCATTCGCTCGCGCACCGACGCGTGCGACACGTCTTTTCCGTCGATCGAGACCGACCCTGTGCTCGGCTCGCGCCCGAGCAGGGCCGAGCACAACTCGAACTGTCCGTTGCCTTCGACCCCGGCGATGCCCAGAATCTCCCCCGAGCGGATGTTGAACGACACGTCGCGCACCACGTCGCGACTGCCGAGTCGCGTGACGGTGAGGTTCTTCACGTCGAGACGCACCTTGTCGATCACGTGGGTGGCGCGCGGCTCGGGCTGCGGCAAGTCGGAGCCGACCATCATCTCCGCCAGCTTGCGCCGCGTGACCTCGGCCGGCGTCACCGTGCCCACGGTGGTGCCCTGGCGGATCACGGTGATTCGGTTGCTCACCGCGAGCACTTCGTCGAGTTTGTGGCTGATGAACAACACGGTGGTGCCCGCGGCGACGAGACGACGCAGGTTGTCGAACAATTCGTGCACTTCTTGCGGCACCAGCACGGCGGTGGGTTCGTCGAGAATCAGCGTCTTGGCACCGCGATAGAGCACCTTCAGAATCTCGACACGTTGGCGCTGCCCGACGCCGAGTTCGGCGACCGGCAAGTTGACGTCGATCTCCACGCCGAGACCCTGAGCAAGTTCCTTGACGCGCTTCTCAGCCTCGCGGGCATCGATGACGCCACGCTTGCCTGGCTCGGCGCCGAGGATGATGTTCTCCAGCACGGTGAGGTTGTCGGCGAGCATGAAGTGCTGGTGCACCATGCCGATACCGGCAGCAATGGCGTCGCTGGGTGAACGGAAGGTGACGACCTCCCCGTTCACTGCGATGGTGCCAGAGTCGGGCTGGTGCAGCCCGTAGAGCGTCTTCATGAGCGTTGACTTGCCCGCACCGTTCTCGCCGACGATGGCGTGAATGGTGCCGCGCTCGACGCGCATCGTGATGTCGCGATTGGCGACGACTCCGGGGAAGCCCTTGCTGATGTTCGTCAGCTCGACGGCGGGCGTGCCTGCGGGCGATTCCGGCATCGCCAGATACTGCCACAACGACACACGTCTCGCCCGGGTGCGACGTACTCGATGTCGCCGTTCGAGGACCCGCCACAACGAAAAGGACCCGGGCTTTCGCCCGGGTCCTTTCGACCGTCACGCGACGCGAGTCGCGCGATCAGTTGCGTTGTTGCTTAGGGCTTGGTCGGAACGACGATCTCGCCGCTGATGACCTTGGCCTTCAGCGCCTCGAGCTGGTCGACGACGTCGTCGAGGTATCCACCAGAGGTGGCGTAGCCCACGCCGTCAGTCTTCAGGTCGAACGTCTTGAAGCCGCCCGTGAGGTCGCCTTCCTTGACGGCCTTGGCAGTGAGGAACACCGCGTTGTCGACGCGCTTCAGCATCGAGGTGAGGCGGTGCTTCTGCTGCTCGGGTGTGTCGACGAGGTACTCGTCAGAGTCCACGCCGATTGCCCACTTGCCTTCGCCCGCTTCGACTGCGGCTTCGATCGTGCCACGGCCAGAACCACCGGCTGCGGTGTACACGATGTCAGCGCCGTCCTTGTACCAGGAGAGTGCGATTTCCTTCGCCTTGTCCGGCGAGCCCCACGCGGCGTTGTCGCCGGCAGCACCGAGGTACTGCGACTTCACGACGATGTCGGGGTTGATGGCCTTCGCACCAGCGATGTAACCGGCCTCAAACTTCTTGATGAGGTCGATTTCCTGACCACCGATGAAACCGATGGTGCCGGTCTGGCTCTTCAACGCGGCAGCCGCGCCGACGAGGAACGAACCCTCGTGCTCGGCGAAGGTGAGCGTCTTCACGTTCGGAAGGTCGAGGTAACCGTCGACCCAGCCGTAGACCGTGTTCGGGTTGGCGGCGGCGATTTCTTCAATCACGCCACCGAAGGCGAAACCGACCACGATGACCGGGTTGTTGCCGGCGCCCGAGAGTGCCTCGAGGTTCGGCTTGCGGTCGTCGTCAGTGGTTGCTTCGAGTTCCTGCACGACGTAGCAGAGCTCGCTGGCGGCCTGGTCGGCGCCACGGGCTGCGGAGTCGTTGAAGGTGCCGTCACCACGTCCACCGGTGTCGAACGCGAGACCGAGCTTCAGATCGGTGCCTTCGCACGGGTCAGCAGCGGTGGTTTCTTCCGTCGCTGCTTCGGTGTCTTCGGTGACTTCCTCGGTCGCGGCGTCGTCGCCACCGCACGCGCTGGCGATCAGCGCGAAAGCGGCGAGAGCGAGCGCAGCGGACTTGAGTCCCTTGTGCTTTCTCATTGGTTGGTTGTCTCCTCCTCGTACGACGGGTGCCGCACGTGTTTGTTGATGGGCGAAAGCATAGCCCACGGGGGTTCTGCGGCTGGGTGGCGTTTTACCAAGTGTCAATCATCGGGCGTTTCTTGCCCGTGCGAGGCGGCACCGGGGCGCACGCCTGCAGCGTTGCGGCGATTCGTGCGGGTGTGTCGGCCGGGTCGATGACGTCGTCTATCTCTATGTGCATCGCCATGTTGAGCGCCGAGCCCTGCTCGTACGCCGCGGCGATGAGTCGTTGTTCGAGCGCCGTGCGGGCGGCTTCGTCGGGTGCGGCATCGAGTTCTTTTCGGTACCCCAGGCGCACCGCGCCCTCGAGGCCCATTCCCCCGAATTCCCCCGTCGGCCAGGCGACGGTCGTGGTGGCGGCATGAAAGCTTCCTGCCGCCATCGCCTGCGCGCCGAGGCCGTAACCCTTTCGCACCACGACGGTGATCCACGGAACCGTGAGGCTCGCTGCGGTGACGAAGAGTCGCGCGAAGTGGCGAACTTGTGCGGTGGCTTCGGCCTCGGGCCCGACCATGAACCCGGGCGTGTCGCACAGCGAAACCACCGGAAGTTCGAACGCGTCGCACAGCTGCACGAATCGGGCGAACTTGTCGGCGGCGTCGGCGTCGATGGCGCCACCGAGGTGTGCGGGCACGTTCGCGATCACGCCGACTGCACGGCCGTGCACGCGCGCGAACGCCGTGATGGCACCGGCGGCGAAGTCGCGGCGAAGTTCGAGCAGGGTGCCGTCGTCGACGAGTGCGTTCACCACGGCGCGCATGTCGTACACGCGCGTGCGCTGCGCCGGGATGACGTCGCGCAGTGCGGCGCGCGGTGCGTGGTTGGTCGCGCTACGGGAGACAGGAGCGTCGCTCGACGCTGTCGCCGGCGCTGGGCCAGTGCTCTGCGCGCCGGAGGTGACGAGACCCAGGTACTGCTTGGCGACGCTCGTGGCTTGTGCTTCGTCGGCGACGACGACGTCGATCACACCGTTCGTACGCTGCGATGCCACCGGGCCGATGTCGGTGGGTGCGACTTTGCCCAAGCCGCCGCCTTCGATCATCGCCGGGCCGGCCATGCCGATGTTGGCGTTTTCGGTGGCGATGATGACGTCGCAACAGCCGAGCAGTGCCGCGTTGCCGGCGAAGCAGTAGCCCGACACGATGCCGACCAACGGCACGAGGCCGCTCAATCGGGCGAACGACGCGAACGACCGCACGTCGAGGCCCGCCACCCCCGGAGCGTCGACGTCGCCTGGTCGGCCTCCTCCGCCTTCGGCGAACAGCACCACCGGCAGCCGCTCGCGCTCGACGACGTCGAGGATGCGGTCGGTCTTTCTGTGGTTGACGAAGCCTTGCGTGCCGGCAAGCACGGTGTAGTCGTATGCGAGCACCGCGCAGCGCAGACCGTTGACGAGCCCGACACCCGTGACGAGCCCGTCGGCCGGCGTGTTGTCGATGAGGTCGTCGACCTCTCGTCGGCGGCGTTGCGCTGCGACGGCGAACCCGCCGTACTCGACGAACGTGCCGGTATCGAACAAGTCGGCGATGTTCTCGCGCACGGTGCGCATGCCGCGCTCGTGACGCTTCGCCGCGGCTGCCGGGCGCGCCGCGTCGTCAAGTTTCGCGCGGCGTGATTGCAGCTGTGCGAGTCGTGAGCGGTCGCCGAGGCGTGCGTCGTCGGCGGGGCGTGTGTCGTCGGCGGGGCGCGCATCGTCCTTGCGCGCGTCTTCGGCCAGGCGCACCTCGAACAGCACGGCACCTTCTGCGACTTTGTCACCAGCCCGAATTGCGACCGACTCGACGACGAGGTCGGCGTCGGCGAGCACCGGGTGCTCCATCTTCATCGATTCGATGACGCACAGTTCCGTACCGCGCGACACGGCGTCGCCGACCGACACGCGAACCGACACGATGGTGCCGAGCAGCGGCGACGAGATCCGCGTCATGTGGGCCAGGTAGGGATCGAACCTACGACCAAGGGATTATGAGTCCCCTGCTCTGACCACTGAGCTACTGGCCCCGGTGGAAATTATGGCTCCGGGGGTGGGGCTCGAACCCACGGCCGACGGATTAACAGTCCGTTGCTCTGCCAACTGAGCTACCCCGGAAAGGCTGATTCAGGCTACTCGTCGCCCACCGCAGCTCGCTCGGCTACTCGTCTTCGACGAACGAACGCAGGCCGCTTTCGTTGTTCGGGTGGCGCATGCGTGCCAGGGTTTTCTGCTCGATCTGTCGCACCCGTTCGCGCGTGATGCCCTCTTTGTCGGCGACTTCTTCCAGCGTGTGCTGCTTGCCGATGAACTCGCCGAGGCCGAAGCGCATCGACATGATGCGCCGCTCGCGCTCGGGAAGGCCATCGAGCGACTTCTCCACCTGGTTGACCAGTTCGCGCTGCACGGTTTCGTTCAGCGGGTCGGCTGCGTCGGGGCTGGCGAGCGTGTCGCCGACGGTGAGGTCGTCGATGTCGGCGCCGACCGGCGCGTCGAGGCTGGCGGTCGACAACGTCAGCTGTTGGATCTCAAAGAGCTTCTCCACGCTGATGTCGCAGCGGGCGGCGACTTCTTCTGGGGTCGGGTCGCGCTTCAACTCGGCGGTGAGCTCGCGCTCCGACCGCTGCACGCGGTTGACGATCTCCATCATGTGCCCGGGGATGCGAATGTTCCGACCTTGGTCGGCCATCGCCCGGGTCATCGATTGGCGGATCCACCACGTGGCGTACGTGGAGAACTTGAAACCCTTCTCGTAGTCGTACTTGTCGACGGCGTGCATCAGGC
>DAIPHP010000050.1:0-6036 GCA_036771295.1 Ilumatobacteraceae bacterium
CGCAAAAGGGCGTGAAGTTGGAAGACATCTTCACCCAGATTCAGGCCGGCGAGACGGCCACGTTGAACGTGTTGATCAAGGCCGACGTGCACGGTTCGCTCGAAGCCGTCACCGAGAGCTTGCGCAAGCTCGAGCGTGACGACGTGAAGGCCGCCTTCGTGCACCGCGGTGTCGGCGCGATCACCGAGAACGACATCACGCTGGCCGCCGCAACCAACGCCACGATCATCGGCTTCAACGTTCGCCCCGACCGCAAGGTGCGCGAGCTCGCCGAAGCCGAGAACGTGGAGATCCGCACCTACGAAGTCATCTACAAGCTGATCGAAGACATCGAGAAGGCCATGAAAGGTCTGCTCGCGCCGGAGTTCGAAGAAGTGGTCACCGGCGAAGCCGAGGTGCGCGAGCTGTTCCGCGCGCCGAAGGTTGGCGCGGTCGCCGGTTGCTTCGTGCGCTCGGGCGTCATCACCCGCGGCTCGAAGGTGCGCTTCTTGCGCGACGGCACGATCATCTGGAAGGGCGCGATCAACACGCTGCGCCGCTTCAAGGACGACGTCAAAGAAGTTCGCGAAGGCTTCGAGTGCGGTATCTCGCTCACCGACTTCCAAGACTTGAAGCAGGGCGACGTCATCGAAACCTACGACCTGCGCGAAATCGAGCGCGAGTAATCTTCAGCCATGGCTGATCTGCAGTTCTATTTCGATCCCGTGTGCCCGTGGGCCTACATCACGTCGCGCTGGGTCACCGAGGTGCAAGAGCAACGCGGCTACGACGTGTCGTGGAAGTTCATCTCGCTGTTCATGATCAACGACGAGCGCGGATACGGCGAAGGCAACAAGGCCTGGCGCGACGCGCACTTCGCCGGTCTGCAGGCGCTTCGCGTGGCCAGCGCCGCTCGCGCCGCCGCCGGCAACGATGCCGTCGCAGCGGTGTACACCGCGCTGGGCAAGGCGATTCACGTCGACAAGCGACGCCCGGAGACCTCCGGCGGAATGAAGAACCTCGTTCGCGACGTGCTGACCGAGGCCGGGCTCAACCCCGACTGGGCGAACAGCGCCGATGACGAGTTGCACGACGAGGTGATTCGTTTCGAGACCAAGACCGCGCTCGAGGCGACGGGCAAAGACGTCGGCACGCCGATCTTGATCTTCAACCCGGGTTCTCCCGAGCAAGCGAGCTTCTTCGGGCCCGTGATCTCCAAGATTCCGCGCGGCGCCGACGCCACGCGCCTGTGGGATGCCGTGGTCACGATCGCGACCACGTCGGGCATGTCCGAACTGAAGCGCTCGCTGCGCGCCGCGCCGTCGTTCGACTGACGAGCCGCCGCTCTCCGCGCCTCACGTCCGCCCGCGCAACTGACCTACGCTGGCGACATGCAGGTCGTCTACACACCGCGCCATCTTCTCCACGATCCCGCCACCGAGATCGAAGCCTCCACGACGCATTCGCCGTTCGAGCACACCGGCCGCGCCGAGACCATCAAGTCGGCTCTCGCCGCCGACTCACGCTTCGTGTTTCGCGACCCCGTCGACCACGGCGTCGACCCGATCAAGGCCGTGCACGACGAGGGCTTGATCGAATTTCTGTCCGTCGCGTGGGCCGAGTACCAAAAAGTGGTGGGCGAGCGCCGCGAGGTGGTGCCCGACATGTTTTATCGCGACGACCTTCGCAACCAGATGGGCGGCACCGAAGAGCCGGCGGCGATCACCGCGCGTCTCGGTTGGTGGTGTTTCGAGACCACCACACCGCTCACCGAAGGCACGTACCAAGCCGCCCGTGCCGCGGTCGACACTGCGTTGACCGCGACCGATGCCGTGCTCGGCGGCGAACGCGCGGCCTACGGGTTGTGCCGCCCGCCGGGACACCACGCCACGCGCGATCTCTACGGCGGGTACTGCTTCTTCAACAACGCCGCGATCGCCGCGCACGACATCGTGAAGCGCACTGGCGGCAAGGTGACGGTGCTCGACGTCGATTATCACCACGGCAACGGCACGCAAGAAATCTTCTACGACCGCGACGACGTGCAGTACGTGTCGCTGCACGGCGACCCGCGGCGCGCGTACCCGTACTTCACGGGTCACGCCGACGAGACCGGCACCGGCAAAGGCTTGGGCAGCACGTTCAACGTGCCGTTGCCCAAGCGCACGGCCGACGACGCGTACATCTCGGCGCTCTCCACTTGTGCAGAGAAGATCGCCGCGTTCAAACCGACGGCGCTGATCGTGTCACTCGGTCTCGACACGTTCATCACCGACCCGATCGCCGACTTGGCGGTGACCACCGAGGGGTTCTCGCGCAGCGGCGCGTTGCTCGCGCAGCTCAACCTGCCCACGATCGTGCTGCAAGAAGGCGGCTACGACGTGCAGGCCCTCGGCCGCAACGTGCACGCCTGGTTGACGGGTTTCGGCGCCTAGTCGCGGCGCTGGTCGCGAAGGTACGCCTCGAACTGCGCCGCCAGTTCGTCACCCGAAGGTATCGACGCTGCTTGCTCGTCGCGCTCGTGCGCGACGTCGTACGCCGACTCCAACTGGCTCAACAATTGCGCGTGCTCGGGGTTCTGCGCCACGAGCGTGTCGAGTCGCTCGCGATGCGCCGCGGCTTCGGCGCGCGCCGTGCTGACGTCGAGCGACACGCCACCGGTGTCGCACACCGCGCCGAGCAGGGCCACGGTGGCCGGCGGGTACGGCATGCTCGTCGCGTAGTGCGGCACTTGCGCCCAGATGCCCACGCTGGGGATGCCGCGTCCGGTCAGCACGTGCTCGAGCACGGCTTCGATACCGGCCGGCACGTCCACCGAGCTGCGCACGTAGGGAAGCGAGGCGATCGCGTCGGACGACGGGGAGGTGCACGACAGGTTCACCGCGCGCGTGTGCGGCGTGGCGAACGGGTAGGCGCCGAGGCCGATCATCTTGCGCACGTTCAGTTGCTCGGCGAGATCGGCGACGAGGGAAGCGAAGCGGTTCCACTTCGAGTCGGGTTCGTGGCCGGTGAGCAGCAGGATTTCTTTGTCGTTGATGTCGCGGCCGAGCATCAGGTCGATCGAGGGCCAGTCGAGACGCGTGTTGATGCCTTCGCGAAGCTCCATGGTCGGGCGCCGCGCGCGAAAGTCGAGGAATTCGTCAGAGTCGAACGTGACCAGCGTGGTGGCGCCCGTTTCTTTGACGAGCCGCGTCATCGCGGCATTGGCGGCCGAGCTCGCGTCGATCCACCCTTGCAGCATCACCACCAGCAACGGCGACGACAGCCGCGGCATTTTCGCGTAGCTCTCGTGCAACCGATACGGCTCGGGTGTCGATCCGGGAGACGACATCTGACTCGTCAGTGTAGGCGTGAGAGCGATCGGTGGGCGCTTGTGACAGCCGCCTCAACCTGCGCGGCGAACGGTGCGAGTTCTGCCGCGCTGCGATCGCCGAGCGCCCCGCCGAGGTATCGCGCGTACACGCCTTCGATGATGCACGCCAGCTTCCAGAACGCGAACGCGGTGTAGAAGTCGAGCTGCGACACGTCGCGCTTGGTGACTCGCGCGTAGCGCTCGACCAAGTCGGCGCGGTTCAAGAAGCCCTTCACGCGGTTGGCCTGGCCTTGCCACGCCGAACCTTCGTCGTCGGGCCCGGTGTAGTACGCCATCAACAAGCCGAGGTCGGCGAGCGGGTCGCCGAGCGTGCAGATCTCCCAGTCGAGCACCGCGACGATGCGGCCGTCGTCGTTGACGATGCAGTTGTCGAGCCGGTAGTCGCCGTGCACGATGGTGGCCGGCCCTTGTTCGGGGATCCGCTTCGAGAGCGCGTCGTGCACTTCGTCGATCAGCGGCAGGTCGCGTGTTTTCTGCGCGTTGAACTGCGTGTACCAGCGCTTCAATTGCCGGGCGATGTAGCCCTCGTGTCGGGCGAGGTCGGCGAGGCCGACCTTCTGCAAGTCGACGGCGTGAATCGCGGCCATCGTGTCGATGAGCGATTCGCTCGCGGTGCGGCGCGCTTGTTCGGTGAGCACTCGTTCGGCGATCGTCGCGTCGCGAACGACGTGACCCTTCACGAACCCCATCACGTAGAACGGGGCACCGTTCACCGCCGGGTCGTTGCACATCGCAAGGGCGGGCGCCACCGGCACGTCGGTGTCGCGCAGCGCGTGGATGATGCGGTGCTCGCGGCCCATGTCGTGGGCGCTGGCCAAGGTGTGCGAGAGCGGCGGGCGGCGCAGCACGTATTCCGTGCCGTTGGCGTCGGTGAGGTGGAAGGTGAGGTTCGAGTGCCCGCCGGCGATCACTTTCGCGGTGAACGGGGCGGCGAATCCTGCGACGTTCGCCACCAACCACGGCGTGACGGTTGCGGTGTTGATGCCGTCGCGGGCCGCATCGACCATGCGAAGAAACTACTCGTATTCGCGCCGCGGGCTCTCGCCGCACGACGCAAGCGCTCTGTGCCGAGCGACGGTGCGACCGTGCCGACCGACGGCGCGACCGACGGTGCGACCGTGCGACAGCGGTATCGTGAGCGCGTGAGTTCTGTCGCCAACGTCATCGACGTCACCGATGCAACGTTCCAGAAAGACGTGCTCGATCGCTCCAAGACCACGCCGGTGGTGGTCGACTTGTGGGCCACGTGGTGCGGCCCCTGCAAGACGCTGGGCCCGATTCTCGAGAAGGTCGTCGGTGCCACGGGCGGCAAGGTCGTGCTCGCCAAGATCGACGTCGACAAGAACCCCGGCGTCGCGCGGGCGTTTCAAGTGCAGTCGATCCCGGCCGTCTATGCGTTGAAAGACGGCCAGGTCGTCGACGGGTTCATGGGTGCGCTGCCCGAGCACGCCGTGAAGGAGTTCGTCGGCAAACTCGCGCCTGGCGGGGCAGTGGTCGACGTCGCCACGTTGCTCGCCAAAGGTGACGAGGCCAGTTTGCGCGAAGCGTTGAAGATGGAGCCCACCAACGAAGAGGTCGTGCTCGCCCTCGCCGTGTTGTTGTTGTCGCGCAACGACGTGACCGATGCGTTGGAGATTCTGCAGCGCGTGCCCCAGACGCCCAAAGTGGCGATGCTCGTCGAACGCGCCAAGGCGATGTTCGTGCCCGAAGACAACTACGCCACGCAGCTCGACGCGTTGCTGCCGCTGGTGAAGAACGACGAAGAGGCCCGCAAACGTTTTCTCGAGATTCTCGAGACGATGGGGCCCGGTGACCCCCGCACGGCCACGTATCGCCGCAAGATGACCGGCATGCTCTTCGCCTAACGACTTCCGCCGTGCGCGACTCGCGCACACACCGAGGTATGCGGCGTCTCGGCTCGTGGCTCGCGTGGGTGGGCTGGCAACGGTTCATGTTCGTGTTCGCGGCCGCGCCCGTGGTGGTCGTGGTCGCCTGGTGGTTGGTGCGGCTGCCGGCGCCGCCGATCGAATCGATGATTCCCGTCGCGCCACCGCCTGCAACGTCGCTCGCTGGTGGGTCACTGGATAACGGGTCACTGTCCGGTGAACCGCTGGCTGGCGCGCCGCCTGACTGGCTCGCACCGCTCGACACGGTGGCGCCGTCGCGGGTGGCAGTGCACGTGGTGGGCGCGGTGCAACAGCCGGGTGTGTATCACCTGCCTCCTGATGCGCGCGCTGACGACGCGCTCCGCGCCGCCGGTGGCGCCAGCCCCAACGCCGATCTGCGTCGCGTGAACCTCGCCTCGGTGGTGTTCGACGGTGAGCAGCTCTACATTCCGCGAGTCGGCGAGCGAATTCCGCCAAGCACGCCGTCAGTGGGCGAGAACAGCCCGACGAATGTGCCGCGCGGCGTAGGTGACGGCCGCACAAGCGGCGGTTCGCGCTCCGACACAGCCTCCGACGGCGCTCGCGCCTCGACCACGACGGTGCCGCTCATCGTTGATCTCAACCGGGCCAATGCGGCCGACCTCGATCGACTGCCTGGTGTGGGGCCGTCGACGGCCAAGGCGATCATCGACCACCGCACGCGCAACGGCCCGTTCGCATCAGTCGACGATTTGCTCGCGGTGCGCGGTATCGGGCCGGCGAAACTCGCCGAGATTCGCCCGTGGGTGAGGGTGTGAG
>DAIPHP010000050.1:6136-9384 GCA_036771295.1 Ilumatobacteraceae bacterium
CCCGTGGGTGAGGGTGTGAGCCGCGGGCGTCTACAGCACGCCGAGCAAGAACAACACGAACCCGCCGCCACCGCCCAGCGCCATCGCCAGCGCGAGCGGCCACAACATGCGCCACCAATCGCGCCAGTCGGCGATCGGCGCCCTCGTCGCGCGGTGCGCGGCCCACTGGGCGAGACCGAACCACAACGCAAAACTCAGCAGCACCCCGAGCGCCACCGACCCCACGCTCACCGTGAGCGGTATCCCGAACGCCACCAACAGCGGGCACGCCGCAATGATCAGCACGAAACCCAAGAGGCCAGTCAGTCGGCCCGGCAGCGCGATCAGCAATACGCCGAGCAACGCGATGGCGGCAGCACCGGCCACGGCGTACGCGCCGCTCTTTCGGCGAAGCTCTTGGCGGTAAGCAACGGCGCCACCTGGTACCACCACGCGCGAAATGCTATTCGTTTTCTTGGCTACGAAGTGTCACTGCATCGGCGCTTCGTGGCGATCGCGCTCGTGTGCGCGTTGTCGGCGCGCGCGGGCAGCGAAGTCGCGTCGCGAGCAGGTGACGACATGGTTTCGTCGGAGGCCGCGCATCACTTCGCCGCACGGCTGTTGTTCGACGTGCCGTTGGTGTGGTGGGGTGTCGCGGCCGCGGCGGTGGTTGCCGCGTTTCGAGTGCCTCGCAGGCGCTGGCTGTTGGTACTCGCGTTGGTCTTCTGTGTTCACGGTGCGGGGCAGTGGCATCGTCTCGCTACGCCGCGTACCGGCGAGTTTTCGGGTGTGGCGTTCGCGCGGTCAGACCCCGTCGCTGCGTCGTCGCGCGGTGGTAACGGGGGTGCGGCTTCAGCGGTCTCGCTCATCGTCGAGGTGCAAGGCGAGAACTTCCGTCTCGTGGCCCGCGGCCGCGCCCGCAACGTGCTGCACAACGTGCGCATGGGCGACGCGCTGCTCATCGACGCGCAGCGAACCGCCTACGACCCTCGCCGACTGCGCTTCACCGCCGGGCGTCACGTGCAGGGCGAGTTGCGCGAGGTCACCGTGCACGCCACGGCGCCGTCGCTTGCGCTGTGGCACCGCGCCGCCAACCGCATTCACGAGCTCATCGACCGAGGTTCGCGCACCATGCCCGTGCACGACGCTGCGCTCGTTCGCGGCCTGGTGCTGGGCGACGAGTCGCGCCAACCGGGTCGTATGACGCAAGCGTTTCGCGACGCCGGCCTCGGCCATTTGCTCGCCGTGTCGGGCCAAAACGTCGTGTTGTTGCTCGCAGCGGTCACGCCGCTGCTGCGCCGGTTGTCGCCGTGGTCGCAGTTGGCGGCGGCGCTCGGTGTGGTGGCAATGTTCGCGTTGGTCACGCGGCTCGAGTCGAGTGTGATACGTGCCAGCGTGATGGCGGCAGTGGTGCAGGTCAGCTTCGCCATCGGCAGAGACGTCGCCCCGTTGCGCGCGCTGGCGCTCACGATCGTGACCGTCGTTTCGCTCGACCCGCTTGCCACGTGGTCGATCGGGTTCGTGCTCAGCGCCGCCGCGACGGCGGGTCTCATCGTCATCACGCCGTGGTTCGGCAAGTCGATCTTCGCCGCCACGACAGCGGCTCAACTCGGGGTCGCGCCGTTCGTGATGCTCTGGTTCGGCTCGATGCCCAGCGTCGCGTTGCTCACCAACCTGCTCGCCGTGCCCGTCGCGTCGTTCGTGATGATTTCCGGCCCGCCGTTGCTCGCGACCGCTGCGTTCTTGCCCGACTCGCTGGCCGCGATCGCTACGTTCGCCGTCGTGGCCGCGGTGCGCGCCGTGTGGTGGGTGGCCGAGGCCGGCGCGTGGCTCGCACCGGCGGGCTGGTTCAACGTGGCGGGTTGGGCGGTGATCGTGTTCTGGGCGGTGCGCACCGTCGCCGACGAGGTTCGCTACGTGGGCCACCCCCGTGCGAGGCTGTGAGGGTGCCCACGTACCTGATCACCGGCGACGACGAGCGGTTGATTTCCGCCCAGCTCACCGACTTGGTCGACCAGCTCGTGGGCGACGCCGACCGTTCGTCGGTGTACGAGTCGTACGATTTCGCCGAGGTGCAGGCCGACGACCGCGAGGCCGCCGTCGCGCAAGTGGTCAACGCCGCGCAGACGCAGTCGTTGTTCGCCGACTTCCGCGTGGTGGTGGCGCGCCATGTGGAGGTCACACCGCTCAACGTCGAACCGCTCGTCGCGTACCTCAAGTCGCCCGCCGAGCAGTGCCACTTGGTGCTCACGGCGCGCGGGCGCGTGCCGAAGTCGCTCAGCGACGCGTTGAAGAAGGCCGGCACGGCGATGTTCGAGACCACGCCGCCGTCGAAACGCCGCGAACTCGTCGAGTGGTACAAGACCAAGTTCGTCGAGGCCGGCCTCAAGATCGACGCCGTCGCCCTCGAAGAAGTGGTGGAGTGGTTGGGGCAAGATTCCGCCCGTCTGCCCGGCTTGCTCGAGGTGCTCGCGTCGACGTACGGGCAGAAGCAGCGTCTTTCGTACGACGATGTCAGCCCGTTTCTCGGCGAGGCGGGCCACGTGCAGCCGTGGGATCTCACCGACGCCATCGACGGCGGCGACACCGCCAACGCGCTGTTCATGCTGCGCCGCATGCTGGCCAGCGGCGAGTTTCACGCCTTCCAGGTGTTGTCGGTGTTGCACAACCACTACACCAAGGTGTTGCGTCTCGACGGTTCGGGGGCCAGCAATCCGGTCGATGCGATGCAGTGCATCGGCTCGCGCAGCGAGTTTCAGGGTCGCAAGTATCTAGAACTGTCGCGTTCGCTCGGCTCGAAGAAGGCGTTCGACGCCATTCAGTTGTTGGCGCGTGCCGACCGCGGGTTGCGCGGGGCGACGGGGCTCGACAACGAACTGGTGTTGGAAGTGCTGGTGGCGCGGCTCAGCCGACTGCAACCGCCGCGCAACACGCGCAAGCCTGCGCGAAAAGGCGCTGCCGCCCGGCGCTGAATGGGCCAGGGCTTGTCGGCGCGGCGCTGAAGGGGTGTGCCGCTCGGTGCGGCAGCCAGCGAATTACTTCGCGGCGTTGAGTTGACGCATCAGGCGGCTCTTGCGACGCGCGGCCTGCTTGGGGTGAATGATCCGCTTGGCGGCGGCCATGTCGAGACGCTTCACGGCGAGGCGGAGCGCTTCGGCGTTCTCCGGGGTGCCCTTTGTCTCGCGCACGGCCTTCACGCGGGTGCGGAGTTCGTTCTTCACGGCCTTGTTGCGCTCGGTGCGCTTGGCGTTGGTGATGATGCGCTTTTT
>DAIPHP010000051.1:0-9282 GCA_036771295.1 Ilumatobacteraceae bacterium
GCGCGCTCGGAGGGACTCGAACCCCCAACCCTCTGATCCGAAGTCAGATGCTCTATCCATTGAGCTACGAACGCTGGTAAGCGTCACGCTACCGCCTGCCATGATTGGGGAATGCCGCTCCACGCTCAAACTGCCGCCGTGCTCGACGCCATGCGTCAACTCGGCGCGCCACCGCTGCACGAACTGACACCCGAGCAGGGTCGCACCGCGTACATCGCGATGCGAACCGTGTCGAAGGTGCAGTTGCACGAGATTCGCGACATCGACGCCGGTGGCGTGAAGTGCCGGCACTATCGAACCACCGGGCAGACACCCGCGCCGCTCCTTATCTATTACCACGGCGGCGGCTGGGTGATCGGCGACCTCGAGTCGCACGACGACGTCTGTCGAAAACTGGCGAGTCAGGCACGTTGCGACGTGATCGCCGTCGACTATCGGCTTGCGCCGGAGCACCCGGCACCGGCGGCTGTCGACGACTGCATCGCGGCGACGAAGTGGATCTTCGCGAACGCCAAGTCGCTCGGCATCGACCCCGCTCGTGTCGCCATCGGTGGCGACTCGGCCGGCGGCAACTTGTCGGCAATCGTCGCGATGCACTCGGGGGAGAAGCCGGTGTTCCAGTTGCTCGTGTACCCGGCCACCGACATGCGCATGGGTCAGCAGAGCCACAAAGACAACGCGCAGGGCTACCTGCTCACGGCCGACTCGATGAAGTGGTTCATCGGCCACTACCTGCAGGGTGATGAGAAGAAAAAACTCGACCCGAAGGTCTCGCCGATTCTCAGCAGCGACGCAGACCTGAAGAAGTCGCCCCCCACGCTCGTGATCACCGCCGAGTTCGACCCGCTGCGTGACGAAGGCGAAGAGTACGCGGCCAAACTGGCCTCGCTCGGTGTGCCCACGTCGACGGTGCGCTTTCACGGGCAGATCCACGCTTTCTTCGGCATGAGCGAATTGCTCGACGATGCCGCCGCCGCCATTTCGCTGAGCGCGTCATATCTGCGCAAGTACCTGGGTACCTGAGTCGTGGCCAGACCGACCGTCGTCGTCGACACGTGGACGTACGAGGGCGTCGACGCCCACCGCACGCTGCAGCACCTCGGTGACTTGTGGTTGCACCACGCGCACGGGCGCACACCGTCAGACGCCGTACAGCAGCGAAGCGGTGAGGCGCTCGCCGAATTGTTCGCACCGCTCGCCGGTGACGACGACTCGTCGCTCGCGCCGTACCGACGCGTGAAATTGCTCGGCGAACGCGCGGCGGCGCGAATCGACCAACTCGACTCACACCAGCTGCAACATGCGCTGCGCGAGATGTGGTCGGTACTCGCCGCACTTACCGAGAACGATGCAACCTCGCCGACCGCCGCCGCGCAGGGCGTCGTCGCTGGCCTCTTTCTCTCCGACGGTGGCGTGCCAAAGACCGCCGTCGATAGCGCAGAGATCGGTTGGCGTGGCGTGCTCGGCGATCGTCAAGCCAGTCGCGCCCATCACGGCCGACCTTGGCAGGCGGTCTGTCTGTGGAGCGCGGACATCGTCGCCGACTTGGCACAGGCCGGGCATCCGATTCGCCCCGGCTCGGCGGGGGAGAACGTCTCGATTCGCGGGCTCGACTGGTCGATGGCGAAACCTGGGGCACGACTGACCCTCGGCACTGCGGTGCTGGCGCTCTCGGCCTACGCGATTCCGTGCTCGAAGAACGCCCGGTGGTTCGCCGACGGCGACTACGAGCGCATGAGCCACGAGCGCAGCGACCGCAGCCGTTTGTATGCCCGGGTCGAACAGCCCGGGCGAGTCAGCGTGGGCGACACGGTTCGCCTGGCCGGCTGAACCCCAATAACCACGCCATTTCGCGGGATATCCACCACAACTATGTGCGATTGCGCTCAGGTGGAATCTGACGGCAATGACGCCGTCAGAAAGAGAGAACAACCACCATGTACACCCTCGGAGCACTTCTCCTGGCAGCAATCCTGCTCGGCGCGGTCGTGTCGGTCATCGACTCGGTCCTTCGCCTCGTAGGTCTCCACGGAGTCATCGCCAAGATCCCGGTCGTCGGGGCGCACTGGGGCCTCATCATCAGCATTCTGATGGTCTGGCTCACCGATGTGAACCTCTCCGCCAACTGGGGTTTGTCGTTCTCGGATGACTGGATGGTGTGGGTCGCCAACGGCGCCATCATCTACGGCATGATCCCGGTCAAGGATGCAGCGATTTCGATGATCAACAAAGGATTCAGGATGTAACGAGCGGCCCAGCCGCTACGCACAACCCGACCCGGCGACCGTGCCCCCATACGGGGGAATCCCACGTCGCCGGGTCGACCTTTTCTAGGCCGACCCCCAGACGCGCGAGCGCGGCCTGCATCACCGGTGGTCTCGCGCGGTTCGCTCCGTCGCTCACTTTCAGCGCCACCGCACGTCCGTCAGGTAGTCCCACGGCGAACACGGCTTCTGCACCGTCTTTGGCCACCAACCCCGGCACGCCCTGCATCAGTCGTGTCACGTCGCGAGTCGGGCCGCCGACCATTTCGGGGTGCGACGTCATCGCCTGAGCCACGCGATGTTGCGGCGTGCCCGGCTCGGCGATCGCCACGCTGCGAAACGCCCGTGCCAAACCGACGAGCGACATCGCGTGTGCTGGTGCCCCGCAGCCGTCGACGCCGATGTGCGCGGCTGGTTCGCCGGCGAGCGAGGGAATCATCGCGGTGATGTGCCGTTGCAGCGGGTGATCGGGCGACAGATAACTGAGGTCGTGCGTCCAGCCGGCGGCCACGCACGTGGCGAGCATGCCCGAGTGCTTGCCCGAGCAATTCATCTGCAGTGACGTTCGCTGCTTGCCTTCGCGGATCGCCTTTTCGTGCTCCGTCTCGTCGAGCGGATAATCAGTGGTGTTACCGAGCGCCGACTCGTCGAGCCCGGCTCGCTTCAAGATCTCCCGTGCGGCAGCGAGATGCTCGGGTCGGCCGTCGTGGCTCGCGCAGACGAGCGCCAGCAACTGCGGCGGCAGGTCGAGCCCGGCCGACACCATCGCGGTGGCCTGCAGCGGTTTCATCGACGACCGCGGGTACACGATCGTGTTCGCATCCCCGATGCTGAATGCGACCGAACCGTCCCGCTCGAGCGCGACCACCGCGCCGAAGTGCTGCGACTCGACCATGTCGCTTCGCCGCGTGACGGCGAGCAGTTCGTAGGCGGACAGTCGACTACCTCACTGCCAGATTGAAGAATGCGGTCGTCGTGGTGTCATTGCGTGTGACCACCAGTTTCACACGGCAGACGCCCGGTTTGGCGAACGTCAGGCGCTTCGTCCTCGTGTTGATCGCGCAATGCACTTTCGACTTCGTGGTCGGCGTCAACACCGCGTTCTTCACGTTGGTGCGGTCGATCGACAACGTCGTCAGCAACGCGTTCGTCGAGAGTGACGTCGAGCGCCCGAACACCGGGGTGGCGAATGACTGGGTCGCGCCAACGGCCGTGCCGGCGGCGTTCGTCGCCGCGACTCTCCAGTAATAGATGATTCCCGGCTCGAGACCGGTGATCGGTGTTGCGAGCGTCGCGGTTTCGCTGCCCGTCACGTCACCGGCCACCACCGTGCCGTCGAGCACAGAGAAGTCGGGGAGTCGCGAGTACTGAAAGAACCCTTGCGTCGCCACCGAGTTCGCGCTGACCGTGCCCGTCAGCGTCGCGGAGTCGGAGGTAATCGCGCTCGCGGTGCCGCTCGTGACGATCGGCAAGCCACCGAGCGTGACGAACGAGGTAATCGCGCCGTTCACGGTGCCGGCCAGGCTGGTCGCGTTCGCACGGAAGTAATACGTGCTGCCCGGCACGAGGTTGATGACCGCCACTTCGACCGCAGTCGGTGTGGTGCCGGTTACCTGACCCGCATCGACCGTGATGGTCGCGCCGCTCAAGTCGGGCTGCAGACCGTACGTGAACGACACCGTGGTCAGCAAGTTGTTGCCGACCGCGGTGGCGTTGAGAATCGCGCTCGTCGTGCTGACGCCGACCGCGCTACCAGTGGTCACCGTCGGCAGCACCGTGGTGCTGGTGAGTTCGAGCACTCGCCTGACGAGTTCTGGAAACGCAGACGGGGAGAAACCAGTCATCGACGGCCGGCTCGACGCCGAGCACGGGCCCGAGGCGGCCGAGTTGATGCCGATGAGCACCAGCTCGTTGCCTTCTCGCGTGATCACCGGGCCGCCGGAGTCGCCCGAACAAATGCCGGTGGTCGCCGTCTGCACTGCCGTGAAGCCGCCCGGCCACGTCGGTGACGTGCTGAGCGGTTGGTCTATCGAATAGGGGATCGTCGATGCCGTTCCTGACGGCGACGTGCGGCCATAACCAAGGAATGTCACCACTCGTCCGCTGCGAGACCACGATGCCACTTCGTTGGTGGTCGCGAGACGCGAGATCGTGCCGCCCGCGAGTTCTGCACCCAACACGATGAAAGCGATGTCGTCGGGTTGCGAGAACTCGCCGAGCTTCTGCCAACCGTCAACGGTGATGATCGCGCTCTGCGACACCGTTTGCGGTGACTGCTGCGTGTTCACCCCCGGCGCGTAGATGGAAATTGGCCTCGTGGTCACGGTGCCCGCGGACGTGACCACGCAATGCGCGGCGGTGATAACGACGCGGTTCGTCCACAACGCTCCGCTGCACGTGCTGCTGCCGTTGAGAATGCGCACGACCGCGGTGTTTCCCGTAGCGGCCGTGCCACCTACGACCGCTTGTGCAGGTGTCGAGGCCACCGGCGCGGCAACGAGCGCGAGCGTCGCAGAGAGCAATGCGACGAACATCGCCGAAAACCGAAGCGACGCACGATGACGCACGAGGCTCAGGCTATGAGACGGCGAAGTCGCATCGTTAGGCTCAGCGCATGACGTTTGACAAACCCGCTCCCGATCTCGCGAAAATCCAAGCAGCGTGGGAGAAATGGGAAAAAGGCGACGAACAGCCCGGTCGCACGCTCGCCTCATTGAAGACCGCCGGCCTCGACACGGTCATAAAGATGCTGGTCGAAAGCGGCTGGAAACCGGCGTCGCACTAGCCAACGCGCATGCCACACGTGCAGCGTCGTGCCGGTGGCCGCCAGACGTTGCCTCGCCCGGCCAACTGGCGGGCGCTCGAGCATGCGCCATGGTCGCGTCTTGATGTTTCGGCACTCGACGACCTGTCGCTGATCACGGGCTCGGTCGAACGATCGCGGCCCGATCCCGAGTCGCAGCGGCCGCCGGCGCATGCGAATGCGTCCGCGGTGTTGGTGCCGCTCTTTGCCGCGAGCGACGGCCCGCGCGTGTTGTTGACTCGCAGGTCTGAAGCACTCACCTCGCACAAGGGGCAGATTGCGTTTCCGGGCGGACGTCTCGAGGCGGGGGAGACGTCGCTGCAGGCCGCGTTACGAGAAACGAGAGAAGAGATTGGTGTCGATGCGTCGTCGGCCCGCGTGATCGGGGAACTCTCTGCCCACCGAACCATCTCCAGTTCGAGCCACATCATTCCTCACGTCGTGCAACTGGAGGCCGAGCCGCGCGAGTTTGCGATGAACAGCGAGGTCGAGCGCGTCTTCAGCGTGTCGCTGCGCGAACTGACTCGCCCCGACACCTACGCCCAAGAGCACTGGGTGTTTCCCGACCGCGAGGTGGTGGTGCCGATGTTTTATCTCGACGACGAGACCATCTGGGGCGCCACCGCGCGCATGCTGCAAGAACTGATACTCCTCGCAATCACCAAGTAGGTCACGGCCCGGCCGCGGAGCCCGACGCAACGTCATGTTGCGGTCGTGTCGTCACGGGCCGGCTGCCAGCCGAACCGCGTGAAAGAACACCACGACCCACGCGTCACACCGAAGTCGCTCGCTGTGCCGTCGCCGGGCACAGAGCGCCTGCAGGTCGCGCTGAAACTGGTCGTCCACACGAGCACGCAGTTCGGCGTTCCACGCCACGCCGAGATTCAACCTGGAGAGCGTCGAATAGTTGGCGTAGGCGAGGTCGTGTCGCTCGCACGCGAGACGAAAGTCGAACGATCTCCCGCTGCTGCCCACCAGCGGCGCGGTGCACCCGTCGGTGGTGGTGATCAACCAACGATGCTGGCGCTTGGCGCGCGAACGCTCGAAGCGAAACTGCGACAACGGAACATCGAAGACCAGTCGGTCAACAACGAGCCGATCGGGCGCCGGTGACGGGGCGACAGTCGGGGTGGCCAATGAACTGGCCACGATCGGGGTGGCCGGTGACGGGGCCACGGCTGCGGCGGCGTGAGACGGCAGCAGCGCGGCGACGACGCATGCGATGACTCGACGCATGAGCACCTCCTGGTGGAAATCCCCACCGAGAAGATGTGTGCGTCACGAGGCGCTACACGACCATGAATTGCGTGCGGCCATGCATCGTGCCCGACCACGAATCGTCGGGCGAGGTCGCGCCTTACTTCCAGCGGCGCATGGTGGCCACCATCTCGATGGCGACCTCGGCAGCTTCGAATCCTTTGTTGGTGTCGTCGGGGCGCGAGCGTGCTGCAGCCTGCTCGACGTTCTCGACCGTGAGCACGCCGAAGCCGACCGGCACGAGCGTCTCGAGCTGCACCTGCATGAGGCCCTCGGCGCACGGCCCGGCGACGTACTCGAAGTGGGCGGTCTCGCCGCGAATCACCGCGCCGAGCGCGACCAGCGCGTCGTACTTCTGCGACACGGCCATCAACTTCGCCATGACCGGAATCTCGTAGGCGCCAGGCACCCAGAAGACCTCTATGTTCTTGTCTTTCACGCCGTGCTTGGCGAGCGCGCGCTTGGCGCCGTCAAGCAGCGCGTTGACAACGAACTCGTTGAAGCGCGAGCACACGATGCCGACCTTCAGCGACTGGATCTTGCGTTGGTTCATGACTTCTTGCCTTTCTGTTGAGCATTCTTGTTCGAGCCGTCGCCGGCGTCGTCTTGTGCGAAGAGGTGGCCGAGTCGGTCGCGCTTGGTGGAGAGATACGAGCGGTTCTCGTCGGTCATCTCCGTCACGATCGGCACGCGCTCGACCACGCTCAACCCGTAACCGGCGATGCCGCCGTACTTGGCCGGGTTGTTCGTCATGAGCCGCAGCTCGGACGCGCCGAGGTCGGCGAGAATTTGCGCGCCGATGCCGTACTCGCGGTTGTCGACCGGCAGGCCGAGCTTCACGTTCGCGTCGACCGTGTCAAGCCCTTGGTCTTGCAGCGAGTACGCGCGGATCTTGTGGCCGATGCCGATACCGCGACCCTCGTGGCCGCGCAGGTACACCAGCACTCCGCGTCCGTCGTCGGCGATCAGTTTCATCGCCGCGGCGAGTTGGTCGCCGCAGTCGCAACGCAGGCTGCCGAACACGTCGCCCGTGAGGCATTCGCTGTGCACGCGGGTGAGCAGCGGTTTGCCGTTGCCTACGTCGCCGCGCACGAACGCGAGGTGCTCGATGCCGTCCAGCGTCGAACGGTAGGCGACGCATTCGAAGTCGCCCCACTCGGTGGGCACTCGGGCCGAGCCGATTCGCTCGACGAGTCGTTCTTTGTGCCGACGCCACTCGACGAGCGCGGCAATCGACGAGAGCAACAAGCCGTGCTGCTTGCAGAACTCGATCAGTTGCGGCAGTCGGGCCATCGTGCCGTCGTCGTTCTGAATCTCGCAGATCACGCCGGCGGGCACGCAGCCCGCGAGTCGCGCGAGATCGACGGCAGCTTCGGTGTGGCCGGCACGCTTCAACACACCGCCCTCGCGTGCGCGCAACGGAAACACGTGGCCGGGTCGCGCGAACGCCTGATAACCCACGTTCGGGTCGGCGAGCGCGCGAATCGTGAGCGCGCGGTCGGCAGCGGAGATTCCCGTGCTCGTGCCCTCGAGCAGGTCGACCGACACGGTGAACGCCGTGCGGTGGCTCTCGGTGTTGTGGTCGACCATCATCGGCAGTCGCAGCTCGTCGCAGCGGTCGCCCGTGAGCGGCGCCACGACCACGCCCGACGTGTGGCGGATGATGAACGCGAGCTTCTCGGCGGTCACGTGTTGCGCCGCCATGATCAAGTCGCCCTCGTTCTCGCGGTCTTCGTCGTCGACGAGCACCACCATCTCGCCGCGGCCGATCGCTGCGATCACGTCGTCGATCGGCGCGAACACGTCCGTGCCGTTCGTGCTGCTGGGTGAGCTGGCTGTCATGACTGGCCTCTTTCTGGTTCGATCACTACTTCGACGTCGTCGCCGAGCGCTTGGGTCGACACGAGACGACCGCGCCACACGTCGGCCAGCGTCGCAGCGGTGTCACCAGCGAACGCCGGCACGGCGTCGCCTCCGCCCATCACCGCGGGCGCGATATGAAACACATATCGGTCGACGAGCCCGGCTTCGTGAAAGCTCGCGGCGGTCTTCGCACCGCCCTCCACCATCAGTTGCAGCACGCCGTCGGCGCCGAGCGTGTCGAGAAGTTCGTCGAGCGAGCCGGTCCACTCCGTGCATGGTCGCACCCGTGCGTCGCCGGGTGCGCGGCCCAGCACGATGCGCCGCGGCGACGGGCCGCTCGCGTCGCGAACGGTGAGCTGCGGATCGTCGGCCCGCACTGTGCCCGCACCAACGAGAATCGCGTCGCTCTCTGCGCGCATCTGGTGCACGCGCCGGCGGGCAGTGTCGCCGGTGATCCACCCGCCGCCTCCCGACTTTGCGGCGATGTATCCGTCGATGGTCATCGCCAGCTTGAGCACGACGAACGGTCGGCCCGTGCGGCGATGATGCAAATACGGCGCGAGCTGCTCTGCGACGAGGTCGGCGCACACGCCGACGTCGACTCGAATGCCTGCGTCGCGCAACCTGGCGACGCCAGCGCCGGCGACGCGCGAGTCGGGGTCGTGCACGCCCACCACCACGCGGGCGACACCGGCGGCGATGATCGCGTCGGTGCACGGGGGAGTTCGGCCGTGATGGTTGCACGGCTCCAACGTCACGTACAACGTGGCGCCGCGGGCTGCTTCGCCGGCAGCACGCAACGCCCGCACTTCGGCGTGCGATTGCCCGACAGGCTGGGTGAAACCACTGAAGCGCCGACCGTCGGCGGTAACAAGGACTGCTCCGACCCACGGGTTGGGCCGGCACGTCAGTCGCGCAGAGGCGGCGACGAGCACCGCCTCGCGCATCGATTGTTGGTCGATGTCGCTCATCTCTTCCTGCTTCCATCCGGACTGTGACCGTCGGCCTCGGAGTTTCACCGAATCAGTCCCGAGTCGTGAGACGCGGGAGTCGCGGGCTTTCACCGCCGATAGGGAATTTCACCCAACCCTGCAA
>DAIPHP010000052.1:0-8817 GCA_036771295.1 Ilumatobacteraceae bacterium
TGGTACAACGACATGGCCGGCAATCGCGTCGCGGTGCCCGAGCACGTCGTGCTGCCGTCGTCGCTGACCGGCGTCGAGAGCCCCATCATCGTGATGTTCGGCGACCGCTTCCCGATGATCACGGCGCACAAAGTGCTCGCCGCGTACGCGTGCCTCGCGCCGCGCATCATCACCGGGCAGTTCGATCCCACGCAGCACCGTGCCATCTGGCCGTCGACCGGCAACTACGCGCGCGGCGGCGTGGCGATCAGCAAGATCATGGGCGCCCGCGGCGTGGCGGTGCTGCCCGCCGGCATGTCGCAGGAGCGCTTCGATTGGCTCGACAAGTGGACGAGCGACCCGAGCGACGTCGTGCGCACGCCCGGCACCGAGAGCAACGTGAAAGAGATCTACGACGCGTGCAACGAGATGCGCAAAGACCCGCGCAACTTCATCTTCAACCAGTTCTGCGAGTTCGCCAACCACCTCGTGCACTGGCAGGTCACCGGCAACGCGCTCGCCCACGTGTTCGACACGGTGCGCGCCCGCACCGGCAACGACAAGTTGCGTCTCGCGGCGTTCACCAGCGCCACGGGTTCGGCCGGCACCATCGCCGCCGGCGACCGGTTGAAGGATCTGTTCGGCACGGCCATCGGCGCGGTCGAGGCCCTCGAGTGCCCGACGATGCTCGAGAACGGTTTCGGAGAGCACAACATCCAAGGCATCGGCGACAAGCACATCCCGCTCATTCACAACGTGATGAACACCGACTTGATCATCGACGTGTCTGATCGCGCCACCGACGAGCTCGACGTGTTGTTCAACACGGATGACGGCCTGCGCTACCTGCACGAGCGCAAGCAAGTGCCCCAAGACGTGCTGCACACCCTGAAGCATTTCGGGTTCTCGGCCATCGCCAACGTGATCGCCGCGATCAAAGTGGCCAAGATTCGCGGGCTGGGCCCCGACGACGCGCTCATCACCATCGCCACCGACGGCGCCGATCTGTACCCGAGCGAGCGCCGCAAGACGCTGGCCAAGCGGTTCGGCGGCAGCTTCGGCGTCACCGACGCAGCCGAAGTGTTCGCCGAGCACCTCGGCTCGGTGACCACCGACAACATGATCGACTGCGTCGAGCGCGACCGCAACCGCGTGTTCAACCTCGGCTACTACACGTGGGTGGAGCAGCAGGGCACCCCGCTCGAGGTGTTCGAAGCCCGCCGCTCGCAGACGTTCTGGCGCGACCTTCGCCGCTTCGTGCCCGCGTGGGACTCGATGATCGACGACTTCAACCGTCGCGTCGCCGGCTAGAGGGCGCCACGCCGCGCCGCGACCGACGATGACCGCGTCGCCGCTTCCGCGCGCAAACCCCAAAGCCGTGCCGCCGATCGTGCGCGGCTTGCGTTGTGCGGCGTGCGGAACTCGAGTCGACATCGCCGCCCCGCTCACGTGGCGCTGCCCGAACGCCGTCGGCAACGATCGTCATCACGTGCTGCTCATCGAGAGCGACGTCGCCCCGCTTCGTCGCACGAAGCACGCCAACCCCTTCATCGCGTTTCGTCGCTATCTCGCCTGGGACGCATTCGCCGCCGCCAACGGCATGAGCGAAGCCGACCGCGACGCGCTCATCGAAGAACTCGACGCGCAGATCGCCAAGGTCGCCGGCACCGGGTTCGTCTTCACGCCCTTCGCCCGCGCCGATGCGTTGTCCGACGCGCTCGGGTTCGGCGCGACCGGTGGCGTGTGGGTGAAAGACGAGACGCACAACGTGGCCGGCTCGCAAAAGTCGCGGCACCTCTTCACCGAGTTGCTGCACCTGGTGGCCGCCGAGCGGCTCGGGCTGGCGAACTGGAAGCCCGACGCCCGACCTTCGCTCGCCATCGCGTCGTGCGGCAACGCCGCGTTCGCCGCGAGCACCTTGGCGCGCGCCGTCGACTGGCCGATCACGGTGTTCGTGCCCGAGCACGCCGACGCCGCACTCGTGCAACGTCTGCGTGACCTGCGCGCCGACGTGGTGCACTGCCCGCGACTGCACACCGACCCGCCGGGCGACCCGTGCGTGCACCGGTTTCGCGAAGCGGTGGCGAAGGGCGCGGTGCCCTTCGGCGTGCAGGGCCCGGAGAACGCGTGGTGCCTCGACGGCGGTCGCACCATCGGGTGGGAGATGGCGTACGTCGCCGAGCACATGGAGCCGCCGCTCATCGCCAGGCTGTTCGTGCAAGTCGGCGGGGGAGCCTTCGCCGCGAGTCTCGCCGAAGGTTTTCACGCCGGCGGCACCCGCGCCGCGCTGCACGCCGTGCAGGCTGAGGGTTGCGCGCCGCTCGCTCGCGCGTGGCAGGCGAGCGCGAAGTATCCGACCGTGCTGGCAGCGGCCGCGCACTGGGGCGAGTGCATGACGCCGTGGTCTTCGACTCCGCAATCGTTTGCCGACGGCATTCTCGACGACGAGACGTACGACTGGGTGCCCGTGTGTCGCGCGATGCGCGCCAGCGGCGGCTCGCCCGTGGTCGCGTCAGAGCGTCACGTGCGCGAGGCGTACGAACTGGCGCACCGCACCACCGACATCGACGTGAGCCCGACCGGTGCGTCGGGTCTCGCGGGGTTGCTCGCCGTGCGCGATCGTGTCGCGAACGACGAACGAGTCGCCGTCGTGTTCAGTGGCATACGTCGCGAGACGCCGAAGCCCGCGTGAGCGGTTCGTCGAGCCGCCAACCGTTAGCCTTGCGCGCATGACTACACCCCGCACTGCCGCAGCCGACTCGCCTCTCACGCAGGGAACCTCGTCGGCGATCATGCCGGCCCCGCTGGCGCTCGACGGCGGCATGGATCCTCGCTCTGACATCTTCAACCGTCTGCTGAAGAGCCGCGTGGTGATGCTCGGTTCCGAGGTCGACGACGCCGCCGCCAACCAGATCTGCGCGCAGTTGCTGTTTCTCGAGGGTGAAGACCCCAAGAGCGATGTCTGGCTCTACATCAACTCGCCCGGTGGTTCGATCACGGCCGGCATGGCGATCTACGACACGATGCAGTTCATCTCGTGCGACGTCGCCACGGTGTGCGTCGGTCTCGCCGCGTCGATGGGGCAGTTCTTGCTGACGGCAGGCACCCAGGGCAAGCGCTACTCGCTGCCGAACGCGCGCATCATGATGCACCAGCCGCTCGCCGGATTGCGCGGTCAAGCCGCCGACATCGCGATTCAGGCCGAGCAGTTGGCGTTCACCAAGCGCCGCATGGCCGAGCTCACCTCGCACCACTCGGGCAAGCCGATCGAAGACATCCAGCGCGACTCCGAGCGCGACCGTTGGTTCACTGCCGAGCAGGCCAAGGAGTACGGCCTGGTCGACAAGGTCATCGTGAAGCGCGGGGAGATCCGCTAGCTCGACGCTGCGCACCGTGCGGAATCGCGCGGCGCGCCACGCCGGGCGTTACGGCGCTGTCGTTGTCGACGTGGTGTCGGGCGCGACCGGCACGAGCGGTGCCTCCGGCACCTGCACCGCAAAACCCGTCGAGAGGTCCACACCGCACGTGGCACCCGCATAGACGCCGGCGTCTTCGGCTGCTTTCTCCGCGCCGTAGGCGGCGTCGGCCACGGCCTGCACGCTCGCGGGGTCGTTCACGTTCACCTGTGACGCCGCGATGAAGAGGTCGCGCAAGGTGACGATGTCGTCTTCCACTTCGAGCGGCGCCACTTCGGCCAGCCGCGAGTAGTGCTCGATCAACCGGTCGACGCCCGCGTTGTCGGTTGGCGGCTCGGTCATCTCGTCGATGCGGTCGGCCAGCACGCGGCAGAAGTTGGTGTCGGTGCGCGGTGTCTCGGCGCACGACGCGAGGGCGGCCACGCAGGCAAGAGCCGCGACCGTCGGCCGCGCGCGGTGCACACAACGTTGCAGAAGCATCATCGCCGTCCAATTCTCACAGGTGACGGCCGCGCAGCAGAGCATTCGCCGGGGGTCCCATGTTCGCATCGGTTCGGTCCACCACGTTGCTCGGTGTCGTCGGTCGCGCCGTCGACGTCGAGGTGCACGTGGGTGTGGGGTTGCCCGGCTTCACCATCGTCGGCCAGCCCGACGAGGTGTGCCGCGAGAGTCGCG
The DNA here is from genome assembly GCA_036771295.1 of Ilumatobacteraceae bacterium. GTDB lineage: Bacteria > Actinomycetota > Acidimicrobiia > Acidimicrobiales > Ilumatobacteraceae > F1-60-MAGs027. The sequence goes on from DAIPHP010000052.1 coordinate 4,071, forward strand.
ACCGTGTGCGTGCAGCGTTTCTCTCGCGCGGGTTCGCCTGGCCGAACCGCCGCATCACGGTGAACCTCGCGCCGAGCGGCGAACGAAAAGGCGGTGCTGGTCTCGACCTCGCGATCGCGGTCGCGGTGTTGGTGGCCGACGAACAATTGTCGCCGGAGTCCGCCGAACGGTTCGCGTTCGTCGCCGAACTCGGGCTCGACGGTTCGCTTCGCGGCGTGGTGGGTGCCGCACCGCTGGTGGCCGCCGTGCGCGACCGCACGGTGGTGGTGGCGAGCGACAACGTGGCGGCCGCCCGTGCCGCGGGTGCCGCCCGAGTGGTAGCGGCGAGCGACCTCGCGCACGTCGTGGCCTGCTTGCGTGGCCAAGACGAGTGGTCGACACCCGAGGCGACGGCGACCACGGTTGACGAAGCGGCGATTCCGGACCTCGCCGACGTGCGCGGCCAACCGGTGGCGCGACTGGCGCTCGAAGTTGCCGCCGCGGGTGCTCACCACATGTTGCTCGTCGGGCCACCGGGAGCCGGCAAGTCGATGCTCGCGCGGCGATTGCCCGGCGTGCTTCCGCCGCTCACCGACGACCAGGCCCTCTCATGCACGATGGTGCACTCGGCGGCACACGTGTCGATGCCCGCAACCGGCCGCGTCACGCGCCCGCCGTTTCGCTCGCCGCACCACTCCATATCTCTCGTCGGGCTCATCGGTGGCGGCACGTCGGCGATGCGACCCGGTGAAATCTCGCTCGCCAGCGAAGGCGTGCTCTTTTTGGACGAGCTCGGCGAGTTCGCGCCGAGCGTGCTCGACGCGCTGCGACAACCGATCGAAGAAGGCTGCGTGCACGTGTCGCGAGCACGCACCACGCTCACGTTTCCGGCGCGGTTCTTGCTGGTCGCCGCCGCCAACCCGTGCCCGTGCGGTGCCGGCGCGCCGGGTGTGTGCGTGTGCGACGACGCGGCACGAGCCAAGTACGTGCGCCGGTTCTCCGGCCCGCTGCTCGATCGTTTCGATCTTCGTGTCAGCGTCGGCCTGCCGCGCGTCGACGATCTCGTGGCCGGCGAGAAAGGCGAGTCGTCTGCCGATGTCGCCGCACGGGTGGTTCGGGCGCGCGAGATCGCCGTCGCGCGCAACGGGGGAGTCAACTCCAAGATCGCCGTCGATGATCTCGACGACGTCGCCCCGCTGGCGCCCGCGGCACGCGCGCTGTTGCGACGCGAGCTCGAGCTCGGTCGATTGAGCGGGCGCGGGCTGCACCGCGTGCGTCGCGTCGCGCGCACGATCGCCGATCTCGACGGTGCCGCCCGCGTGGTGGGCGAGCAGCACGTGGCCACCGCGCTGCAGCTGCGAACCGGGCTGAGCTCGCTGATGGGTGGTGCGCGATGACGACCGGTGGTGGCTCGGCGTGAACGCCTCGCTCGACCACGACCCGCGGGTCGTCGCCGCGGCGATTTCGTCGCTGCCAGGCATCGGCCCGCATCGTTTGCGTTTGTTGATCAACCATCTCGGTGCGCTCGATGCTTGGCGAGCCGTGCGCGGCGAGGTGTCGGCACCCGGGCACGTTGCGGCGGTGCTTCGCGAGAACGACCTGCATCGCGTGCTGCGTCGCACCGCCACCGTGCAACTGCTCGACCGCGTCGCCGAGGCGCTGCACGCCGGCAACATTCGCGTGCTGTTCGCCGATGACGCGCAGTACCCCGCGTCGATGCGCGGTGATTTCGCGGCACCCGCGGTGCTGTTCGCCATCGGTGATCTCGCCGCGTTCGAACAGCGTCGCGTCGGAGTGATCGGTACTCGCGCCGCGAGCGCGTCGGGGCGGCACTTCGCCCGCCGGTTGGGCCGCGAACTTGCCGCCAACGGCGTCGCGGTGGTGTCGGGGTTGGCGCGCGGCATCGATGCCGCGGTGCATCGCGGCGTGCTCGATGCGTTCAGCGACGAACCGCAAGCACGGCGCCCGCCGGCAGCCGCAGCGCCGGCACGTCCCATTGCGGTGGTGGCATCCGGCCTCGACGTCGTGTACCCGCGCGAACACGCGTCGCTCTGGAAGCACGTCGCCGAGCGCGGTGTGATCGTCTCGGAGTCGCCGCCGGGGTGTGCGCCGGATGCGTTTCGGTTTCCGCTGCGCAACCGCATGTTGGCGATGGCGAGCGAGTTGCTGGTGGTGGTCGAGTCGCGCGCTACCGGTGGGTCGATGATCACCGTCGACGAAGCCGCCAAGCGAGGTATCACGGTGATGGCGGTGCCCGGCTCGCCGCACAGCGACACCAGCGCGGGCACGAACCTGCTCATCTCGCAAGGCGCGGCCAGCGTGTGCGACGTCGTCGACGTGCTCGTCGCACTCGGGCTCGACCATCGTCGTGTGTCTGCCAGCAGCGACGCACGACCGCGACTGTCGCGCGAAGATCGCGTCGTGCTCGATTCGCTGGCGCGCCGCCCGATGACCTTCGAACAGCTCGTCGCCGACGTCGACATGCCGCTCGCCGACGTGGCGATGCGACTCGGTCGTCTCGAGGCGCAGGGCTGGGTGGTGCTCAACGCCGGTTGGTGGGAAGCCCTGCTGCCGCGCGAACTACCGTTTGGAAGGTGAGCGGAGCCGATCGATGGAACATCGCAGGTTTCGTCACCTCGCTGACGGCGTCGGCGGCCAACACGGTCAGCGCGTATCGCCGCGACGTGCAACTGTTCGCCGAGTGGGTCGAGCGACACGGCGTGAAGTCGCCGACGCAGGTCTCCAAGGCCCACGTGCGGTCGTACGTGGCCTTTCTCACCACGAGCAAGCTCGCGCGGCGCAGCATCGCCCGCAAGAAAGCGGCGCTCGGCCGCTACTTCGGCTGGCTCTCGCGCAACGGCAAAGTGAAAATCGACCCCACCCTCGGGGTGAAGACGCCGTCCGACAAAGGTCGCCTGCCGAAAGTGTTGACGAGCGAACAACTTCGTGCCTTGTTGGAGCGTCACCCCGAAGATCATCCGCGTTGGAGGCACCTGCGCGACGACGCCGTGGTCGAGATGCTCTACGGCAGCGGCTTGCGCGTCAGCGAGTTGTGCTCGCTCGACGTCGACTCGGTCGATGCGCGTCGCGGCGTGGTGCGCGTGATGGGCAAGGGCAGCAAAGAACGCCAGGTTCCGGTGAGCAAACCCTCCATCGATGCCGTCCGCGACTGGCTGAAGGCGCGCCACGAGGTCGTCGGCGACGAAGCGAACGGCAACGGCAAGTCGGCGAGTGCCGACGAGCTCGCCTTGTTTCTCAATCACCGTGGTCGGCGCATCACGCCGCGCGACGTGCGGCGCCTCATCGACGACCGCGCGGTGTCGCCGACGCACCCGCACGCGTTGCGCCACACGTTCGCCACGCATTTGTTGGACAACGGCGCCGACCTGCGAACGGTGCAAGAGTTGCTCGGTCATGCCGACGTCGCCACCACGCAGCGCTACACCCACGTGAGCAAAGAACGACTGAAGACGGCGTACGGGGCGTCGCACCCGCGCGCATGAACCCTCGTCCCGAACGTCTCACCGTCGACGAAGCGTGGAAGCGCTGGCACGGTGCGAAGCATCCGCCGGCTCGCGACTGGTTGGTGGTGCACTACGCGTCGCTCGTCAAGTTCGTCGCCGGTCGTCTCTCGGCCGGCTTGCCCAAGCGTGTGGAGACCAACGACCTCGTGAGCGCGGGCATGGTCGGGCTCGTGCAGGCGATCGACCGATTCGCGCCGACCGAGGGCGTGAAGTTCGAGTCGTTCGCCGTGCCGCGCATTCGTGGTGCGATCCTCGACAGTCTGCGTGCGCTCGACTGGGTGCCGCGCTCGGTGCGCGCTCGTTCGCGACAGATCGAACAAGCCATCGCCGGTCTGCAGAACGACCTCGGTCGTCCGGCGACCGACGCCGAGATTGCCGAGCGACTCTCGATTTCCGTCGACGAACTCAACGAGTGGTTGGCGGACGTCGCGTCGAGCGCGATTGGTCCGCTCGATCATGTGGCGCTCGACTCGCACGCGATGCCCGAGACCAGCGACTTTCAGCGCGCCACCAACCCTGACGCCGCCATCGAATCGGGCGAGCTGCGCCGCACCATGCACGACGCGATTCGAAAACTTCCCGAGCGTGAGCGCACCACGTTGCTGCTCTACTACGAAGAAAACCTCACCTTCGCCCAGATCGGCGAAGTGCTCGATGTGACGGAGAGTCGCGTGTCGCAGATACACGCCAAGGCAGTGCTGCAGTTGCGCGGTCATTTGGCCGCCGCAGATTTTCGCTGACGCACGCGTGACGCTGCTCGCGTTCGTCGCTTCGGCGTGCCTTGTGTTGCCGTCGCATTCCCACGTGGTCGATCCGTTTCGCCCTCCGCCGTGCGATCGTTGTGCGGGCAACCGGGGCCTTGACCTCGCCACCACCCCGGGTTCGGCCGTCGGTGCCGGCGTGAGCGGCACCGTGACGTTCGCTGGTCAGGTGGGTGGACGGCTCTATGTAGTGGTGCGATCGGCGCACGACCGACGGCTGCGGGTGACCTACGGCGGGCTCGCGACGGCGTCGGTGCGGCGCGGCGAGCGGGTGGCCCAGGGTCAGCCCGTCGGCACGACGGCTGACACCTTGTTCTTCGGCACGCGAGTGGGCGAGCGGTACGTCGACCCGCTCAGCCTCGCGAGCCGCGGGAACCCCGAGCCGGGTGCGACATCCGAGCCCCACGTCTCTTCCGCGCAGCGCAGGCCCGCCGAGCCGCGATTTCGCATCACGCTGGTGCCGGTGGGCTGGGCGGCCTGCGC
>DAIPHP010000053.1:0-4060 GCA_036771295.1 Ilumatobacteraceae bacterium
GTGTTCGACGTGATCGTGTACAGCGTGGGGTCGAGCTCGTAGAAGTACGTGAGGGGCGGCTCGGTCTTGGTGACGCCGGCGACGATCTCGGCGATTTCTGCCTGCATCGTGGCGGAGAGTTGCACGGCTTCGGCCAGACGGCCCGTGAGCGCGCCGAGTTGCTCGAGCTGTTCGTACGCCCCGTCGAGATTCGACACGGCGTAAGCGGCAAACACGGGGATTGACAGCGCGTTCAGTTGCTCGACCAGGTTGCCGGGGTCGTAACTGATGATCACGAGGTCGGGTTCGAGTGCCGAGATGGCCTCGACGTTCGGTTGGTATGCGTCCACTTTCTCCAGTTCGGCGGTCTGCGCCGGGTAGTTGGAGAAGTTGTCGACCGCGATCACCTTGTCGCCGGCGCCGATGGCGAACAGCATTTCCGTGGCCGTCGCCGACATCGACACGATGCGCTGCGGCTCGGCGTTGAGTGTGAGATCGCCGACCGTCACCGGGAAGGCCGCGGCCTCGGTGGTGGTCGTCGCCTCGGCGGCGACGGTTTCGTCCGTCGTCGCGTCACCGCTGGTTTCGACGCTGCACGCGACGAGGGTCGGTACCAATAAAAAAAGGCCGGCAAAGCCGACCAGTCGAGAAAATTTCATGATGTTCTCCTTGCTCTTCTCGCGAGAGCGGTTGATTGGACATTTTCGTCAGGCGACCGGACTCGCGATGCTCGACTGAAGTCGAACGTCGCATCACCGTTGCGGGACAGTGCCGGAATCTCACCGGACTTCGCTCACGAACATGCACCGCGACTATTGCCGCGGCATCTCCGAAGGTAGCAGACGCGTCAAGCCTGCGATGCAGGACGATGCGGATCGGCGTGACGCCGTCGATCGACGCGAACGGTGCTCAGCCGGCGACGAGCGACGCGATGCGAGAAATGCCCTCGCGCAAGTCGTCGTCGCCGAGCGCGAAAGAGAATCGTGCGTAACGCGGCGCACCGAACGCCTCGCCGGGCACGAACGCCACCTTGGCCCGTTCGAGCACCAGATCGGCAAGTTGCATCGATGTTGCTGCCGTCGCACCGCCGAGGTTGCGGTTCAGCAATCCGCTCACGTTCGGAAAGCAATAGAACGCGCCTTGCGGTTTCATGCACGTGACGCCGGGAATCGCCGTCAGCAACTCGTGCATCAGGTTGCCGCGACGTTCGAACGCGCTTCGCATGCGGGCGACGTCGTCGAGACCGCCGGTCAACGCCGCGAGAGCCGCGTACTGCGCCACGTTCGACACGTTGCTCGTGGTGTGGCTTTGGAAGTTGATCGCCGCCTTCATCACGTCCGACGGCCCGATCATCCAACCGACGCGCCAGCCGGTCATTGCGTACGTCTTGGCGACGCCGTTGACGATCACGCAGCGGTCGGCGATCTCGGGCACCAGCGTGGGCATGGAGTGGAACTCGTGTCCCCCGTACGTGAGGTGCTCGTAGATCTCGTCGGTCACGACCCACACGTCGTTGGCCGCAGCCCACTTGCCGATGGCGATGGTCTCTTCGCGCGAGTACACCGCGCCGCTCGGGTTGTCGGGCGACACGAAGAGCAACACCTTGGTGCGCGGCGTCTTGGCGCGCTCGAGTTGCTCGACCGTCACCTTGAACTCGGTCTCTTCGGTCGTTTCGATCACCTTCGGCACGCCACCCGAGAGCGCGATGGCCTCGGGATACGTGGTCCAGTACGGGGCCGGGCAGATCACTTCGTCGCCCGGGTCGCACAACGCGGCGAACGCGACGAACACCGCGTACTTTCCGCCGACGGTGACCAACACTTGCGACGATTGGCAATCAAAACCGCTGTCGCGCTTGGTCTTTGCGACGATCGCGTCGCGCAACGCGGGCAGCCCGGCGGCCGGCGTGTAGCGATGCGCCTTCGGGTCGCGGGCGGCTTTCACTGCGGCCTCGACGATGTGCTCGGGGGTCGGAAAGTCGGGCTCGCCGGCACCGAAACCGATGACCTGCTCGCCCTTTGCTTGCAGCGCCTTCGCCTTCGCGTCGACGGCGAGCGTCGCCGACTCGGCGATCGCAGCGAGTCGAGCCGACACTCTTGATTTCTTGTTTGACGGTGTTGAACTCGACGACATCCCTGCCATGCTAAGACGGTGACGAAGGCGCCCACTACCGCGATCACCATTCCGCGCGACATGTTGCCGCGCGACGGTCGCTTCGGTTGCGGCCCGTCGAAGGTGCGTGACGCTCAACTCGACGCCCTCGCCACCGAGGGACGTCGGCTCATGGGCACCTCCCACCGCCAGGCCCCCGTCAAGAAACTCGTCGGTTCGGTGCGCGCCGGTCTGCGCGAACTGTTCTCGCTGCCCGACGGGTGGGAAGTCGTGCTCGGCAACGGCGGCTCCACCGTGTTTTGGGACGTCGCCACGTTCGGACTCATCGAACGACGAAGCGAGCACCTCGTATTCGGCGAGTTCTCGCAGAAGTTCGCCGACGCGACGAAAGCCGCCCCGCACCTCGATGACCCTGTCGTCGTCGCCAGCGACCCCGGCACGCACCCCCAGCCCGTGATTGCCGACGTCGACGCGTACTGCCTCACCCACAACGAGACCTCGACGGGCGTGGCAATGCGACTGGCCCGACCGGTCGGCTCGGGCGACGCGTTGGTGTTGGTCGACGCGACTTCGGCAGCTGGCGGATTGTCGTGGTCGCCCGACGAAGTCGACGTCTACTACTTCGCGCCGCAGAAGTCGTTCGCCAGCGACGGCGGCCTGTGGATTGCCTGCTGCTCGCCGCGCGCCGTGCAGCGCATCGAACGGATCGCGGCGACCGGTCGCTGGTCTCCGGCGTCGCTCGACCTGAAGATCGCGCTCGACAACTCGCGCGCCGACCAGACCTACAACACCCCGGCGATCGCCACCATCTTCTTGCTCGACCAGCAAGTGCGCTGGATGCTCGACCAGGGCGGCCTCGCGTGGTGCGCGCAGCGCACCGCCCAATCGGCTCGCGTCATCTACGACTGGGCAGAGCAGTCGGCGTTCGCGTCGCCGTTCGTCGTCGACAAGACGCAACGGTCGAACGTCGTGGCGACCATCGACCTCGACGGCGTGTCGGCCAACGACGTCAACGCCGTGCTGCGTGCCAACGGCATCGTCGATACCGACGGATACCGCAAGCTCGGGCGCAACCAGTTGCGCGTCGGCATGTTCCCTGCCGTCGAACCGAGCGACGTCGAAGCGCTCGTTGGTTGCGTCGACCACGTGGTTGAAAGGCTGCGGGCATGAGCGAACGCGTCTATTCCGACGCCTACCCCACCGTGGAAGAGGTGCTCGAGTCGAACATCGACGAGATTCCGCGCCTGCACAAGCCGGTGATGCTGATCGCGCTGCAAGGGTGGTTCGACGCAACCAAGGCGGCGACGTCGGCGCTCGATTGGCTCACCGACTCGCGCCACTGCGTGACGGTGGCGTCGATCGACCCTGACGCGTTCTTCGACTTCACGCAAGAACGACCCGAGGTGTGGATCGACGAAGACGATGAACGCCATGTTCGCTGGCCGGAGAACGACATCATGGCGGTGCACGGCGAGAACGACGGCCGCGACCTCGTGGTGCTCTCGGGCGTCGAGCCGCACATGCATTGGCCGACGTTCGTGTCGTGCATCGTGCGCTGCGCGCGAGAGCTGCGTTGCGGCGCGGTGGTCACCGTCGGCGCGATGCTCGACGCGGTGCCGCACACCCGCACGCCGGTGGTGACCGGAAGCACCACCAACAGCAAGCTCGCCAGCAAGCTTGGTCTCTCCCGTCCGCAGTACGAGGGGCCGACGGGTGTGGTGGGTGTGCTGCTCGAGCGACTCGAACAAGAACGAATTCCCGCAGTGTCGCTGCGTGTCGGCGTGCCGCACTACCTGAGCTCGTCAGAGCACCCGAAGTCTTCTGCCGCCCTGTTGCGGCACCTCGAGCGCGTGCTCAACGTGCCCACGCAGCACGCCGGGCTTTACGAGGAGATCCAGCGGTGGACCGAACTGCACGACGCCGCGGTCGAGGAAGACGAGCAGACGCAGGAGTACGTGCAGATGCTCGA
>DAIPHP010000053.1:4160-8383 GCA_036771295.1 Ilumatobacteraceae bacterium
TCAGCCGAACTTGCCCGAGACGTACGCCTCTGTGCGCGGATCGCTCGGGTTCGAGAAGATTTTCTTCGTGAGGTCGACTTCGACCAACCGGCCGGTACGACGGTCGCTCTCGGGGTTGATCTCGGTCGTAAAGAACGCCGTGCGGTCGCTGACGCGCGCGGCTTGCTGCATGTTGTGGGTCACGATCACGATCGTGAACTGAGACTTGATTTCTTGCATCAAGTCTTCGATGCGGGCGGTGGCGATCGGGTCGAGCGCCGAGCAGGGCTCGTCCATCAAGACGACTTCTGGTTCGACGGCGATGGTGCGGGCGATGCACAAGCGCTGCTGCTGGCCACCGGAAAGACCGAGACCACTGGCGTCGAGGCGGTCTTTCACTTCGTCCCACAGCGCGGCGCCACGCAGCGACTTCTCGACGATCTCCTCGAGCTTCTTCTTGTTCTTCTCGCCGTTGACACGGGGACCGTACGCGACGTTGTCAAAGATGCTCTTGGGAAACGGGTTCGGCTTCTGGAACACCATGCCGATACGACGACGAACCTCGCCGGCGTCGGCTTCGGGACCGTACATGTCGATGCCGTGGTAGGTGATGCTGCCCTCCACCCGCGCACCGGCGATGAGGTCGTTCATGCGGTTGAAGCAGCGCAGCAGCGTGGTCTTGCCGCAACCTGACGGGCCGATGAGCGCAGTGATCTGACCCTTGAAGCACTCGAGATTCACTTCTTGCACGGCCTTGAACGAGCCGTAGTAGACGTTCACGTCTTTAGCGGCGAGGACCACCTGCCCGGTCGAGCCAGTCGGCTCGGACGCCTTAGTGGTCCCGCTCATCGGCTTCAGGATAGATGCTGCGGGGGTGTGCTGATCTGTTGACACGGTGGTGGAACCTACTGCGGACATAGGAACAGCCTGCCCCCACCCACTGAACACGGAGTGGGTCCTGGGTGAATAGTCGGTAAACATCGTCCGCCGCCCCGAAAAGGCGGCTATCACTGAACAGGGCGATATCGCCCGAGCACAGCGAGGCGACCGATCCAATGAACCTTCACCCACGAGTCGCTCTCGCCAGGTCGGTCGTCGCCGAGCTTCTCGGCACGGGTCTCTTGGTGGCCGCCGTGGTCGGTTCAGGAATCATGGCGCAACGCCTGACGAACGACGTCGCACTGCAACTGCTGGCCAACGCCGCGGCGACGGTCGGCGTGCTCTACGGACTCATTCTCATGTTCGGGCCGCTGTCTGGCGCACACTTCAATCCGATCGTCTCGCTGGTCGGCGTCATGCGAGGGGAACACTCGTGGTCGCGGGTTCTTGCGTATGTTCCCGCTCAAGTGCTCGGCGGTTGTCTCGGTGCGGCGGTCGCGAATCTCATGTTCGACGAAGCGGCGTGGCAGCAGTCGACGAAGGTTCGCGACGGCGGCGGCATCTGGCTCGGCGAAGTCGTCGCGACGGCAGGGTTGTTGCTCGTCATCGTGCTGATCGGCAATTCGCGCGCGGCGGCCGTGCCGAGCGCAGTCGCCGCCTGGATCGGCGGGGCGTACTGGTTCACGTCGTCAACTTCACTGGCGAACCCAGCCGTTACCGTGGCACGGTCGCTCACCGACAGTTTCTCGGGAATCGCGCCCGAGTCGGTGGCGATGTTCGTCGTCATGCAGATGGTCGGAGCCCTGGTCGCCGCCGGTGTGCTGATCCTGCTCGGTGCATGGCGACGACAATGACGCATCACGTGCTCTTCCTGTGCGTGCACAACGCCGGTAGATCGCAGATGGCCGCAGGTTTCTTGCGCGCGTTGGAGAGACCGGACGTCGTCGTTTGGTCGGGAGGTTCCGCACCGCGCGAGTCGGTGAATCCGACGGCCGTGGCAGTGATGTCGGAACTCGGCATCGACATCGCCGGGCAAGTACCCCATCGTTGGACCAACGATGACATCGGTGCTGCAGACGTCGTCGTCACCATGGGATGCGGCGACACGTGCCCGGTCGTCGCAGGGAAGCGCTACGAAGACTGGCCACTCGACGACCCGGCCGACCAACCAATTGAGGTCGTGCGTCGCATACGCGACGAGATCAAAGAACGCGTCGAAGCGCTGGCGAAGAGCTTGCCGAACTAGAGGCTCGAGCTACCACTTCACCCGGCTGCGATCGCGAATGATGATCGCAACGAGATTCAGCGCAAAGAGCAAGAGCAGCAACACGATGATTGCAGCGGCGGCAAGCGCACGGAACTCAATTTGTACTTGCGTCGACCACTTGAAGATGAGCAATGGGAGCACCGTAAAATCGCTGTCGAATCCGGTCGGGTTGTAACTGACGTACGCGAGAGCGCCCAGAAGAATGAGCGGAGCGGATTCGCCGAGCGCTCGAGAAACTCCGAGAATGCTGCCGGTCGCGATGCCGGCGCGTGCTGCAGGCAGCACCTGGCGATACACCGTTTGCCAGCGCGTGGCGCCGAGTGCGTAGGAACCCTCACGAAGCGACGGTGGCACTGCCTTGAGCGCCTCGCGCGAGGCCACGATCATGAGAGGCAACACCATGATGGTGAGCGTCGCTGCGGCCGAGCCGACGGTGAATCCCCAACTCAACGGCCCGCGAACGATGTAGGCCAGAGCAACGATGCCGTACACGATGCTCGGCACGCCTGCAAGCGTTTGGATGTTCGTGGTAATGAAGCGTTGCAGCCGGGAATTCGGATTTGCGAACTCCTCAAGGTAGATCGCGGTCCCGAGAGCAACGAACAATGAAACGACTCCGGATGTGAACGTGACCCACAACGACCCGAAGAGGGCCGACTGAATTCCGGAGTCCTCGGGAAACGGCGACGGGAACCACGTGATGAACTCCCAGGACAGCGTGCTCGCACCGTCGACCACCGTGTTGATGACGAGCGATGCCAGCGTCGCAAACGCGAGCAACATCGACAACCACAACAACACGAGGAACCCGACATCCCTCGACTTGCGAGAAGACGACGTCGTGTCTGCAAGCGACTTGACTGGCGCGACAGTGGTGGTCATTCGTACACCTCCCTGAAACGAGCGACGATTCGACGAGAGAGCGTGTTCAGCACGAACGTGATGAGGAACAACAAGAAGCCGACCGCAAAAATCGTCTGATACCCCTTGGAGTCGACGGGCTGGTCACCGATACCCGCGAAGCCGATGTACGAGGCCATGGTCTGCATCTCATCGCCGAGATTGAACGTCCACACCGCCTGCGAGCCCGCAGCCAACAACACGATGGTGGTCTCACCGATTGCGCGCGACAGAGCAATGATGATCGACGCCATGATCCCCGACAATCCAGCCGGGAGAATCACGCCGGTGCACACCTCGCGTTTTGTGGCGCCGAGCGCGAATGCGCCTTCGACCAACGAATTGGGCACCGCGGCCATCGCGTCGTCCGCCAGGGTTGCCATCATCGGCAGAATCATCAATCCGACGGTCAAGCCCGCTGCGAGCCCACTGTAGATACCAATGTCGGAGAATGGCCAGATGTTCTTGGCTATGTTCGGGCCGACGAAGAACAAGGCGAAGAATCCGAACACCACCGTCGGAACGCCGGCCAACAACTCAAGAACGGGCTTCACGATTCGGCGCGTACGTTCTGCCGCGTAGCGGTTCAGGAAAAACGCGATTCCGATGCCGGCAGGTACCGCCACGATGCTCGCGACGGTCATGATGAGCAGCGTTCCGACGATGAGCGGCCACACCCCGTAGTCACCGTCGCCGTACTGCGGATACCAGCGAGTTGAGCCGAAGAACTCGCTCAAGCGCACGGGTTCTTCGTACTCAAGCAGGCTCTCATCGGCGAAGTCGATGGAACTCGAGTCTCGGACGCCTTGTTCGGCACTGTCCTCGATGCTGACGAATCCCTCGCTGCCGTACCCGGAGATCGCTCGATCGGTGAAGAAATCCCAAGTCGGCTGCACCAGCGACCCCACGATCGCCAATGTGATGATCACGCCGGTGGAACCGATCAACATCAGGACTGCGACGACCGCTCGCTCAATGATCCGTTGTTTGCGGATGTTGCCTGACGGCCGAAGATCCGTGGGAAGCGCGCTTGGAACGCTCGACATAGTTATCGCCTCCCGAGATGAAACCTTAGTTCTGTACAACCGTATTCATTGCGTTTCCGCGGGTTTCGGGGGTGTACACCCCCGGAACACGCGGCCGCGAGACAGCGTAGGGCATGGGCATAAGCAGAGCCGCGGATAGCAAAAGGGCACCG
>DAIPHP010000054.1:0-8158 GCA_036771295.1 Ilumatobacteraceae bacterium
CTGCTCTCGTTCGTGCGTATTCCCGACCCGCAAGCGATGTTGAAGAAATTCCCGTACCAGTTGTCGGGCGGCATGCGCCAACGCGTGATGATCGCTATTGCCATCTCGTGCAACCCGAAGCTGCTGTTCGCCGACGAGCCGACCACCGCCCTCGACGTCACGGTGCAGGCGCAGATCTTGCAACTGCTGTCCGATTTGCGGCGCGACCTGAAGATGTCGATGGTGCTCATCACCCACGACCTCGGTGTCGTCGCCAACCACACCGACTACGTCGCCGTGATGTACGCCGGCGAGGTGGTCGAGCAGGCAACCACCGCCGAGTTGTTTGCCAACATGAAGATGCCGTACACCGAGGCGTTGCTCAACTCGATTCCCAACATCGAGATGAAGAGCGGCGCGCGCCTGAAGGTGATCGAAGGCCGACTCCCGAATCCCGTCGACCGCCCGAAGGGTTGCGGCTTCGTCACGAGGTGCACCTACGCCCAGCAGAAGTGCCACGACGAGCACCCGCCGCTGGTCGACGCCGGCAACGGTCACCTGTATCGCTGTTGGTATCCGCTCGGTCACACGATTGCGAGGAAGCCGTAATGGCCGGTTCAGGTACGGCGCACCTGCGCAACAACGATGAAGTCGTGCTCGACGTGCGCGACTTGGTGGTGGAGTTCAAGGTCGGTGGCGGGCGAGTGGTCAACGCCGTTTCGAAGATCAGTTTCGACGTCTGTCGCGGCGAGACGCTCGCCGTGGTGGGCGAGTCAGGCTGCGGCAAGACCACGCTCGGCAAGGCCATCTTGCAGCTGCCGCCGCCGAACTCCGGCGACGTCATCTTCGAGGGCACCAACCTCACCAAGTTGCCCAAAGAGCAGTTGCGCTCTGCTCGCACTGCGATGCAGATGGTGTTCCAAGACCCGATCTCGTCGCTCGACCCGCGCATGAGCGTGCGCGACCTCATCGAGGAGCCTCTGTGGGTGTGGGAGCGCGGCAACGAGGACGAGCGCGAAGCCAAAGTGAAAGAGCTCTTGAACAACGTCGGGCTCGACCCGAACCTCGTGCTCAACCGCCGCTCGTATGAGTTCTCTGGCGGTCAGTGCCAACGCATCAGCATCGCCCGCAGCCTCGCGCTCGAGCCGCGCATGCTGATCTGCGACGAGCCAGTGAGCGCTCTCGACGTGAGCATCCAGGCCCAGATTCTCAACCTGCTGCAAGACATGAAGGACCGCTACGGCCTGACGATGATCTTCATCAGCCACGACCTCGCGGTGGTCAAGGCCGTCAGCAACCGCATCATGGTGATGTACCTCGGCAAGATCTGCGAGGTTGGCTCACCGGACTTGATCTACACCAAACCGGCGCATCACTACACCAGCGCGCTCATCAACTCGGTGCCCATTCCTGACCCCACCCGCAAGCGCACGACGGTGCCGTTGCAGGGGGAGCCGCCGTCGCCAGTGGCGCCGCCTTCTGGCTGTCGATTCCGCACGCGCTGTCCGGCAGCGACCGAGAAGTGCGCGGCCGAAGAACCGCAGCTGCGCGAAGTGTCGCCCGGCCAGTTCGTGGCTTGCCATCACCCGCGCAGTTGATTGCCGCAAACTCCGCCGCGGGTCTCGTCCGCTGATCGGGCGTTTACTTTCCGTTCGCTTCGTCGTATGACCGCCGTCACCCTGGGCTAGCCTGCCCGCTGAACCGAAACCTCGGTTCGCAACAAGGGGAGAATCACTCAATGAAGAAGCAAGTAGCAAAGCTCGTCGCGGGGCTCACCGTCGCGGCGCTCGCTGCGCTGTCGATGCCGACCACTTCGGGTGCCGCAGCAACCCTGCGCATCTGGGCCGACGCCGACCGCAAAGCGGCCGTCGAGAAGGTTGCCGGCGCATGGGGCAAGAAGGCAGGAGTGACGGTCACCGTCGTCCAGAAGGACTTCGGCAAGATTCGTGACGACCTGAAGACCGTCGACGTCGCAACGGCGCCCGACGTGATCGTCGGAGCCCACGACTGGGTCGGCGAACTCTCGGCGAACGGTTCGGTCATTCCGTTGACCGTCTCGCGTTCAGTCGCGGCGAAGATCCCGGCCTACGCGCTCGACGCGTTCTCGTACGCCAACGCCAAGGGCAACAAAGTGCTCTACGGTTCGCCAGTCGCGCTGGAGAACGTCGGCCTCGTCGTGAACACCCGCGTCGCCAAAGTGCCGACGTCGTTCGACGACATGGTCTCGCAGGCGCTCGCGTTCCAGAAGAAGGCCGCGGGCAACTTCGGTCTCGTCATTCCTGGTGGCGACGCGTACCACAACTATCCGCTGTTCTCGGGCCTCTGCGGCTACGTGTTCGGTAAGGACGCCAAGGGCAACCTGAACCCGAGCGACGTGGGCGTCGGCAACGCGAAGTTGCTCGCCAACGCTGGCGACGTGGACTCGTGGAACAAGTCGGGTCTGCTCTCCTCGAAGGTCGACTACGGCGTGGCGAAGAACGCCTTCCTCGCCGGCAAGGCCGCCTTCTGGGTGACCGGTCCGTGGGAGAAGGACACGCTCGACAAGAGCGGTCTGAAGATCAAGATCGTGCAGATGCCGAAGAACAAGTGCGACTCGGTGCCGTTCCTCGGCGTGCAGGGCTTCATGGTGACCAAGTTCGCCAAGAGCCACGGCGTGGAGAGCCAGGCCCGCGACCTCGTCGGCAACTACATGTTGTCCGCGGGCGCGCAGGGTGACCTGGCAGCAGCCAACGGTCGCGCACCGGCCAACACCGATGCCGCCGCGAAGATCGACGACGCATTGCTGAAGCAGTTCGCTGCCGCAGGCAAGGGCGGCGTGCCGATGCCGAACATCCCCGAGATGAGCTCCGTCTGGGGCGACCTCGGCACGGCATGGACCAACGTGTTCAAGGGTGCAGATGCATCGCCGGCCATTTCCGCGTTCCGCACTGCAGGAAAGAACATCTTGTCGAAGATCGGCTGACGAGTTCGAAACTCGCTTGCGCGGGGCGGGGGTCTTCATGACCCCCGCCCCGTTTGCGTGTGCGAGAGTATTTCGGTGAGGGGAAAGACTCGAACATGAGCGAGACCGCGCAGTATCGCCCGTCATTTTTGGCGTGGCTGATCTCGCTGTTTTCCGGCGTCGGCGGGCTGATCGCCAAGATCGTGATGCTCTGCATTCTGAACGGCATCACGGGTTGGGCGATCATCGTGATGTTCACGCAAGACCGCCTGTGGTGGGCGCTCGGCACGCTCGCCGTTCTGGCGCTGTTCGACTACATCTACCTGGTGCCGAACCGTTTCTTGCCTGCAAAGTTCATGCTGCCCGGCAGCGTATTGCTGGTCGCGTTCGTCATCGTTCCAATTTTCTTCACGATCAACACCGCGTTTCAGGAGTACTCGACCGGCCACGTCTTGACCAAGGCCGAGGCCATCGAGACCAACATCGAACAAAACGTGGTGCAAGGCGAGAAGTTCTTCGTGATGACGCCGACTCGTGACGGGTCGGGCGAGCTGGTGCTCGTGTTGATCGACGACATGACCGGTCAGACGTATCTGGGTCGCACCAGCGGTCTCGAGGAAATCGACCCGGCCACCGTGAGCGTCGACGACTACGGCTCGATCGTGCCGCCCGCGGGCCTCACGGCGCTGCAGGGGCCGGACCTTTTCGCGATCGACGCCGAACTCGCTGACTTCTTGGTGCCGCTCGAGGGCGGTGGCGTGATCCGCACTGAGGGAGTGTCGGGCGCGTACGAGTCGGAGCCGGGTCTCGTGTACGACGCGGTGCGCGATGTGATGACCGCCACCGACACGGGGGTCGAGTACGCCGACAACGGGCGCGGCTCGTTCGCGAGCGCCGACGGCGAAACGCTCGTCGTGGGGTGGCGCGAGTACATCGGGTTCGACAACTTCACTGCCGTCATCACCAACCCGCTCGTGCGCCAGCCGTTCTTGCGGGCGTTCATCTGGACCGTCGCCTTCGCCGGTTCGACGGTGCTGATCTCGTTCGCCATCGGGCTGTTTCTGGCCAAGATCCTCGACAAACAGAAACTTCGGATGAAGAAGGCCTACCGCTCGATGCTGGTCATCCCGTACGCCATCCCCGGGTTTCTGTCATTGCTCGTCTTCCGCGGGCTCTTGAACGAGGACTACGGCATCATCAACCAGTTGCTGCCGTTCGACCCGCCCTGGCTGTTCGACCCGTGGTGGGCGCGAGTCTCGGTGATCTTGGTGTCGGTATGGCTCACCACGCCGTACTTCATGCTCGTGTGCATGGGTGCGTTGCAGTCGATTCCCGGCGAGCTCGTCGAAGCGGCGCGGGTCGACGGAGCAGGACGTTGGCAGGTGTTCCGCAAGGTGACACTGCCGCTGCTGCTCGCGGTGGTGACGCCGTTGCTGGTGGCTTCTTTCGCCTACAACTTCAACAACTTCAACAACGTGTTCTTGCTCACTGGTGGCGGACCGACCACCGACGATCAGGCAGTCGCCGGGGCCACCGACATCCTCATCTCGTACACCTACAAGCTCGCGTTTGAGAGCGGCAAGGGCCAGGACTACGGCTTGGCGAGCGCGATCTCGATCTACATCTTCTTCATCGTCGCGGCGATGTCGGCGAGCGGCTTCATGCGTTCGAAGGCACTGGAGAACATGAAGTGAGCGATCCCACGCAGCGTCGCGGCGACCACTGGTGGCGTCATCTCGTCATCTGGGTGGCCATTGCCGTCGCGGTGTTTCCGCCCTTGTACGTGGTCAGTGCGGCGTTCAACGCCGACCAGACGTTGTCGGGGTCGAGCCTCGTGCCGCGCTCGCTGACGTTCGAAAACTTCAAGGGTCTCTTCGTGCAGAAAGAGGGCGGCGCGGAAGTCTTCTTCGTGCGCTGGTTCCGCGCCTCGGTGATCATCGCCGTGCTGAACGCGTTCTTCACGGTGTTCATCGGCGCCCTGTCGGCCTATGCGTTCAGCCGTTTCCGTTTCCGTGGCCGTCGCATGGGAATGCTCTTCTTGCTGCTCATCCAGATGTTCCCTGGTCTGCTCAACCTCGTCGCCATCTACCTCATCGTGCTGCGAACGGGCGAAGTGGTGCCGGCGCTGGGCCTCAACAAACTCACCGCTCTGCTGGTGGTGTATCTGTCGGGTGCAATGAGCGTGAACCTCTGGCTGATGAAAGGGTTCTTTGACTCCATCCCGGCGGAACTCGACGAGTCGGCACGAGTCGACGGCGCGACACCGGCGCAAATCTTCTGGGGCGTCATCTTGCCGCTGGCCGTGCCGGTGCTGTCGGTGGTGGGCATGTTCGCCTTCGTCGGCACGCTGAACGAGTTCATCACGGCGAGCGTGCTGCTCGAGACCGTCGACAACTTCACGTTGCCGCTGGGTCTGCAGGCCTACGTCAGCACGAGCTACGAGGAGAACTGGGGCTCGTTCGCCGCTGGGGTGTTGCTCGCCCAGATTCCGGCGATCATCGGCTTCATCTTCGTGCAGAAGTACATCATTTCCGGCCTCACGCAAGGGTCGGTGAAGGGATGACCCTGCTCTCCGCGCCGCACCACGACGGCTCGGCGATCTACGTCGAGCCGCTCGACTGGCGTCTCGGCGGCGTCGCGCGAATTCGCCTTCGCGTGCCGCACCGCGCAGGGGTCGACGCCGTCGCGTTGCGGTACACGCATGACGGCGAACAGGCCTGCGTACCGATGACGCAAGAGCGTCGCGATGCGGCCGAGTCGTGGTGGGCTCTCGACATGCCGCTCGTGAACCCGCTGGTGTCGTACCGGTTCTTGCTCTCGTCGAACGCGAACCCCGACACGTGGCTGAACGCGACCGGGCTTCACTCGCACGACACGCCGGATGCCGACGACTTCGTCGTGCGAGTCGGCGTGCAGTACCCGCAGTGGCCGACCAAGTCGGTGGTGTACCAGGTGTTTCCTGACCGCTTCGCGACGAGCGAGCTCGACGTGGCGACGCCCGAGTGGGCCGTGCGCCGGTCGTGGTCGGAACTGCCGAAGGGCCCTGACTGGAGCAGCGAGCTCTTCGGCGGCGACTTGTACGGCGCGGCCGAGCACCTCGACCACGTCGCACGACTCGGCGCCGACGTCGTCTACCTGACCCCGTTTTTCACCGCGCGCAGCGCTCATCGCTACGACGCGGCAACGTTCGACGACGTCGACCCGTTGCTCGGCGGCAATGCCGGACTCGAAGCTCTCACCAAGCAGGCGCACGCATGGAACATGCGCGTGATGGGCGACCTCACGCTCAACCACTGCGGCGCATCGCACCCGTGGTACGAGCGCGCCAAGAACGTTTCCGACGCGACGGAGCGCGAGTACTTTTATTTCGAGCGCGGCGCCGACGGCACCGAGAGCCCCGCCACCTGGCTCGGCGTGAGCTCGCTCATCAAGCTGAACTTCGGCAGCCGAGCCTTGCGCGAGGTGGTGTACCGCCATCGTGATGCGATCGCCAGACGCTGGTTGCGCGGCGAGAACGGGCTCGACGGATGGCGCATCGACGTGGCGAACATGATGGCTCGCCGTCTCGATCACGACGTGTCGCACGAAGTATCGGGAGAATTCGTGAACGCCTGCCAAGAGACGAAGCCGGACGCCTACGTCGTCGGCGAGCACTTCCAAGACGGGCGGGCCGACATGGCCCGCGGCGGTTGGCACGGTGTCATGGCGTACTCGGCGTTCACGCGCCCGGTGTGGGCGTGGTTGCGCGCCGACACGCTGCCCGCGGAGTTTCCGCAGTCGTTTCTCGGCTCGTCTTTCGGCGTGCCCAAGCGCGACGGCGTGTCGATGGTGTCGGCGATGCGGGCATTCACGGCCGGAGTGCCGTTCGACGCGGTGCTGCGTTCGTGGCTGATTCTCGACAGCCATGACACGCCGAGATTCCACGTGCTGGCCGGCGACCGGGCGCGCACGAAAGTGGGCGTCGGGCTGCAGATGACGATGCCGGGGATCCCGATGGTGTGGATGGGCGACGAGATCGGTCTCGGCGGCACATCGTGCGGCGAAGACTCGCGTCGGCCGATGCCGTGGGGTCGCGAGTCGGAGTGGGACAACGACTTGTTCGAGTGGTACGCACAGTGCATCGCGCTTCGCCGCCGCAGCGACGCCCTGGCGACGGGCTCGTTGCGTTGGGTGCACGTCGGTGCCGACGTCGTCGTCTACCTGCGCGAGACCGTCGACGACCGGCTCTTGTGTGCCGCGGCACGCAACGTGCACGCACCCGTGCAGATCGCGGCAGAAGCCCTCGACTGCGAGCGACTCACCACTTTGGTGGGCGGCAATGCGGCAGTAGTCGAGGGCCGTGTCGTGCTGCCCGCTGAGGGCCCCGCGTTTCACGTGTGGCGCCTCACTGGTCGGGCGTCGCACACGAACGCCGCGTCACGGTCGTCGTCGCAATCAGGTTCACCATCACAGAAAGAATCATCTACGGAGGTTGGTCGTGGCTGAAGTGAAGTTCAACAACGTCGACAAGGTGTTCGACAACGGCGTGAAAGCGGTGTCCGACTTGTCGCTCGACGTGCGTGACGGCGAGTTTCTCGTGCTCGTCGGGCCTTCGGGTTGCGGAAAGACGACGGCCCTGCGAATGATCGCGGGCTTGGAGGCGATCTCTGCCGGAACGGTGTCGATCGGCGACAAGGTGGTGAACGACCTCACCTCGAAAGACCGCGACATCGCGATGGTGTTCCAGAACTACGCGCTGTACCCGCACCTTTCGGTGGCCGACAACATCGCGTTCGGGTTGCGCTTGCGCAAAGAGCCGAAGGAGAAGATCGCCAAGCAGGTCGCCTGGGCGGCGAAGCTGCTCGATCTCGAGCCTTATCTCGACCGTCGCCCGAAGGAGCTCTCGGGCGGCCAGCGTCAGCGCGTGGCGATGGGCCGTGCGATCGTTCGCGAGCCAAAGGTGTTCTTGATGGACGAGCCGCTGTCGAACCTCGACGCGAAACTGCGCGTGCAGATGAGAGCGGAGATCTCCAACCTGCAGAAGCAGCTGGGTACCACCACCATCTACGTGACCCACGACCAAGTCGAGGCCATGACGATGGGCGACCGCGTCGCGGTGATGAGCATGGGCGTGCTGCAGCAGGTGGCCGAACCGCAGACGTTGTACGACTCGCCGGCGAACATGTTCGTGGCGGCGTTCATCGGCACCCCACCGATGAACTTGTTCGAAGCACGCATCGAGAAAGAGGGCGACTACGT
>DAIPHP010000055.1:0-8121 GCA_036771295.1 Ilumatobacteraceae bacterium
CCGGTGTTCAAGCGCAACATGCGCCAGTGGACCATGCGCATCACGGCGTACGCCGACCGCTTGCTCGACGACCTCGAGCGTCTCGACTGGCCGGAGTCGATCAAGTTGATGCAACGCAACTGGATCGGCCGCAGCGAGGGCGCGCGCGTGCGTTTCGCGTCGGGTGCCGGGGACATCGAGGTGTTCACCACCCGACCCGACACGTTGTTCGGTGCCACGTTCATGGTGCTCTCCCCTGAGCACCCGCTGGTCGACTCGCTCACGACTCCGGCACAGCGCACTGCCGTGGAGGCCTACCGCGCGCAGGCAGCGAGCGTGGCCGAAGCTGACCGGCAAAGTGACACGCGAGAGAAGACAGGTGTATTCGTCGGTGCGTACGCCGTGAACCCGGTGACCGGCAAAGACGTTCCGGTGTGGATCGCCGACTACGTGCTCATGGGCTACGGCACCGGGGCGATCATGGCCGTGCCGTCGGGCGACGAACGTGACTTCGCGTTCGCCCGCAAGTACGGGCTGCCCGTCGTCGCCACGCAGATGCCACCCGATTCGTGGTTCGCCGCGCACGGCATCGCGCCGTCTGCCGACTGTTCGTCGTGGCCCGATGCCTTCGTCGGCGAAGGCACGTACATCAACTCGCGCAACGACTCGCTCGTACTCGACGGCATCAACGAGATGTCAGCCGCGAAGAAGCGCACCAACGAGTGGCTCGAAGCGCGCGGGGCTGGGCGCGCGGCGATCACCTACAAGCTGCGCGACTGGCTGTTCTCTCGCCAGCGCTACTGGGGCGAGCCCTTCCCGATCGTCTACGACGAAGATGAGATGCCCGTCTCGGTGCCCGACGCGCTGCTGCCGGTGACGCTGCCCGAGCTCAGCGACTTCAAGCCGCAAGCACTCGACCCGAACGACGAAGTCACCGACCCGATGCCTCCGCTTGCACGACGTGCCGATTGGGTGCGCACCGAGATGGAGATCGTCGATCCGATAACGGGCGAAAAGCGTGCGCGGGCGAAAGTGCGCCGCGAGATCAACGTCATGCCGCAGTGGGCCGGCTCGTGCTGGTACGAACTTCGTTATCTCGACCCCACCAACGCGCAGGCCTTCGTCGACGCCGACGTCGAGCGCTACTGGATGGGCCCGCAGCACGACGGCCACACCGGCGGCGTCGACCTCTACGTCGGCGGCGTCGAACACGCGGTGTTGCACCTCTTGTATTCGCGCTTCTGGCACAAGGTGTTGTACGACCTCGGGCACGTGTCGAGCGAAGAGCCGTTCCACCGCCTGTTCAACCAGGGCTACATCCAGGCCTACGCGTATCGCGACGCGCGCGGCCAGGCGGTACCCGCCGCCGAGGTGCTGGAGCGCGACGGAAAGTACTTCTACGAAGGCGAGCAGGTTTCCCGCGAGTACGGGAAGATGGGCAAGAGCCTGAAGAACATCGTCACCCCCGACGAGATGTACGACGAGTTCGGCGCCGACACCTTCCGTCTCTACGAGATGTCGATGGGGCCGCTCGACCAGAGCCGCCCGTGGAACACCCGCGACGTCGTGGGCATGCAGCGTTTCTTGCAGCGCGTGTGGCGAAACCTCGTCGACGAAGACTCGGGCGAGCTCACCGTGTCGACCGACGCGTGCCCCGACTCGCTGCTGCGCGACCTGCATCTCGCCATCGACGGCGTGCAGCGCGACATGGACGGCATGCGGTTCAACACGGCGATCGCCAAGCTGATCGAATTGAACAACTCCCTCACCAAGCACGTCGAGACCACCGGAACGACGCCTCGCACGGTGGCAGTGGCGCTCACGCAGATGCTGAGCCCGCTCTGCCCGCACCTTGCGAGCGAATTGTGGGAACGTCTCGGGTGCGAAGGCGAAATCACGTACGCGCAGTTCCCCGTCGCCGACCCGAAGCTGCTCGTTTCCGACTCGATCGAAGTGCCCGTGCAGGTGAACGGCAAAGTGCGCTCGCGCATCGTCGCGCCCGCCGGCTCGACCGATGATCAGCTGAAGGCACTCGCCCTGGCCGACGAGAAGGTCGTTGCGTCGCTCGGCGGCGGCGAGCCGAAGAAGGTGATCGTGGTGTCAGGCCGCTTGGTCAACGTCGTCGTCTAACGACGGCGCAGCTGCTTGCCCGCGCGTTCGATTGCTTCGAGGTCGACGCCGCGGAACATCAACAGAATCACTCGGTTGACTCCCCAACTCTGCCAGCGCGCGATGCGCTCGTCGAGCGGCGAGGTGCGCAGCAATGACTCGTCGAAGTGCTCCCACACGGTGACCATGAACGGGTCGGCTGCACGTGCCAACTTGCGCTCAGCGACGGCAGCCTCGATCACTTCGCGCGCATAGTCGGCCGAACCGCAGACGTTCACACCGTCGGTGCGCTGTGCCGCGATGCGCGCGAGCGTGGTGGAGTTCACCCCGAGCAGAATCGGAGGCCTCGACGGCGGTGTGATGAAGGTGCGCAAGTCGGCTCTCCGCTGCGGCGACCACAGCTCGTCGATCAGATCGAGCGTCTCGAGCAACACCTTGTGGCGGTCGGCCATCTTCGCTGGCTGCTCGACACCCACCGCGCGGCGCTCGGCCGACCACTTCGTGTTCGGAGCCGATCCGGCACCGAGACCGAGCACGCATCGACCGTCGCTGATTTTCTGCAGGGTTGCCGCTGCGTTCGCGGTGATGACCGGCATGCGATTGGCCGCGTTCGCGACCAACGGGCCGAGACGAATGCTCGAGGTCACGGCGGCGAGCGCTCCGAGCGTGGTGAAGCACTCCGGCATCTCGGGTGCCGACATCACCTCGCCAGCCAGATGGTCGGCGGTCCACAGCGTGTCGAAACCCGCGGCTTCGGCGGCCCGTGCGGCGTCGGCGATGAGCGGCCATGGCGCGTTGCCCGGGTTCACCTGCAAATCGAACGTGATCACTGCGGTATCAAACTAGGCGCACCAATGACGTGCTGCGTCTGGCATACATTGCTTGTCGTGCGCAACCCCGAAGCCGACGGCCGTCACGAGACCTTCTCTGCCGACGGACTTCGAGTGGTGGATCACCCACGCTTGGGTCGTCACGTCATCACTGACCGACCGATCGACGCACGAGAGGTCGTTGCCCTCTGGCGCGGATACGAGATCACCGAAACCGTCGCCGCGAGCCTTGAGCGGTCAGAACGTGACCAACTGCTACAGGTCGGCATCGGGCGATTTCTGGCCAACGACGACGACCTGTGCACGGTGGACTTCATCAATCATTCCTGCGAGCCGAACTGCGGCTTTCTCGACGCGACCACGCTGGTGGCGATGCGCCGAATCGAGGCGGGCGAAAGCATCACCTTTGACTACGCAATGAGCGACTCCAACTCGTTCATCTCATTTGATTGCGCGTGCGGGTCGACGAATTGCCGGGGACGCCTCGACCGCGACGATTGGCGACGACCCGAACTTCAGCAGCGTTATGCAGGATGGTTCGCCCCGCACATCGAGCAGTTGATTCGCAAGCTGTCGCAGCTCGACGGCGACTAGCGCATCACCCGCCACAGCGCGTCGTTCACGGTGATCACCCGGGCGAGGAAGTCGTCGCCGGTATCGCTCCATGAGTACTCCATGTACTGCGGCTCGCCGATTTGGTACGAGAACACGCCGTCGCTCAAACCGAATTCGTAGGCGCTCGACGGCGCGATGATCGCTTTTGCTCCGGCGAACTCGGCGAAGCAGCTCATGTGGGCATGCCCCGACACCAACGCATGAATGCGTGCGCCTCTGCCCAGCGCGGTCGTAACGACGCCGCGGAGCCCCTCGCGCGAATCGTCGTCGAGACGAATCGAGTCGAACGCCTTGCCACCGAGCGGGATACACGGATGGTGCATCGCCACGATCGACGGCGTCGGGCTGAGTTGCTGGTCGAGCCACTCGAGTTGCGAGTCATCGAGCGCGCCGTCTTCTCTGCCCTGCCGCGTGGAGTCGAGCACCACGAGCCGTGCGCCGGGAAGATCGACCACGTAGTCGCACCGACCGTCGCGCGACGCGAGACCGAAGAGTCGTTGCATCTTGGCTGAATCGTCGTGGTTACCGGGGGCCAGCCACACCGGAACGCTCGCGGACTTCAGGACGTCAGCGAACGCGGCGTACTCGGCGTCGGTGCCGGCTTTGGCGGCGCAGTCGCCAGTGACGAGGATTCCCCTGCAACGACGCGATGCGTGCGCGAGTGCGGCACTCAGATTTTCGACGGGTTCTGCGTCGGCGTGCGTCGCTTCGTCGGCACCCGGAATGTGGGTGTCTGTGACATGGGCGATCACGACGCGCGGCACGCGCCAAGAATAAACCAGTCGAGGTGAACGACCTCAGACGAATCAGTGGAGCTGAGGGGAATTGAACCCCTGGCCTCCTCCATGCCATGGAGGCGCTCTACCAACTGAGCTACAGCCCCGAAATCGCCACGTAAACCTATCGGAAGCCGAGCACGAGCGACGACTCGATGCTCGTCAGGCGCGCCAGTCCACCGACGGTCGGTCGCGATAGAGGCGTTCAATCTCGTAGTAGCGCCGAGTCTCTTCGGCGAACACGTGCACCACGACGTCGCCGTAGTCGAGCAACACCCACTGCGACTCGGAGATTCCCTCGGTGCGCACCGGCGAGCGTCGATGCTCGAGGCGGATGCGGTCTTCGACTTCCCCGGCGATGGTGCGCACGAGCCGCGGGTTCCCGGCACTCGTCACCACGAAGAGCCCCACGATTGGCAGCACCGCCGACACGTCGATGACGCGAATGTCGCTGCCCTGCTTGTCGTCGGCCGCGGTTGCGGCCGATCGCGCGAGCGCCAGAGTGTCGGCGTCGACTCCCGTGGTCACGAAACAGCCATGCCGTCAGTCGCGGCGCCGTCGATGAGGTGATTGTCCGTACGAATAGTCACTTGTTGCGCACTGAGGCTACGAACTCGGCGCCGAGAGTGACGGCGGCGTCGATGCCGACGACCTGATTGACCCACGGTGCCCTGTCGATCGATACGAAACTGCCCGTTAGCAGGGCCGAGAGCGCGGTTGCCACGTCGTCGTCGGCCTGAATCAGGGTCGCCGGCTGCTCTTTCGCCGAGATCTCGCGCATCACGCCCACGCCGATGCCCGCATCAAGCAGGGCTGCCACGGCCGCGCGACTCACGACAGGGTCGTTGAACGGACTGTCGACCATCACCGTGATCGGAAGGTCGGCACCCGACAGCGCGCTCGGCGCAACCGACGCGAACACCATGACCACCTCGGCGCGGTCGAGCGAATACAGGTCGATGCGCTTGGGGTTGAGCGTCTTGTCGAGCACCGGTGCAGCAGAGAGCTGCCACACCTGCAACGCCCCGCCGAGCACGCGCTTCATGAAATTGGACGGGTCGGCAAGACCCGCGGGAGTGGTGTCGACATCCGACGGCAGGTCGACTCCCGCACCGACGCGCTTCACGATGCCGTTCCACACCTCGCGATGGCGAGCAAAACGCTCCGACTCTTTCTCGTTGGGTCGACGCGCCAGCACGATGTCGACGAGACGATCGATCGGGTACGACGTCTCGCCTGCGCTCGCCAGTTTCGTCGGCGTGCCGTCGACTGCGGTGGTGACGACGTCACGATCAAGCAAGACGTCGACACCGCCGAGCGGCGCGAGCATGTTGATCATCTCCACGCGGCTGAGGGCGCCGACGCCGACGAACGAGATGTCGAGCAGTCCCTGCACCTCGTTTGCGAGCGCACCGAGGCCGTCTTTGGCGTAGACGTCGGCGAGACGTCGCGCGACTTCGGCTTTCGTCGCGGCGGCGCCCGACGACTCGCCGGACTCGGTCTCGGTTGCAGCGCCGATCGGCAGCAGCACCACAGTGCCGCCGACACCGCTCGCGTCAAGCGTCGCGACGAAGAGATGGCTAAGTTGCCCGCCTTCGCCGAGCGCGGCGACGAGTGCCGCCGGCGTGTCCGGAATCGTCACCAGGTTTGTCGCGACAGTGGTAGCCGAGCGCGAGTCAAGCAGTTGGTTCCATGCGGCGAACGCGCCGATCGGCAAGACGAGCGCTGCGCCCACACCAGAGGCAATCGCCACGCGAAGCGCGCGAACTTGACGGGCGCGAAACGTGGTCATGCAGAAACGCCGACACCGTACAACTGCCGCGCACGAATCTCCGCCACTACTTCGGGCGTGAGATAGGCCGACACGTCAGACCCGTCACGCAACTGCGCGCGAAGCTCGGTGCTGCTCACATCGACCGGCTCGACCGGCAGCATTTTCCAACCGCGCTTGGCGTCGGTGACGTAGCCGGGTCGGTCGACCACCACGATGGTGGCCAGCCGCTCGATGTTCGCCGACTCATGCCACGACGCGAAGTCGTCGACCAGATCACGCCCGATAATGAGGAACAGTTCGGCATCGGGTTGCTCGGCGGCAAGTTCACGAAGCGTGGTGACGGTGTAGCTGGGGCCCCCGCGGCGAATCTCGAGGTCACTCGCCTCCAAGCCCGGGCGCGGGCGGCCGTCCGCGCCGCGAATGAGGGCCTGCACCAACGCCAGTCGGTCGGCTGCGGGTGTGATGGCGCGCTCGGGCGACTTCTTCCACGGGTCGTTGGCCACCACCAACAAGACCCGGTCGAGCCCGAGGCGCTCGCGGGCGGTCTCGGCGACGCTGAGGTGGCCACGGTGGGGCGGATCGAAGGTGCCGCCGAACACCCCCAGACGTTGCGGCACGCTGCGAATTCTAGGAGTTACGGGGTTTGGTGGAGCCCGCTGCGCGCCATCGAATGGCCACGAAACCGCACAACCATGCGACGCGCGGCGCTTCTATCGGGTCACGGGTGAAATTTGCAACTTTCCTCTTGACAACGTGCGTGACATTCCTGTAACTTCGCACTTCCCCGAATACCCCCTGAAATCCCCCCACAACCCCCCGACGCCACTCAAAACCCCTCGTGGGTGACGTGTGTCGTCCCCCAACAGAAAGCATTCACCATGTCTGACTCCATTGGTCTGTACCTCAACGACATCGGCAAAGTGCCGCTGCTCAACGCCGAAGACGAACGAACCCTCTCCAAGGCCATCGAGGCCGGCCGAGTCGCCGAAGCCAAGTGGAAGAAGGGTCAGCGCGGTGCCGCGTTGCGCAAAGACATGCGCGATGCCAAGCGCGCCAAGGACCGCTTCATCCGCGCCAACCTTCGCCTCGTCGTGTCGATCGCACGCCGTTACCCGCTGCCCCAGGGCATGGACTTGCTCGACTTGATCCAAGAAGGCAACCTCGGTCTCGAGCACGCCGTCGACAAGTTCGACTGGCGTCGTGGCTTCAAGTTCTCCACCTACGCCACGTTCTGGATCCGCCAGGCCATCGGCCGTGCGCTCGACCAGAAGGCGAGCCTCATCCGTATCCCGGGCGACCGTTCGGCCAACCTTCGCGCCGCGCTGCGCCAGGGTTCGGGCGACGCCGAAGGCCTCTCTGCCGAGAACGCCGAACTGCACCGCCTCACCACCCCGGTGTCGCTCGACAAGCCGATCGGTGACGACGGCGACGCGACCCTCGGCGACCTCGTGCCGAACCACGACATGAGCCCTGAAGAGGCCGTCATGTCGCGCGCGTCGGACGACATGCTGAACAAGCTGCTCGACACGCTCGACCCGCGTGCCCGCTACGCCGTCGAGGCCCGCTTCGGCCTCTTCGGTGGCGAGAAGAAGAGCTTCCGCGAAGTCGGCGAAGACCTTGGCGTGACCGCCGAAGCCGCTCGTCGACTCGTCAGCCGTGCCGTCGAGTCGTTGCAAGAAGACGCACCCGACTACCTGACGGTCTGAACCTCGTCACCCGCACAGCCGGCATCGCGCCGGTCGGTGGTCGGCATCGCGCCGGCCTCAGGGTGAGCGATGTCAGCCCCGAACCTTCGTCAACCACGCATCCGTAGCCTGAAAGGCAGGATCGCCATGCCGAAAAACTGGACGAAAAGCACCTGGCAGACACTGCCGGCCGTGCAACAGCCGGAATGGCCCGATGCTGCCGCGCTTGACCGTGCGCTGAAGCAGATCGAGTCGTATCCCCCGCTGGTGTTCGCCGGTGAGGCACGCACCCTGCTGGCATCACTCGGCCAAGTGGCCAACGGCAACGCCTTCTTGCTGCAAGCCGGTGACTG
>DAIPHP010000056.1:0-7995 GCA_036771295.1 Ilumatobacteraceae bacterium
GTGCGGCACCGGCGGGCGGCGGAATGCCCGGCGGCGGCATGGGGATGATGTAACGATTCATTCCGCTCGCGCGGAACACATCACGAAAACGAGTTAACGGTCGCTTCCAAGCGCGCCAACCACGGCGCCGTGGAGGCGACCGTTGCTCGTTATGAGCGAGTTCGAGCGCCAATTCGTCTCGCCATGCCGGTCGGACCACGCGCCGCCAGCTTCGGTCATGATGGCGGCGATGGCAGCGATGTCGTAAGGCCCGAGCCCGATTGCGTCGACGGCGAAGTCGACCGCACCCTCTGCCACCAGCATGTGCTGCCAGAAATCGCCGTAGTTGCGCAGACGTGCCACACCGCGTTGCAAGCGGTCGAGTTGCGCAGTCTTTCCCGCGTCGTGCCACGACGGCGTCACGGTGATACTGGCACTGGCTTTTCGTAGCTCTGTGACGGTGCTGACTCGCAGCACCTTCGCCATCGCGTTCGCGTCGCGATGCTGCGCGCCCAAGCCCGCCGCCGCCCACCAGCGGCGTCGTAGTGCCGGGGCTGACACCACTCCGATCACCGGGGTTCCGTCGTCGACGAGTGCGATCAGCGTCGCCCACACCGGTACGCCGCGCACGAAGTTGCTCGTGCCGTCGATCGGGTCGATGACCCACTGCCGTCGCGCGTCGCTCGGGCCGACGACGCCGTGCTCCTCGCCGTACAGCGAATAGTCGGGTCGTTCGGCGCGCAGCAGTTGGCTGATCGCCGACTCGGTCGCACGGTCGATCTCCGTCACTTCGCTGCGGTCGGCCTTGCGCTCGACGCTGAAGCCGCGGCCTTCGAACCCCGGCAACGACACTGCGTCGGCGACGTCAGCGGCCCGCAACGCCAGCGCGAGGTCGGCGGTCAGGTCGCTGACGCGATCCGTTGCGCGCGGTGACGACGTCACTTCGAGGCGAGCAGGTCGCGGGCGGCGCGCTCGATGCCGGCCGCGTCGAGGCCGAGCTTGGCGAGAATCGCCTCGGGCTTGGCGTGCGGAATGAACCGCGTCGGCAGACCGAGCACCTTGATCATCGGCGGGGCATCGGGCGCGGCCGACGTAATGGCATCGGCGAGCAAGAAGCCGATGCCGCCGTCACGAATGCCGTCTTCGAGCGTGAGCACGCGACGGTGCGACGCCGCGTCGCGAATCATCGCCTCGTCGGCGGGCACGCAGGAGCGCACGTCCCACAGCGTCGCAGACACGTTCTCGCGGGCGAGCGCGGCGACGACCTGCTCGGCGGCAGCCACCATCTTGCCGACGGCGAGAATGCACAGGCCCTTGCCCGGGTCGCTCGCCATTCGTCGCGCATTGAGGCCGACTCCGACGTCGTGCTCCGACACCTGTCGTGCGTTGCCTTTCGGGTATCGGATGACGACGGGGCCGGTGTCGGCGAGCGACATCGCGTCGTGCAGCATCTGCTGCAGGTCTTGCGCGCTCGACGGTGCGAGCACGCGCATGCCCGGAACCTTGGAGAGCAACGCCATGTCGTAGATGCCGTGGTGGCTCGGGCCGTCGTCACCGGTCACGCCGGCACGATCGAGGCAGAAGATCACCGGAAGGCGGTGCAACGCGACGTCGTACACGAGTTGGTCCCACGCGCGATTGAGGAACGTCGAATAGATCGCCACCACCGGACGCATGCCGCCCATCGCGAGACCGGCGGCGAACGTGACGGCATGCTGCTCGGCGATTCCGACGTCGAAGTAGCGGTCGGGGAAGTGCGACTGAAACGCGATGAGACCGGTCGGCCCGGGCATCGCGGCGGTGATCGCGACGATGCGCTGGTCGCTCTGTGCTTCTTTGATGAGCGCGTCGGCGAACGCCTGGGTGTAGCCGGTCGGCACGGCCTTCGGTGGTCCGTTCACCGGGTCGAAGACCGGCGCGTCGTGCAGGTGCTTTTCGTCGTCGTCCTCGGCGGGCGGATAGCCGCGGCCTTTTTGCGTCACGACGTGCACGACGATCGGGCCCTCGTCAGAGCGCGCGGCAGCCGCCGACAGGGCGTGCTCGAGCTCGACGAAGTCGTGGCCGTCGACCGGCCCCACGTAGCGCACACCGAGTGCTTCGAAGAACGCCGTCGGTTGCAGGTACTCGCGAATACCGGCTTTAATCGCTTCGAGCCCGCGCTCGGCTTGCGGGCCGACGAGCGGCAGGTCGTGCAGCCACTTTTCGAGTTTGCGCTGACGTTGCACGTACACCGGGTTGAGCCGCACGTTGGTGAGCGCGCGCGAGAGACGACGAGTGAGTCGGTCGCGCGGACGCGGCATGTCGGTGGTTTCTTCCAGCGGGTGCGGTTGGTGCGTCAGGTTCGACACGGTCGGCGCGTACGAGCGACCGTTGTCGTTCAGCACGATGATGACGCGGCTCTTGGAGTGCCCGAGGTTGTTCAGCGCCTCGTAGGCCATGCCGCCGGTGAGCGACCCGTCGCCGATCACCGCGACGACGTGGCGCCGGTCAGCCAGTTGCCCGGCGTCGCGCGCCACTGCCATGCCGTGTGCGTACGAAAGCACGGTCGAGGCGTGGCTGTTTTCGATGAAGTCGTGGATGCTCTCTTCGCGGCTGGGGTAGCCCGAGATGCCGCCGGCTTGGCGCAGCTGGGAGAACCCGCCGCGCCGCCCCGTGACGATCTTGTGCACGTAGGCCTGGTGCCCGGTGTCCCAAAGAATCGCGTCGCGCGGCGACTCGAACACGCGGTGCAGGGCCAGCGTGAGCTCGACGGCGCCGAGGTTCGACCCGAGGTGGCCGCCCGTCTCGGCGACGGCCGCGACGATGAAGTCGCGAATCTCGCCTGCGAGTTCGCCGAGTTGTTGGTGGCTCAGCCCGCGCAAATCGCTCGGCTGGCGGATGTCGGCAAGCGCCATGGCGCCTAGAACGCTAGCCCTGACGGGCCTCGAGACGCCTTTCGTTCCACCCGTGAATTCGGGCTCCGATCCAGTAACCGACGACGAACACGATGATGCCGCCGACGCCGTCGATCCAGAAGTGGTTGCCGGTGATCACGATGCACGCGAGCGTGAGCAAGGGATAGGCGAGCAGCGCGACTCGAACGATTCGTCGTCGCGCGAGGGGGAACATCGCGAACACGCACCATGTCGCCCACCCGATGTGCAGCGAGGGCATCGCGGCGTACTGGTTGGAGAGCGTCGCACCGGGGCCGCGATCGAACGCCCATGGTCCGCCGAACTCTTTGATCGTGTCGACGTAGCCGAAATTTTCGGCCTCGTTGTAATTGCGCAGTTCGTGGTCGATGCAGGCCGCGCCGAAGCCGTCGGGCGGGCACGGCGCGTCGAGCAATCGTGGGGGCATCAACGGGAAGAATGCAAAGCCGATGATGGCGAGGGCGGTCATCGCAGCAAGGCAGTTTCTCCACAGCGGAAACACCGCCGGTCGGAGCACGAAGAGCGCCACGAACACCCCGAGCGTGACGAAAAAATGGGCCGTGCCGTAATACACGTTGAAGAACTTGACGACTCCGACGTGCGGCAAGAACCAATCTTGGATCGTCTCTTCGTGGTAAAGACCGAGGGCGCGCTCGACGCGAATGACGCGCATCGCGTTGAGAAACGCCTCGACGGGAATCTGGCTTCCCGACACCAGCGCCGAACCGAACAAGTTGCGAACGAGCGTGTAGATGCCGTAGAAGACGGTGACGATGAGTGCCTCTTTCCACCACAACGTGCGATGCGTGCGAACCGCGGTGGATTCCGTCACGCGACGAGGCTACCGATGCGCCTAGCCGGTGATCGTTGAGTCGTGCGATCCGCAACGACCGTTGCTCGCGTCGAAGTCACGGTTCGCGTCGTCAGTAGGCTCTCGCCATGGCAAATACCGATTCGCTCTTGGTGCAACCAGACGTATTGTCGCGAGTGCTCGCGAAAGGGCGCTCGACCGGCGCCGAATTCTCCGAAGTATTCGTGGAGGACAAGCGTTCCACTTCGGCCGGTCTTGACGACGGAAAAATCGAGCAGGTGTCGAGCGGTCGCGACCGCGGCGCAGGTATTCGCGTCGTCAAGGGCGACACCACCGGTTTCGCGCACACCAGCGACCTGAGCGAAAAAGGTCTGCTCGCGGCGGCAGAAGCCGCGGCAGCGGCGGCGTCGCGAGGCGGGGGCGGCGTGAATGCCGTGGCGCTCGGCGCGGTGACTCGTCACCCGGTGAACACCATCGAGAAGTGGCCCGACGAAATCGCCAAGCGCGACAAGGTCGCCATCTTGCAGCGCGTCGACACCGCCGCGCGAGCGGTGCACAAGGCGATCGTGCAGGTGTCGGCTGGCTACGGCGACTCGCGCAAGCGCATTCTCATCGCCAACAGCGACGGTGTCCTCGCGGCCGACGAGCAGGTCCGCACGCTGCTGCGCGTCAGCGTGGTGGCCAGCGGCGACGGCGGCATGCAGACCGGGTTTCAGTCGCTCGGCCACACGATCGGTTTCGAAGTGTTCGACGAAAACGACGTCGAAGAACTGGCCCGTTCGGCAGCCAAGCAAGCCGTCACCAAGCTGAGCGCGCGCCCGGCACCGTCGGGCTCGCTGCCGGTCGTCATCAAGCACGGCTCGGGCGGCGTGTTGTTCCACGAAGCCTGCGGACACGGCCTCGAGGCTGACATCATCAGCAAGGGCGCCAGCGTGTACAAGGACAAGCGCGGAGAACTCGTCGCCTCGCCGCTCGTCACGCTCATCGACGACGGCACGATGACGGCGGAGTGGGGTGCGATCGGCATCGACGACGAAGGTCACCCGTCGCAGCGCAACGTATTGATCGAAAACGGAGTGCTCACCGACTACATGTGGGACTACCTGCGCGCACGCAAAGAGGGTCGGCGCCAGTCAGGCAACGGTCGCCGGCAGAGCTACCAGCACCTGCCGATGGTGCGAATGACCAACACGTTCGTGTTGAACGGACCGCACGACCCCGACCAGATCGTGCGCGACACGAAGAACGGCGTGTACGTCGCGAAACTCGGCGGCGGACAAGTCGACACGGCCAGCGGCGACTTCGTGTTCGGCATGACCGAGGCGTACCTCATCGAGAACGGCGAGATCACCGAGCCGTTGCGCGACGGCAACCTCATCGGCAACGGGCCGCAAGTGCTGAAAGACATCGACTTGCTCGGCAACGACTTCGCGATGGGCAACCCCGGCACCTGCGGAAAAGACGGGCAAGGCGTTCCGGTCGGCGACGGCCAACCCACGCTCCGCGTGAAGAGCCTCACCATCGGTGGCACGGCGGCGTGACCGTCGACCGAACAAGAAAGTGACCGTGGCATGAAAGTCGAAGTTCCCGAGCTGCAGGCGATCGCTGATCGCATCGTCGCCCAAGCCAAGTCGGGCGAGCAGATCGAGGCGTACGTCGGGCGCGGCGGCGACACGTCGGTCCGCGTGTACGAAGGCGAGCTCGAGCACTTCGTCTCGGCGCAGAGCGAAGGCGTCGGCATTCGCGTGATCAAGAACGGCCGCACCGGCACCGCGTACGCCGGCACGCTCGACGAGAAGGCGATCGCCGAAGTGCTCGCCGAAGCGCGCGACAACGTGCAGTTCGGCACCGAGGACGAGTTCGCTGGTCTGGCCACCCCCGACGGTGTCGAGCCGGTGCCCCAGAAGTTCTGGGACGACGAACTCGCGGCTTATCCGACCGAGGGCAAAGTCGATCTCACGAAAGACCTCGAGCGTCGCGCGCTCGCCGCCGACCCTCGCGTGCGAACCGAGTCGGCCAACTACGACGACGGCTGGGGCGAAACCGCGTTCGCAACGACCACCGGCATTCGTACGAGCGGGCGCGCGAACTCCTGCTACGTCTCCGTGGTCACGCTCGCCGACGACGGCGACGAGACGCAGACAGGCTTCGGTTTCTCCGTCGGCGACTCGCCGAAAGACTTCGACCTCGACAAGGCCGCGCGGGAAGCCGCGGATCGCGCCACTCGACTGCTCGGGGCCACCAAGCCCACGACGAAGCGCACCACGGTGGTGCGCGACCCGTACGTCACGTCGCAATTCGTGAGCATCCTCTCGAGTGCGTTCAACGGCGAGAACGTGGCCAAAGGTCGCAGCATCTTTGCCGAGCGCCTTGGCGAACAAGTCGCCGTTCCGTTCTTCACGCTCGTCGATGATCCGACGAACAAACTGGCCTACACCGCCACCGACATCGACGGTGAGGGCCTCGCGGCGCGCCGCAACGTGCTGATCAAGGACGGCGTGCTGCAGATGTTCGTGCACTCGTCGTACAGCGCTCGTCGGATGAAGACCAAGAGCACCGGCAACGCGACCCGCGGGGGATTCGCCGGCTCGCCCGGTGTCGGATGCCTCGCGATGCAGGTGACGCCCGGTTCGAAGTCGCAGGCAGAGCTGATCGCCGGCATCGACGACGGAGTACTCATCCAGGAGGTCTCCGGTCTGCACAGCGGTGTGAACCCGATCTCCGGCGACTTCTCGACGGGTGCGTCCGGAATGACCATCGTCAACGGGTCAGTGGGCGCGCCGATTCGTGAGTTCACGATCGGCTCCACTTTGCAGCGCATGCTGCAAGACATCGTCGCTATCGGTAACGACGTCGACTGGTTGCCGATGCGCGCAGCCGGTCTGTCGCTCGTCATCAAGGACGTCACCATCAGCGGTTCCTGACGGCGCTCGCAAGTAGCGTCGTACGTGCACATGTCGTGGTGGCACGCTCTGATTCTCGGGATCGTGCAGGGTCTGACGGAGTTCTTTCCGATCTCTTCGAGCGGTCACTTGTCGTTGGTGCCGTGGCTGTTCGGCTGGGATCACTTCGACAGCGATTCCGCCGCCACGGCGTTCGACGCGGCACTCCATCTCGGCACGCTGGTGGCGGTCGTCGTGGCGGTTCGAGCGGAACTGGTCGGGCTCGTGGTCGCCGGGGTCCGGCACCCGTTCGCCAGTCGTGACGAGCGTGCCGTCAGCCCGCACGGGAGGCTGGCGTGGCTGTTCCTGCTCACGGCGGTGCCCGCGGCGGTCGTGGGTGCGCTCTTCGACGACGTGATCTCCGAAGCGCTCGGTGGGCCGGTGGCCGTGGCCGTGTCGCTGATCGTGTTCGGCGTGGTGCTGTGGTGGGCCGATCGTCGCACGGGTCACCGTGAACCGCACCACATGACGGTGCGCGACGCGTGGCTGATCGGTGCAGCACAGGTGCTGGCCCTCAACCCCGGCACCTCGCGTTCGGGCATCACGATTTCGGCGATGCGGCTGCTCGGCTACGAGCGCGCTGCCGCAGTGCGAATGTCGTTCGTGATGGGCGTGCCCATCATCGCCGGCGCGGGAGTCTTCAAGGTGTCCACTCTCGTCGCCGAGGGTGTGCCGGACGGGCTGGTTTCGTCGATGCTGGTCGGAATTGCCGCGGCTGCCGTCACCGGCTGGCTGGCGATCAACGCCCTTCAGCGGCTGGCCGCCCGCACCAACTTCAACGTGTTCGTGGTGTACCGAATCGTGCTCGGGCTCGTGATCTTGAATCTCGCGGCCACGGGTCTGCGCTGACACGGCACGGCACACTCGTCGTACGCTCGAAGTGATGCCGAACGTTCGTCGACTCAACCACGCCGTGCTGTACGTGCGCGATGCCCGGCGCACGTCTGCGTTCTACCGGGAGGTGCTCGGTTTCCACGTCGTGCAAGAAGCTGCCGGCGGACGCGCGGTGTTTCTTCGGGCGAGCGGGTCGAGCAACCACCACGACATCGGTCTGTTCAGCGTCGGCGATGTCGCCAGCGCCCGAGGAGTCGGGTTGTATCACCTCGCGTGGCAGGTGGACACCATCGACGAGTTGGCGGAGCTGCGAACCAGACTGCTCGAAGCCAAGGCGTTGGCGGGAGAGAGCGACCACGGGGTGTCAAAGAGCCTGTACGCGCACGACCCCGACGGCATCGAGTTCGAAATCATGTGGATGGTGCCGGAGTCGGACTGGGGCACGTACGCGACCGACGCGGTCGTCGCACCGCTCGACATCAATGCCGAGGTCGCTCGCTGGTCGGGAGTGGCGACC
>DAIPHP010000057.1:0-7889 GCA_036771295.1 Ilumatobacteraceae bacterium
GCGCGTACTGTCCACGCATATCGCGTACTACTGAGTGCGGCTCAGTGACTGCGTAGCGAGTGTGAGTCGCGAGAACGAGTCGTCCGGCGCGCCCGTTCGTTCGGAACGCGGCGAGACGTCACAAGTAGCCTGACCACATGGTCGCCCCGAAAGAGACGCGTGTCGACGTGAAGCCCCGCAGTCGTGACGTCACCGACGGACTGCAGAAAGCCGCTTCGCGCGCGATGCTGCGCGCCGTCGGGCTGGGTGACGACGACTGGGAAAAGCCACAGATCGGTATCGCCTCGGCGTGGAACGAGGTCACCCCGTGCAACATGTCGTTGCGTCGGTTGGCAGACCACTCGAAACAGGGTGTTCGCGCCGCGGGCGGCGTGGCGCTCGAGTTCGGCACGATCACGGTGTCGGACGGCATCAGCATGGGTCACGAGGGCATGCGCGCGTCGCTCGTGAGCCGCGAGGTCATCTGCGACAGCGTCGAAACCGTCGTGCACGCCGAACGATTCGACGGATTCATCGGTCTCGCCGGCTGCGACAAGAGCATCCCCGCGATGTTGATGGCGGCGGCCCGGCTGAACTTGCCGAGCGTCTTCGTCTACAACGGCTCGATCCTGCCCGGCCAGCACAAAGGCAAGAACATCGACATCACCACGGTGTTCGAAGCCGTCGGCGCTTGCGCCGCCGGAACGATGACGCTCGACGAAGTGACCGAGATCGAGCGCGCCGCCTGCCCGGGCGAAGGCGCGTGCGGCGGCATGTTCACCGCCAACACGATGTCGAGCATCGCCGAAGCCCTCGGCATGAGCCTGCCCGGCACGGCGTCGCCGCCGGCCATTGATTCGCGCCGTGACGACGACGCGCGCCGCGCCGGTGAAGCGGTCGTCAACCTGTTGCGTCTCGGCATTTATCCGCGCGACATCATGACGAAGAAGGCGTTCGAGAACGCGATCGCCATTCTGAACGCGCTCGGCGGCAGCACCAACGCGGTGCTGCACTTGCTGGCGTTGGCCAACGAGGCGGGCGTGAAGCTCTCGCTCGACGATTTCAATCGCATCGCCGCCAAGGTGCCGCACATCGCCGACACCAAGCCCGGTGGTCGTTATCACATGACCGACATCGACCGCATCGGCGGAGTGCCGGTGGTGATGAAGCACCTGCTGGATGCCGGCCTCTTCCACGGTGACGTGCTCACCTGCACCGGCAAGACGATGGCGGAGAATCTCGCCGAACTGAACCCGCCCAACCCTGACGACGACGTCATTCGCACGGTCTCGAAGCCGATTCACGCCGAGGGCGGCATCAACATCCTGAGCGGCTCGCTCGCACCGAACGGGGCAGTGGTGAAGGTCGCCGGACTCTCCAAAGACCAGAAATCGTTCGACGGCGTCGCCCGTGTGTTCGACGGCGAAGACGGTGCGATGGCCGCGATCATGGCCGGCGACATCACGCCCGGCACCGTCATCGTGATTCGTTACGAAGGCCCCAAGGGCGGCCCCGGCATGCGCGAGATGCTCGCCGTCACCGCGGCGCTGAAGGGTGCCGGTCGCGGTGCGGACTGCGCGCTGATCACCGACGGACGATTCAGCGGTGGCACGTGGGGTTTCTGCATCGGCCACGTCGCACCAGAGGCCACCGACGGCGGACCCATCGCGTTCGTGCGCGACGGCGACCGAATCCGCATCGACGTGCCGACCAAGCGGCTCGACGTGCTCGTCGATGACGCGACGATGGCCGAGCGACGTCGTGGTTGGAAGCCGAACCCGCCCCGCTACACCAGCGGTGTGCTGGCGAAGTACGCGCGACTGGTGCAGGGTTCCGACACCGGAGCGATCACCAACATCATCGACTAGCGCTTGACGCGCTTGGGCAACCGGGTGCCGACGAGCAACAGGCCGAGCACGAGCGTCGCGACGATCACGAACGCGGTGGCGGTGCCGTCACCGAACGCAAAACGCCGGATGCCCAGGCCGACGACCACGGTGACGATCCACAAGATGACTCCGGTCGTGAGCGACCGCGGTGCCCTCCACGCTTTCGCGCCGATCCACGCCCCGCTGAGGGCAATCAAGAAGGGCAGTGCCGTTTGAACGGTGCCCGAGGCGTCGGTGGTTTCTCCGTGGTTGCGACGACCGATGATGACGAACAGCACGATGCAGACGACGTCGAGAATGAAGCGCCCCGCTGCGACGCGACGTGCCGGCGTCATGCGTGCTCGCGACTGCGCGTCACGGTGACGGCTCAGACTTCGTCGTAGTACTCGCGGCCGAGGTGGGTGATCTGTTCCTCACCCATCATCCAGCGCAGCGTGTTCTTCAGTTTCGTCAACTGAATGAAGAGGTCGTGCTCGGGGTAGAGCCCGTCGGCGACCTGCGGGCTCTTGTAATAGAAGGAGAGCCATTCCTGGATGCCGCCGAGCCCGGCGCGCTGCGCCAAGTCGGAGAACAGCACCAAGTCGAGCGCCAGCGGCGCGGCGAGGATCGAGTCGCGGCAGAGGAAGTCGACCTTGATCTGCATCGGATACCCGAGCCAGCCGAAGATGTCGATGTTGTCCCAGCCCTCTTTGTTGTCGCCGCGCGGCGGGTAGTAGTTGATGCGCACTTTGTGGAACACGTTGCCGTACAGCTCGGGGTACTTCTCGGGCTGCAGGATGTGCTCGAGCACGCCGAGCTTCGACTCCTCTTTCGTCTTGAAGTTCTCCGGGTCGTCGAGCACTTCGCCGTCGCGATTGCCGAGAATGTTGGTGGAGTACCAACCCGACAGGCCGAGCATGCGGGCTTTCAGCATCGGCGCGATGACGGTCTTCACCATCGTCTGGCCGGTCTTGAAGTCTTTGCCGCTGATGGCGACGCCTTTCTTGGTGGCGAGGTCGCGCAACACCGGCGTATCGACGGCCAGGTTCGGCGCGCCGTTGGCGAACGGGATGCCTTCGAGGATCGCGGCATACGCGTAGAGCATCGAC
Organism: Ilumatobacteraceae bacterium; assembly: GCA_036771295.1. Taxonomy (GTDB): domain Bacteria; phylum Actinomycetota; class Acidimicrobiia; order Acidimicrobiales; family Ilumatobacteraceae; genus F1-60-MAGs027. The sequence goes on from DAIPHP010000057.1 coordinate 2,957, forward strand.
GGGGCGATGGTCGGGTCGTTGGCGTCGATCGCTTTCTCGAAGCTCTCCAGGTTCTGGTGCGCGGGGCCCGGCTCGATGAACTTCTCCGTCGAGGCGCACCAGATCATCACGATGCGGTCGACCTTCTTTTCGTCGCGGAAGCGGTGGATGTCTTCGCGAATCGCGTTCAGCATCGCGCGCTTGCTGATGGTGCCGATGGTGTTGTCGGCGCTGATGTTCTTCACGTACTCGCGGTCGAATGCCGCCTTCATCGGACGAATCGCGCGCAACGTGTCGGAGATCGCCTCGATGTGGCGCGGGCCTTCGAGCACGCCGGCACGCTGGGCGGCGACGTAGGCGTCATCCGGGAACGGGTCCCACGCGCCCCACTCGATGTCTTCCAGTTTCGCGAGCGGGACGAAATCCTTGATCAGCGGCGAACGGTTGTCGGTGCGCTTGCCGAGACGGATGGTGCCCATCTGCGCGAGCGAGCCGATCGGGGCGGCCATGCCGCGCTTGGCCAGTTCGACGCCGGCGATGAGGGTGCTCGACACTGCGCCGAGACCGACGGTGAGCACGCCCAACTTGCCGGTCGCTGGTGCGATTTTGCGGGCTGAACCAGAGGAAGTGGGTGACATCGTTGCTCCTTCGCGCGAGTGCGCGGCCTTCCCAGCCTACGCTCGGCATCGCAATAGCGTGAAAGCGATGTCTCGGCACGCGCGCACGCCCGGCGGGGCGTTGCTGCTCGACGGCAACGTTCTTCGAGACCACATGATCGCCGAGGTGCGAACCCAAGTGGCTTCGCTTGCCGGCGTACCGTGCTTGGCGACGCTGCTGATCGGCGACGACGGCCCGTCGAAGGTGTACGTGCGCAACAAGCACAAACAGGCACAGCTCGCCGGCATGACGAGCCGCAACGAGACGCTGCCGGCGAACGTGTCACAGGGCGAAGCGGAGGAGTGCGTGCGTCGTCTCGCCGCCGACCCGCAAGTGAGCGGCATGCTCATTCAGCAACCGGTGCCGTCGCACCTCGACGGCGAGGCGTTGCTGTCGTTGATTCCCGCAGAAAAAGACGTCGACGGTCTCACGACCACGTCGATGGGTCGCTTGCTGCGCGGGGTCGACTCGCTCGTGCCGTGCACGCCGCTCGGGGTGATGCGATTGCTGCAGCACTACGGCGCCGACACTGCCGGCAAACGAGCGGTCGTGGTGGGGCGATCGAGCCTGGTCGGAATGCCGCTCGCCGTGCTGCTCGCGCGCAAAGGCGTCGACGCCACCGTCACCGTCGCGCACAGTCGAACCACGAACCTCGCCGAGGTGTGCCGTGAAGCCGACATCTTGGTGTCGGCGACCGGACAGGCGCGAAGCATTCGCCGCGAGCACGTGAAGCCCGGCGCCTGGGTGATCGACGTCGGCATCTCGCGCAGCGAGCACGGCATCGTGGGTGACGTCGATTTTGCAGCGGTGGAGTCGGTGGCGGCCGCGATCACTCCGATGCCCGGCGGTACGGGGCCGATGACGGTGGCGTGCCTGGTGGAGAACACGTTGACCGCGTGGCGCCGCCAGCACGAGCGCTAGACGAACTCGCGCAGCACCTCCACCAGCATGTGGCGTTTCACGCGCGCGGCACCGAGCCGTTGCACGTGCACGAAGTGGTTCCACATCTCGTAAGAGGTCACGGCGGCGATGCGCTCGAGCGCGCTGAAGCGGTCAGGTCTTCCGTGCAGTTCGCCGGCGAACGACTCGGCGGCGTGTCGTGCCAGCACGTGCTGCAGACGCCGACCAGCTGCTCGAATCGCCGGTGACGTTCGAGCCTCCTCGCTCGCCTGCACGGCGCGTCGCAGCGGGGCGAGCACACGGTAGATCTCGTGTCGCTGTTCGACGAGCGCTCTCGCCCGCGCGTCGAGCGGCAGGGCGGGGTCGAGCGTGACCACGAGCCTCGCCACTCGCGGTTCGTTCTGTCGGATGATCTCGACGTAGAGCGTCTCCATGTCCTTGAAGTGGTGAAACACCGTCCGTGGCGACACGCCTGCTCGTTTTGCTATGTCGACGGCCCGCGGTGAATCGCACCCTTCGTGGATGAGCGCGGTCATCGCATCGGCGATGCGCGCGCGGGTGCGCTCGGTTCGCAGGTGTCGCGCATCGCGCGGAGTCGTCTTCGTCGAATGTGCGACGTGCATGGCGACTACGGGTTGCGCGCGATGAACTCGTTCACGACGCGGGCGAGTTCTTCTCCCGCGTCTTCCTGGAGGAAATGGCCGGCGTTCACGATCGTGGTGTGCGGCTGGCCCGCGGTGCCCGGCACACGCTGCTGGAATCCGCGGTCGCCGCCCTTGGTGACCAAGTCAGAATCGCCGAACGCTGTGAGCACCGGTTTGCTGAATTGCTCGAGCACGCTCCACGCGGCGACGTTCGCTTTCGATGACGGGTCGTCGAGGCTGATCGGCACGAGAGTCGGGAAGACGCGAGCCCCCGCCTTGTAGCTGTCGTCCGGAAACGGCGCGTCGTACGCGGCAACCACTTCCGGTGCCAGTGGTTTGCGCGCACAGCCACCTTCGACGATGCGACCGACGTTGAATTTCGGAGTCTCTTGGCTGAATTTTCTCCACGCCATGAACGCGTCGCTCGGCGGACGGTCACCGACCGGCAAGAAGGTGTTGGCGACGACCAGCCTGTCGAATCGCTCCGGGAAAGCCGTCAGCAATCGCAGGCCGATGAGACCACCCCAGTCTTGGCACACGAGCGTGAGATGACGGAGGTCGTTGCTCGTCAGCCACTGGCTCATCCAATCGACGTGGCGCTCGTAGGTGTAGTCGCTCGTCGCGCCAGGCTTGTCGCTGCGACCGAACCCGACGAGGTCGGGCGCGATCACTCGGTGCCCGGCGGCGGTGAAGACCGGGAGCATCTTGCGGTACAGGTACGACCAGCTCGGCTCGCCGTGCATGCACAACACCACGTTCTTTGCGTCGCGCGGGCCCTCGTCGACGTGCGCGACGCGAAGCACCGTGTCGCCCTGTCGCACGTCGGTGTACTTCGGCGCGAACGACCAGTCGGGCAAATTCACGAATCGGTCGTCGGGGGTTCGCAGCACCTGCACGGGTTGCACTGTAGATGCAACTTGTTTGCAAACGAGAAGCGGAGAATCGGCGTGTTTGCGGGCGGTTTTGTCATGTTCGTCACGGTCGGTAACGAGTTCACCGAGACGTCACGTTCGCGAACGCACTCTCACGAATGCGCGAGGCCGACGTTTTCGGGAGATCGAAAAATCACATTGGTGAGATTTTTCGCGTCGATGAAACCTCGCCGATGACGCGAGCTGCGTTCTGCACGTGAGGTTTTCGAGTTTCTATCTTCGACGCCCGTGCTGGTTCGAATTCGTCCGTTCATCGTGTTCATGTCGATCGTCGCGCTCTCGGGCGCGCTCGTCGTGCCGCGCGTGACGGCAGATTCGTCCGGCGCGTCGGCGACCCAGGCGGATGGGTCGCCGACTCAGATCGCAGCCCTCACTCGCTACGTCGACGCCGGCGAGACGCACACCTGCGTGGTGCTGAACGACGCGACATTGAAGTGCTTCGGTTCGAACGCCTCCGGCCAGATCGGTTCGGGCGGCACTGCGGCACTCGGTGACGGACCCAACGAGATGGGCGACCTGCTCGCTGCCGTGCGACTGGGCACCGGGCGCAGTGTGCGCGCCGTGTCGACCGGCAATCGCCATACCTGTGCGCTACTCGATGACGGCAGCATCAAGTGCTTTGGCGAAGGTGATGCTGGTCGGCTCGGCAGAAGTTCGATTGCCGATGTCGGTCTCTCTTCAAGTTCGATGGGCGATTCACTCGTTGCCGTCAACCTCGGCACCGGCCGCACCGCAAAGGCCGTCGCCACGGGTGCCGCACACACGTGCGTGATTCTCGACGACGACACCGTGAAGTGCTGGGGACTGAACGACGATGGTCAACTCGGTCTCGGTGACGTCGACTCGCGCGGCGATGCTGCGGGCGAGATGGGCGACAGTCTGCCGGTCGTGCAACTGGGCCTCGCGCCTGGCGTGCGCGTCACGGCGATCTCCGCCGGCAGTGCGCACACGTGCGCGCTGTTGTCGAGCGGTGCGGTGAAGTGCTGGGGGTTCGCGGCGAGCGGTCGACTCGGCACCGGCGACGACAACTCGCGCGGCGACGAACCGGGGGAGATGGGTTCGGCGTTACCGACGGTGAATCTCGGCAGCGGTCGCACGGCCAAGGCGATCTCCGCCGGTGCGGACCACACGTGTGCGATTCGCGACACGAATGACGTGGTGTGTTGGGGCGTCGGCGCAACCGGTCGACTCGGTACCGGTGCGGAAGACGACATTGGTGATGGTGCAGGTGAGATGGGTAACGCCCTCGTGCCCGTGCCGCTCGGCTCGGGCCGCACAGCGGTGGCAGTGAGTGCCGGCGACGCTCACACGTGCGTGGTCTTGGACAACGGTGCTGCCAAGTGCTGGGGTGCCGGTGCCAACGGACGACTTGGTGTCGGTTCGCAAGACAATCTCGGTGATCAGCCGAATGAGCTGGGCGATTCGTTGGCGGCACTCTCGCTCGGCACTGGTCGCACGGCGCGCGCGATTGCGGCGGGTGCGGCGCACACCTGCGTCGTGCTCGACGACGCCACGTTGAAGTGTTTTGGTCTCGGAACTTCCGGACGTCTCGGCTCGGGGGCGACCGCCACGCTCGGTACTTCCCCCAGCCAGATGGGCGACAACCTCACTGCGGTGAACCTTGGAACCGATCGCCGTGTGATGTCGCTCGCCGAACCCGGCCGTGCTGGCGCACCCACCGGCACGGCCGGGGACGGCACCGTCTCGCTCACCTGGGCGGCTCCGAACAGCAACGGTGGCAGCGCGATCGTCGATTACCTCGTGGAGTATTCGTCTGACGGCACGAGTTGGGTGACGGTGGCGGACGGCGTATCGAGTGCA
>DAIPHP010000058.1:0-7888 GCA_036771295.1 Ilumatobacteraceae bacterium
AGACGCGTCGAGAGGTGCCGAGTGAGGCAGGCGCGGGCGGGGGCAGGGGTACGCTGGTAGTCGCCGTGCCGACGTTGTCGGTGCCCATGGCGCTCATGACTGTCACCGAGGTTACGACCAGAATCGCGATAGTCGGCGTCCTCTCGTTCGCCGCTCTGATCGTGCTCGCACGGGCGGGGGGACGTCGGGTCGAGCATCGCACAACCGCGACGTTCCGGTCGGCTGCGTCTGATGATTCAGTTGCCCTGCTCCTCGGATCGACCGCGTACTTTCGGCGACGCGGACCGCTCGGCTCTCGAATCGCCTCGCTCGGTCTGGTCGCGGTTGCAAGCGGCGCGATTCTCGGCATTCTGGTATCGCTCGTGCTCACAACTATTCTCAATACGATGAGCGAAGGGGTGTAAGGCGCGTGTCAACGATTGATTTTGCTTCGATCAAGGCGATTGCCTTCGATTTCGACGGTGTCTTCACCGACAACCGCGTGATGATCAACGAAAAGGGCGAAGAGGCGGTGTTCTGCAACCGTTCTGACGGGCTCGGAATTCTCATGATGAAGAAGGCCGGCATCCACATGATCATCATCTCCAAGGAGTGGAGCCCGGTCGTCCTCGCGCGCGCCAAGAAACTCTCCCTCGACGTGGTCCACAAGTGCGACGACAAGCTTCCGGTGTTGAAAGAGTGGATGGCGAAAATCGGCACCACCGTGGACAACACCATCTTCATGGGCAACGACGTCAACGATTTGGAGTGCATGGAGTACGTGAAGAATCCGGTTGCGCCCAGCGACGCGCTTCCCAAGGTGCTCGCATGTGCGGCGCTCGTCACTCAGAAGCCCGGCGGAAAGGGTGCAATTCGCGAGCTCGCGGACGCGATCCTGAGCGCGCAGGGCCATGACCGCTACCAGTAACACGTCGTTCTCGATCCGGGGCCGGACAATCGGCGCGGGGGCCGCACCGCTCGTCATTGCCGAGATCGGCATCAACCATGAGGGCGACCTGCAGAAGGCGCTGCGGATGGTCGACGACGCGAAGGCAGCGGGCTGTGAGTGCGTGAAGTTCCAGTCTCACGTGATCGAGGACGAGATGATCCCGAATGACGTCGTCCCCGGAAACGCGAGCGAATCGATCTGGGACATCATGGCGCGTTGTGCTCTCAGCGAGGACGAAGAACGACGATTGAAGACCTACGTCGAGTCGAAGGGGATGATATTTCTCTCGACACCGTTCTCGCGGGCCGCTGCCGAGCGACTTCACGCGATGGACGTCCCGGCGTACAAGATCGGTTCGGGCGAATGCAACAATTACCCGCTCATTGAGCACGTCGCTTCGTACGGCAAGCCGATCATCCTCAGCACCGGCATGAACGACATCGCGTCGATCGCGCCGGCGGTCGAGATATTCCGAAAACACAAGGTGCCGTACGCACTTCTTCACTGCACTTCGATGTACCCGACGCCGTACGAAAAGGTGAGGCTTGGAGCGATAAGCGAACTGCGCGCGGCATTCCCCGACGCCGTTGTCGGGTTGAGCGATCACACGCTCACCAATTACACGTGCCTTGCAGCCGTCGCACTCGGCGCTTCGATTCTTGAACGTCACTTCACCAGCGACAAGTCCTGGCCCGGGCCGGACATCAACATCTCCATGGATCCGAACGAGCTCGCCGACCTGGTGACGGGAAGCCAGGCGATTCACCGGGCACTCGGCGGCACCAAGGCAATCCTTGCCGAGGAACAGCCGACGATCGACTTCGCCTATGCGTCGGTCGTCTCCATCAGGCCGATCGCAAAGGGTGAAGTGCTCTCGATGCAGAACATCTGGGTGAAGCGTCCCGGTACCGGGGAGATTCTCGCAGTCGATTTCGAACGACTGCTCGGCAAAGTCGCGGCTCGAGCGATCCCGCTCAACGCGCAGCTTTCCTGGCAAGACCTCGTCTCGTGACCAAGAAAATCCTCTTTCTCACGGGGACGAGGGCCGACTTCGGCAAGCTGAAGCCCTTGATTCGCGCGGTAAGTGCCGAATCGACGTTGGAGTACGTCGTCGTTGCCACGGGCATGCACCTCGACGACCGGTACGGTCGAACCGAGATCGAGATCACGAAGTCGGGATTCTCGAATCTCGTCTCGTTCCCCAATTCCGGGCCGGACGACGCGATGGACCTGACCCTGGCGCGCACGATCACCGGGCTCTCATCAATCGTCCATCAACACGAACCGGACCTGCTCGTCGTTCACGGCGACCGTGTCGAGGCTCTTGCCGGCGCGATCACCGGCTCGTTGAACAACGTGCTGGTTGCCCACGTGGAGGGTGGCGAATTCTCGGGGACGGTCGACGAACTCATGCGTCACTCCGTCACGAAGCTCTCCCATGTTCACTACGTCGCCAACGAAGCAGCACGTGACGTGGTGCTCCAGCTGGGAGAGAGCCCCGAGTCCGTGTGGCTGATCGGGTCGCCGGAAGTGGACATCATGCTCGGGCCCGACCTTCCCGACCTCGAGAGCATCCGCTCGTACTACGACGTTCCGTTCGGCGACTTCGCTCTGCTCGCATTTCATCCCGTGACGACGGAGGTCGACGACCTGCAGGGCCAGATTCGTGCACTGTGCGATGCAGTGAGCCGCAGCGGTCTCAACTTCGTCGCCGTCTACCCGAACAACGACCACGGCTCGACGGTCATCTTGGACGAGCTCTTGCGTCTCGAGAAGCTGCCGACGATACGGCTCATCCCGTCGGTGAGGTTTGAGGCGTTCCAGACGCTGCTGAAGCACGCACGATTCATCATTGGCAACTCGAGCAGTGGGGTGCGCGAGGCGGGCGTACACGGCACCCCGGCCATCAACATCGGTTCGCGCCAGGCAGGACGCAACAGCCACCCGCTGATCATCGACGTGGTCGCGGACTCAGACGCCATACTTCGAGCCATCTCGCAGGCTCGTTCGATGCAGCGGGCTCCGTCGATGGTGTTCGGTGACGGAAAGTCTGCCGAACGATTCGTCGCGTCGTTGCGCTCCGATCGGCTGTGGAGCACGTCGGTACAGAAAGTGTTCCGCCGCGTATGAGCGTCGACGAGGTCATTGCATTCATCCCTGCCAGAGGCGGCTCCAAAGGCGTGCCGAGAAAGAACCTCTCGATGCTCCTCGGTAAGCCGTTGATCGACTATGCAATCGACGTCGCTCGCGAATCTGGCCTCGTTCAACGCACCATCGTTTCGACCGACGACCCGGAGATCGCGTCACACGCACGAAGCAAGGGGTGCGACGGGCACGACCGACCGGCGCATCTCGCAGCTAACTCGAGCAGGGTCGTCGACGCCGTCCTCGATGCGGCGTCGACGATGCACATCGACGACAGCTGCGTCGTCGTCGTTTTGCAACCCACTTCACCGCTTCGCCGAGCCAGTCATCTCATCGACGCTCTCAAACTGCACCGCTCCACTGCCGGCGTGGTGGTCAGCGTGGTGGAGTGCGAACACCATCCACTCAAGTCGGTGACCGTCAGCGACGGGGTCCTGTCACCGGCCTTTGCCCACGAGCATCTCGAGGCGAGTCGACAGGACCTGCCGAAGATGTTCCGTGCCAACGGTGCCGTCTACGTCTCGGCGCTCGGCACAATCCGAAAGAATGGCACCCTCGTGCCTTCCGGAGCGGTTGCACTCGAGATGTCCGCCGAAGACTCGATCGACATCGACAATGTCACTGATCTCGAGCAAGCCGAAGCCGTGCTGCGGCGTCGACAGAAGTGACGACGTCCCGCTCGCTGCGTCGCGTATGAAGCTTGTTTGGCGGCGGCCCCAACGTTCCCAAGTCGTCATTTTTGATCGCTACGCCACGCAGGGCGTGATTCCGATCCTCGAAGTCGGGACATTTTCGGTGTTCGAGAACCGCCGCTCACGACTCCATGTCCTCGCGATGCTTCACATGATCGCACGGTTTCGATTCTCGTGGCGCGACTATTGCATCAGCTACTTGCGTCTGGCGGGTGCACGCGTCGTGGTGACCGGCATCGACTCCAACGCCACCTTCTACTCGCTGAAGCACGCACTCCCGGACGTGAGGTTCGTCGCCGTACAGAACGGCATTCGCGGGAATGGTTCCCCGGTCAAGAACGGCGATCTCTGGACGATGCTCGCCGACTCGCCGCACCAACCGCCGACGGTCGACGTCGTCGCCACGTTCGGACAGGCACACTCGCGACAGTACGCACGACATGTTCGATGTCGAACGGTGGAGGTCGGTAGCAGCCGAAGCAATCTCATACCCGTCAGAACGTCGCGCCAACAGACGACAAACAAGCGAGTCGGGTTCATATCCAACTTCAGCGGCCAACCGCACGCAGGAGTGTTCCCCGACGGCACCGCCAGCCCGACGGCGATGTACCTCGGCACACGGGAGGTCAGTGCCCAGGAGTACTTCGCGGCTGACGCCAGGGTTGCATCGTTGGTAGCTGACGTTTGCGGTTCGCACGGATGGGACCTCCACATCCTCGGCAGACGAACGGCTGAATTCCGACATGAGAGAGAGTTCTTTGCGAATGCCTGCGGTCGACTCCCGCACGAGTTCTTCCCGAAGACGGCTGAGGAGTCGTCGTATCAGCATCTTGATACTTGCGATCTCGTCGTCGCCGTCGACAGCACCCTCGGCTACGAGATGATTGCCAGAGGAACGCGCACGGTTTTCGTGGCGGCACGCGCCCTGTTGCTCGGCGGCGAGGAGTCGCGGCAGTTCGCGTTCGGGTTTCCCGGAGACTTTCAGCCTTCCGGTCCGTTCTGGACAACGTCGCTCGATCGCGAGCCGATCGCCGAGATGATGCGACGCGTGATGGCGCTGAGCGACGACGAGTGGAGGGCCGCGTCGGAGTTCTTGCGCGAACAATTGATGACCTTCGAACCGGGAAACCACAAACTGCGAGCTGCGATCTTCGGGTCGTGAAGGGGCCCTTCGCTGGGGCAACTAGCCTTTGTGGCTAGGTTTCGCGTAGATGGACGTCGTCATTCTCTGCGGTGGAATGGGCACTCGCATCAGGGGTGTCGACGACCAGGTGCCTAAACCGATGATCAAGGTCGGCGAGGATCCGATTCTCGTTCACATCATGCGGTTCTATGCATCGTACGGTCATCGTCGTTTCGTCTTGTGCCTGGGCTACAAGGGCGACGTGATTCGCGAATACTTCGGTGTGCGAGACCGGGGTGTGACTCGTGAGGTCGTTCACAAGGATCGCGCGAGCGGAGACTGGAACGTCGTGCTCGCCGAGACCGGCGATGCTTCGATGACAGGGGCGCGCGTGTCGCGAGCCCGAATGCACGTCACGGGTGACGACTTTCTCCTCACGTACGGAGACGGCGTCTCCGACGTTCCGCTTCCCGAATTGGTGCGCACTCACCACGCGATCGGTTCGGTGCTCACCCTCACCGCAGTGCGGCCCCCGGCTCGGTTCGGCGAAGTCAACTTCGGGAGCGACGGATTCGCGACGTCGTTCAACGAAAAGCCGCAGGCTTCCGGCGGCCACATTTCCGGCGGCTACTTCGCATGCACGACTCAAATCTTCGATTATCTTTCCGATGACGAGTCGCTCGTCTTCGAACGTCAGCCCATGCAGACTCTCGTCACCGAACGCCGTCTCGGTGTGTACCAACACGATGGTTTCTGGCAATGCATGGACACGCACCGTGACTGGGAATTGTTGAACGACCTCTTGCGCGAAGAGAAGGCGCCATGGAAACGTTGGTGAGTTCCCTCGCGCTGATGCGAGGCCGTCGCGTGCTCGTCACCGGACACACCGGCTTCAAGGGTTCATGGTTGTCCCACTGGTTGCTCGACGCAGGCGCAGAACTGCACGGCATCGCGTTGCCGCCGCTGACCGAGCCGAGTTTGTTCGCCGATCTGGCGCTGTCGTCCCGCATGAACAGCATCATGTGCGACATTCGCGACGCCGACGAGCTTCGCCGACACTTCGCCGCCATCCAGCCTGAGGTCGTGTTTCATCTTGCTGCGCAAGCGCTCGTCAAGAAGTCATACGAAGATCCGCACGGAACGTTCACCACGAACGTGGTCGGCTCGCTGAACGTGCTCGAGTCCGTCCGCAACACTCCCTCGGTTCGCGCTCTTGTCTACGTCACATCCGACAAGTGCTATCTCAATCGCGAACTGACTCGCGGTTACCACGAAGAAGATGAGCTCGGCGGAGCCGACCCGTACAGCGCGTCAAAGGCATCCGCCGAGTTGCTGTACCACAGCTACGTCCCTTCCTTCTTCGCCGGCCGCGGCGACCTCTCGGTGGCGAGTGCGCGCGCGGGCAACGTGATCGGCGGCGGCGACTGGTCTGCGGACCGTCTCGTGCCTGACTGTGTGCGTTCACTCACGTCTGCTCGGCCGATCGTGTTGCGCCGGCCGGAAGCAACTCGACCGTGGCAGCACGTACTTGAGCCTCTCTCGGGGTATGTCACGCTGGCCGGCAACTTGTTGCAGCGTCGCGTCACGAGCGGCGAATCGTGGAACTTCGGCCCCCGCGAGAATGACGTCCACACGGTGCACGACGTCGCACAGCGATGCGTCGACGAATGGGGTTCGGGTGAGGTCATCGTCGACCGAGCCCAGCAGACGATGCACGAGGCGACGCTGCTGCAACTCAACTGCAAGAAAGCCGCCGAGCGCTTGCGCTGGTCACCGCGCTGGGATTACGAGACCACGATCGACCGAACGATCGGCTGGTATCGACGACGACACGCGGGTGCTGACGCGACGGAACTCGTTCGGGACGACATCGCTCGTTACGCGACGGCGAAGTGAACGGTCTCGGCAGCGTGATCCACGACGTCGTCCTCTCCCCGCTTTCCCGCATGGGCAACGAGCACGGCAGCGTCTTCCGCATGCTGCGAGTCACCGACCCGGTCTTCCGACGATTCGGGGAGATTTACTTCTCCTCGGTGCCGCCCCGCATCGTGAAGGACTGGAGACTGCATCGGTCGCTCACGATGAACCTGGCGGTTCCGCTCGGTTCGGTCCGTTTCGTGCTCTTTGATCCCCGTGACGAATCCCCCACTCTCGGCACGACGTTCGAATGCGTGCTCGGTGACGACAATTACCAACTGCTGACGGTCCCCAACGGGATCTGGATGAGCTTCGGCAACGTGACGCATTCTCCCGCTCTCGTCGCCAACTGTGCCACCGAGCCGCATGACCCCGATGAAATCGTGCGCAGGTCACTCGACGATCCGCCGGTGCCGAACGCATGGCGGTAATCCGAGGCCCGAAACTCATCCTCGTCACGGGAGCTGCGGGTCATATCGGGTCGCGGCTCGTCGAGCAGCTTTCGCGCCGAGAGGACATGAAGCTTCGGTTGGTCGTTCGTCGCCGGCCCGACATCGACGTCTCGACACGAGAGGAAGTGGTCGTCGGTGACCTCACCGATGCGGAGTTTTGCGTCCGGGCAGTCACGGGCTGCGATGCGATTGTGCATCTTGCAAGTGTCCCGTCCGACGCGAGTGACGCATCGACGGCGATCTCCGTTCACGAAGCAATGGCTCGAAACTTGTTGGCAGCGGCGGTGCAAGCACGAGTATCTCGGTTCGTGCACGTTTCGACAGTTCATGTGTTCGGAAAGTCACTGCATGGCACCATCAACGAAGCAACGCGGCCGGAACCGATCTCTCCCTACGGCCGCGCCCACCTCGCGGCCGAGCACGTCCTCGATGCGTTCGCCGGTGACCGTCCGTCGATCGTTTCGCTGCGGTGTACGAACGGTTTCGGGGCGAGCACCACAGGCAGCGTCACTGCATGGTCGCTCGTCACCGGAGATCTCTGTTTGCAAGCCGCGCGCGGATCCGTGCTTCGCCTGAGCACGCACGGACGACACCAACGGGACTTCATCACTCTCACCGACATCGTCGGAGC
>DAIPHP010000059.1:0-2575 GCA_036771295.1 Ilumatobacteraceae bacterium
TACCACCAGATCCATGAACCGTGGCTGTGAGCGTGCGCCAGAACCCGGGCATCTGCGATTTCACCTTTCGTGAAAGTCACCAACCCGACGACGCTCGGCAGGGGGCCTTCTACTTGGGGCGGCAACACTTCCGGAAGGTCAGACACGACGCCTGGTGCTTCGGCACTGATCCAATAAATGTCTCGCTGCTGGCTCGCAGTCATCAGCTCCGCCGAAAGTCGAGCGCGATATTCGATGTCCATGTATGCGACTACCCATGTAGTTGTGACGACTATCGGACCCTGAACCGAAGTGAGGAGGTCCGAAAGAGTCTCCAGTGCGTCTCCCTCGATGAGTTCACTAGGCCTCGACGCAGCAAGCTCGAGCGCTGCGCGCGTGCGGTCTAGCCGGCCGGTGTCTGGCCAGACACATGCAAGAAGCCAGCGCGCGTCGTCTTCATTGGCAGGATTGAGAATGTTTCTGTCGATTCCTATTCGCCGGCCGATCGGAATGCTTCGACGCGGCGGATGGCCTGCGAGCACATCTGACTTGACTCTGACTTTGCTGTCGTGGGGACCGAGCGAGCCGTGCGATCCGTAGTCGATGAAACAATCGTCAAGTCGAAGTGTCAGTCCGGCACTCGTCCCCACATCAATCAACGTGAAGGTGTCTCGGTCTGAGATCGCCGCTAACGCGGGTGCAATTATCGCCACCCTCCCGATTTCATTCGTTTGAGTGAACCGCGTCGAAAGAATCGGCTGCAGTCGATCTCGCGACTTGAGAACCGCTGCTACGAACAAGGCGCCAACGCCTCCCACCTGATTATCGGCATACAGAGCCGATAACTCCGGCTCAAGACCGAGAAGTACTCGTTCGTGCATTGCTGCCAACAGGAGATTTGGCTGGTGTGCGTGGCTGGGCAACGAAGACACGAACTCCATCACGTCGTCACTATTCGCGCAGGCCGTGGTGATTGCCTCGTACAAAGGCGAATACCCTTTGCACTCGGTCTCTGCGAAGAAGCGCCAGTAGTCGGCCAGCGATTCTTTCTGGATCTGGTCCTTGGTCATCCTCGCTTGATCTCCACGATGACTCCATTGGTGACACGTTGGAGGTCACGGGGATCAATCGGGAACACGTCGTTCCACGTGCCCGCCGCAGCCCACACCTCGTCGTACTGCAGAAGATCGGGATCCATGAAGATCCTGAGTTGGGTTGCCAAACCCAGAGGCGGCACGCCACCAATCGGGAATCCGGTCGCCTCGCGCACTGCATCGGCGTCGACTCGCGAGCATTTCGTGCCGCCCGCAGCAATCGCGAGTTTCTTTTCGTCCAATTGATTCGCGCCACTCACGTACGCCATGACGATCTCGCCGTCGACACCGAACACCAAGCTCTTCACGATCTGGCCGACCGCGACGCCGATGGCGTTGGCGGCGTCTTGGGCTGTTTTCGTACCTTCAGGAAAGCGACGTGTGATGATCTCGAGTCCCAGCGCACGCCCGGCCTCGACCACTCGGAGAACGTTCGGGTGCTGGGCTTCGCTCATCGTTAATTGACCGTAGCAAGCCGCGAGTTTGGAACAATCGCTACTTCGACCGTGACCGAAACAACGGCGCTGACTGGTGATTTGCCCTCCATGGATACCGCGAAGCCTCCTAACCTCGTCGGCAACCCCAGCCGAAAGGATTTCACATGAAGTGCCCGACGTGCCCCGACGCCACCTTGGTAATGACTGAGCGTCAAGGAGTAGAGATTGACTATTGCCCCACGTGCCGCGGTGTGTGGCTCGATCGTGGCGAGCTCGACAAGTTGATCGAGCGCGCGATTGGAAACAACCCCACCATCAGCACGCCGGCCGCCCCTGCGGCACCCGCCGCGCCGCAACCGCAGGTCATCCATGTGCGTGACGACTCTGACGAGCATCATCGCCATGTCATCCGTTACGACAAGTACGGTCGCCCCTACAAGAAGAGCAAGACGAAGAGCATCCTCGGAGAGATCTTCGACTTCTGATTCAGTCGTCGCCGGCGGAGCCTGCGAGCGAAAACAACAGCGCACCCACGAGCGAGCACGCCCCGGCGGCGAGGTAGCTCGAGCGATACCCACCTGCGAAGTCGTGCAGCGCGCCGAGCAAGAGGGGTCCGCCGGCTGTGCCGGTGAATGAGATGAGGCCCTGGCGCGCGGCGATGCGCGGGTAGTCGAGCACGCCGAAGCGTTGTGCGATCAGCAGGCTCTGCATCATCAGCATGTTGCCGATGGTGCACCCGAAGAGCGCGATGCCGATGAGCAGACCGACCGACGAGTTCATCAATCCGATGAGGGCCAGAGACGCACCTTGCGTGACGGCGATCAACACCGTGAAGCGGGTCATATCAAGCCGCGCAATCGCGCGACTCGCCGTGAACCGCGCGATGATCGAGAACAGCGACAGCACCACGGTGCCGAG
The DNA here is from genome assembly GCA_036771295.1 of Ilumatobacteraceae bacterium. Lineage (GTDB taxonomy): Bacteria > Actinomycetota > Acidimicrobiia > Acidimicrobiales > Ilumatobacteraceae > F1-60-MAGs027. Next base: position 2,429 of record DAIPHP010000059.1, read on the forward strand.
CGTCGCGGTGGTGCGGTCAGTGCGTTCCTCCACCATCTTCACCAGTTGCTGAACGCCACCCACTTGTGCGCCGAAGGCAAAGATGTAGCCGATCGCGACCATCAAGAAGAAGCGCGACTTCACTGCGACCGCCAGCGGAGTGCCGGT
>DAIPHP010000059.1:2675-4241 GCA_036771295.1 Ilumatobacteraceae bacterium
CCGACACCCGATGAGAACGTGAGCAAAACGAATGCCGAAGTCAGTACCCACCGACCAGGAAATCGCTGAGTGTTGGCGAAGAGCTTTGGCACGCCGCACAGTCTTGCCGACCCTGACATTTGCCAACGACTTATGCGACGACAGTTGACGTAGCGTCGGTGCTGTGAAGCCGATTGCTCGACCACTCGCCATCACAATTGATTGCCATGACCCTCGTCGACTCCTTGAGTTCTGGCAGCAACTCGTCGGTGGAGAACCAATGGAGAATTCGCCAGACGACTACCTGATGCTCGAGAATGTTCCCTCTATCGGGATCATCGGATTCCAGAAGGTTCCGGAGGGTAAGTCGGTCAAGAATCGTATGCATCTTGACCTAGACGTGACTGACATCGAGGTAGCGGTTGCGTCAAGTACTCGAATCGGTGCAACGCGGCATGGCATGGTTCATGAGGAGCCAACGAACTTCTTTCAGGTAATGAGTGATCCCGAAGGAAACGAGTTTTGCTTCATCCTTCGTAAGTGAGCCAGTTCGGTCACCGATTGGTCTCGCCCACGCCGACCAGTTCACGGCACTCACCGGGGCAGAATGGGAACATGGCGATAGTTGAACGCTCTACCGAACTAGCCAATTCGGCGGATGCGGTGTGGTCTGCGGTGAAGACACCAGCGGCCTTCCGCAGGGTTACCCGCCGACTGCTCGTGATGCCAGCCATACGCAGCCGCAGCGAGCCATGGCGCGAGGGTGAGACGGTCGTCGGATGGGTCTTCCTCCTCGGTTTCCTCCCGTTCTCGCGCCACCACCTTCATGTGCACAAGGTCGACGATGCGTCGCGAACGCTGAGTAGTCGAGAACATGGCGGGTTAATCAAGCGCTGGAACCACGACATCGTCGTGACGCCGATCGGCGACCGTCGCAGCCTGTACCGCGACCGGATCGACATCGGCGCTGGCATCTTCACGCCGTTCGTCGTGCTCTACGCGCGATGGTTCTACGCCATGCGCCAGCGCCGCTGGCGTCAGTTGGCGAAGGAATTGCCAGAACATCGTGCCTGAGGCGATCATCCCAGACGACAAGAACTGGACGTGGGTGCTCGAGCGACGCTGCCCGGATTGCGGGTTCTTTGCCGGCGAATTTGAAGCGACGAAGACCAGTGCCGCGGTGCGTGACTTGGGTGTTCGTTGGGCGGCCGTGCTCGGCAGGTCTGACGTCGCGAAGAGACCGAGCCCGGCCGTCTGGTCGCCGCTCGAGTACGGCTGCCACGTCCGCGACGTGTTCCGCATCTTTGACCGCCGGCTGGCGATGATGATCAACCAGGTCGACCCGCGATTCGAGAACTGGGACCAGGACAAAACCGCGATCGACGACGACTACGCGAGCCAGCAAGCAGAGGTCGTGAAGGAAGAATTGCTGTCTGCCACCGCACGACTTGCCGATCGGTTCGACTCGGTACATGCCGACCAATGGCAGCGCCGCGGGTTCCGCAGCGATGGCTCAGTGTTTACGGTGCAAACCATCGCGCAGTACTTGTTGCACGACCCCGTGCATCATCTCTGGGACGTTGGCGC
>DAIPHP010000059.1:4341-7813 GCA_036771295.1 Ilumatobacteraceae bacterium
GTTGCGCCACCACTCGACGGTGGCCGATATCGAGTCATGCAACGGTGTCGCATGCTCGCCGAACAGCGCGCCGTACGCAGAGTGATTCACGATGAAGTCTTCTTCGAATTCGTAGAGCATCTCAATCGACTCTTTGGCGGGCGGAATGAAGAGTCCGGCGAGTCGCAGTTGGAACTTGCTGCGAATCACCGATTTCGGTTCGACGCCCATGATCGACGCTGTCAGCTCGAGAAATGCCTTGGTGCTGATCGCGGGTGCGTTGGGTACGTGCCAAGCGCGACCGAGCGAGCGACCGTCGAGCGCGAGACGCACGAGTGCTTCACCGAAGTCGACGACGTAGGTGTACGAGTGGAGTGCGTTCGGGTTGCCGAACAGCTCGGCTTTCTTGCCGTGCAGCAGCGGATCGAAGAAGCGTTCGCCAACGACCGACGCTGCGGCATGGGGCCCGAAGAAGTCAGACGCTCTGCCCGCGGTCGCCTTCAGACGGCCGGCCTTGTATTCGGTTTCGAGGGCGCGCCACAGATCGGCGCGAGTCTTGCCTTTGCGAGTGGTGGCGACGAGTGGCAGCGACTCGGTGAGCGGTCCGGTGACCGGGCCGTAGCCGTAGAGGTTCTCCACCGCAACGAGCACTGCGTCGGTGCCGCGCACGGCGCGAACGACGCTGTCTTGCAGCGCGGGAAACTCCTCGGGCCAGCGGTGATACCCGGGTTGCGACGATTGGTACACGGCCGCCGAGCCGGCGACGATCTTGGCCAAGTTGTCGCTGTCCATCACGTCGGCGGCGACAGATTGCGCACCGTCGATCTGGGTGCCGCGTCGGCTGACGACGACAGCGTCGATGCCGCGCGACGAAAGCGCCCCAACAATCGCATGGGCCACCGGGCCCGCGCCGAGAATGACGTGCCTTGTCATGCGCTTACCTCCGAGGAGACGACTGGTTTGCGAGCGGGCAAGAAGCGCCAGGCAAGCAGCGACCCGAGGATCGCGACGATGCCCACCGTGGTGCATGCGGCTTGAAACCCGTCGAGGAACGAGAGACCTGCGGCCTCGCGAATCGCCCCAGACAGCATGGGATCGCCGACCTGCTCAGACACTGCGAACGCAGCACCGACGGACTCTTCGGCCGCCGACACTGCTGCTTCGGGCAGCGGGAAGGGGGAGAGCAGGTCGACGATCTTGGGGCCGTAGGTGGTGGCGAAAATGCTGCCGATGATCGCGACACCGAGCGTGCCACCGACTTCGCGACTGGTGTCGTTGATTGCCGAGCCGACGCCGGCCATCTCGCGCGGCAGCGAACCCATCACCGACTCCGAAGCGGGGCTCGTGACGAGCGACAGCCCGCACGCCATCAGCACCATGCTGGCGATGATCGGCCCGAAGTAGAGCGAGTCAATCTTGAATGTGCCGGCCCAGATCTGCGCGATGCCCATGAACAGAAGGCCGACGGGCACCACGCGCTTCGGCCCGAACCGCAGCGCCAAGCGTGCGGCGAACGGAGCTGTGACGCCCGCACCGAACGCAAAGGGCAGCGTGCGCAGACCCGACTCGAGCGGGTCGTAGCCGCGCACGAACTGGAAGTACTGGGTGACGAGGAACGTGAACCCGAACAGCGAGAAGAACGCGATCAGGATCGACGAGGTCGCAGCCGTCACCCGCATGTCACGAAACACGCGAACGTCGAGCAGGGGGTGCTCGGCGGTGCGCTCGCGCCAAATGAAGGCAGCCGTCAGGACGGCTGCACCCGCGAACCCGGTGATCGAAGCCGTGCTCGTCCACCCGCGATGCGGGCCCTCGATGATCGTGTACACGAGCAGCGAGACGAACGAGATGGAGAGCAAGAACCCGGGGATGTCGAGACGCTCGGCATTCGGGTCTTTCGACTCGGGTACGAAGACCCACTGGGCGAGCAGGGCGATGATGACGATCGGGATGTTGATGAGGAAGACCGAGCCCCACCAGAAGTGCTCGAGCAAGAAGCCACCCGTTACGGGCCCGAACGCCACGGCGGCACCTGAGACCGCCGACCATACGCCGATCGACTTTGCGCGCTCGACGGGATCGCGGAACACGTCGATGAGAATCGCGAGCGTGCTGGGGAAGACGAGCGCGGCCCCGACTCCCATCAACCCGCGACCAATGATCAACTGCTCGGTCGTGTCGGTGAACGCCGCCCAGGCGGAGAAAACGCCGAACAACACCATGCCGATCTGCATCACGAGCTTGCGGCCGAAACGGTCGCCCAAGCCGCCACAGGCCAACAGCAGGCCGGCAAACACCAGCGCGTACGAGTCGACGATCCACTGCAGGCCGCTGGTCGTGGCCTCGAGTTCACGTGCGAGCGTGGGGATCGCCACGTTGATGATGAGGTTGTCGACGACGACGAGGAAGACCGAGAGGCTAAGAATCGCGAGGATCCACCAGCGCCGCGCGTGCACTTTCGGGTCGGGGTGGCTGAGGGGTGCGTTGACAGTCATGTTGACACTGTCTAGTTGAGAAACTTGATAGTGTCAAGTCGTGGCACCGAAAGCAATGGCGCAAACCCTTCGCAACAAAGTGATCAAGGCCGCAGTCGATTACATCGCCGAATCAGGACCCGAAGGCTTGTCATTCCGCCAGATTGCAGCGGACGCCGGCGTCAGCCATCAGGCGCCGTACCACCACTTCGGTGATCGAGGCGCGATCTTCACCGAGATCGCGCGCGAAGGCTTCCAAAAGTTCACAGAAGTAATGAGTTCTCCTGCACGCCGCGACGAAGACACCAACCTCGCCGTGCGACTGTGCGAGCGCTACGTCAACTTTGCGATCACGAACAAGGGCTATTTCCGCGTGATGTTCCGTGCCGACTTGTGCCACATGGGTGAATCACCAGAAACCCAGAAAGCAGCCGACGACGCCTTCGACACGTTGTTGCACGCCGTCGAGGAGATTCTCGGAGACTCCGCGTCGGTCGACGACATCCGCGTTCAGGCGACGGCGATGTGGGCGGTGGCGCACGGTCTGGCGACGCTGCTCATCGACGGGCCGCTCGAGCTCAAGATCGGCAAAGTGAGCGACCGCCGGACGTTGGTGCGCGCGGTCGCGCATCGCATGATCGACGGAATTACGTCGTAGCAATCTCGTAGCGCAGCGCGACCACCTGGCACTCACCGTCGGGGCACGTCTCGGAGTCTGGCCCCGTCATCGCCAAGCCCGCACGCTCTGCCGTGCGGCGTGACGCGGCGTTGGTCTCGGCGATCAGCGCGCGCACCGTGTGTGCATCGGTCGTGCGAGCGACGATCGAGCGCAGCACTCGCAAGGCGTCGGACGCAGCGGCTCGGCCGCGGCCCCACGGCGCCACCCAGTAACCGACGGATGCGACCCCGTCGCGCACGTGATGAATGCCCGCCATGCCGACCGGCTCGTCGCTGCGCGCGTGGACGATGGCATACGCCGCCAGTTCGCCAGCCCGATCCTTCACGAATGATTCGGCGTG
>DAIPHP010000060.1:0-7803 GCA_036771295.1 Ilumatobacteraceae bacterium
CTCGTCGAGATGATGGTGCGTCACGACCTCGATCTCGAAGCCAAGCGCGCGAAGTAAGTTCGCAGCCCGACCGCGAACACCGCCAGCGCCACGAGCGCGCTGGCGATCAACGCGAGCTCTACGCGCAGGAACAGCTCGTCGCTCGACCAGGCGGCCGTCGCCACGAAGGCGAGGAAACTCGCCACCCAACCGAGTGCGACAAAGACGTGCCCGGACATCGCCAGCACTGACTGCGCGCAGGCAGCCGCCAGCATGTACAACGCGCTTCCGAAAGCGAGCAGGGTGATCGTGCGGCGGTCGATGCCGCCGTCGTACACGAGCTCCAGGGCGAAGGGCCCGGCGATGAAAGCGCCCACTACGCCGATCACGCCGACGCCGCCCACCAGCACGAACAACCGTCGCAATACGTCACGGAACTCGTCCGAATCGCCGAGGGCCGCCAGTCGCGCGAGCCGCGGCAGCATCGCTGCTTGCACGGCCTGGAACAAGAACAACGGAACGCGCGCCAAGAGCACCGCGTTGGCGAATCGAGTCACGATCGCCGGGTCGCTCCCTTCACCGAGCAGGTCGACGGTGATCGGGCCCGCGTTGATCAATGCGCCGGCACACAAGGTGCCGAGCAGCAACCAGCCGAGGTTCGGGGCGAGTTCGGTCCACGTCGCCGGTGTTCCCTCGTTGCTGCGCAAGCGCCCCGAAGCGAAGGTCGCGAGCGCGATCGTCAGCGGCACTGCCGCCACCATGAGCGCGTAGGGGCCGACGTTGTCGAGGCCGACGAACAGGAACACTGCGCACGCCACCACGCGCAGCAGTCCGTCGAGTGCGATCATCGTGCTGTAGGTGCGGAAGTGCCCCAAGCCCGAGCAGATGCCTCGCGCGATGTGGAACGGTGCATAGCCGACGAGTCCGATCACCAGTGCGAGCGTGACGACCGCCGAGCCTTCGAAGAGGTCGTCGGTGAAGCGACTTCGAAGCAGTACCACCACGAAGATGAGCACCGCGGTGATGGTGGCGGCCACGGGCGCGACTTTGCGAATGACCGGTCGAACGCCGTCGCCGAGGGCTCGTCGGTGGGCGACCGCCCGACTGATTTCTTGTTCCAGAGGCAAGAAGAAGCCTGGTACCAGCGCGAACATCACGAACCACAACGACACGATGGGCTTGAAGCCGTCCTGCCCGAGGGCCTCTTGCCCGAGACGGAAGAACACGTAAATCGACAAACCGCCGATGAGCAGCCCCGTGCCGATGGTGAGGCTGCCGGATGGCAAGGGAGACTTGGAACTGCTCGCCGTGTCGTCAGGCGCATCCGGCGAGACGAGACCGCCGTCAGTGGAAGATCTGGCCAGAAACACCAAGCGAGCCGAGGCTAGTCACCTCGGCTCGCTTGATCTGACGCCGCTCAGAGAGCGGGTGGAATGTCGTTGCGGTCGCGCCGGGCGTGACCTCTACGTCGTGGTTACGCCGCTGCGGTGGCGTTCTTGCGACGGTCGACCAACGCGCGAACTTTTTCGCTCGCTTCGCTGATCACGCGCTCGGCGGTTGCCTGTGCTTCGTCGCGCACGCGGGGAGCGACCTCGGTGATGCGCTGCTGCACGCCGTTGACGCGCTGGCGAAGGTCGTAGCGGCCGGCGTTCACGCGCTGCGTGGCGATGACACCGACTCCGACGGCGACGTAGGCCGCGTCGCGAGCAACCTTTGCCACCGGGGCCACGGTCTTGCGCGCCTGCTCGACGGGCAGACGACGCACGAGACCTTCGGCGGTGCTGCGGACGTCGTCGCCGATTTCGCGGACGTTGATCTTGCGCACGTCGAACGCGGTGAGGTCGAGTGCTTTGAGCGGATTGCTGAACGAGATGCTGGGCATGTGGTGCTCCTTGTGTTGGATCGGGTGTTTTCACCCGCGTCGAACGCTAACTTCGGGTGCTAACTTTTGCAAGCACGACGCATGCGGCAGTGTGTGGCATTCGTCATCGGTAGAATCTGGGGGTCGTGACGATCCCCGCAGCGGAGCGCCCGACCGTCGCCCCACCTGTCGTGGCGGTCATGGTCGTCCATGAGCCAGGCGAGTGGTTCGCCGAGACGCTGGCCGGGCTGGCCGCCCAGGAGTATCCCGACGTTCGGCTGGTCGCCGTCGTCACCAGCTCGACGGCCCCCGAGGTGGCCGACCGCATCCGGGCGTCGCTGCCGTCCGCCTTGGTGAGAACCGTGGAGGGCAACCCCGGTTTTGGTCCTGTCGTCAACCAAGCCCTCACGCTCGTCGACGGGAAAGACGGATTCTTTCTCGTGTTGCACGACGACGTCGCGCTGCGGCCCGACGCGATTTCGGGGCTGGTCGACGAAGCCTTCCGTTCGAACGCGGCGGTGATCGGGCCGAAGTTGGTCGAGTGGGACGCACCGGACGTGTTGCAGCACGTGGGGCTCGACTGCGACCGCGCCGGGCAGCTCGTCGACGTCGTAGACCCGGGCGAACGCGACCAAGAACAGCACGATGCAGTGCGCGACGTCTTCGCCCTGCCTTCGGCGTGCTTGCTGGTGCGCAACGACGTGTTCCGCGAAGTGTCGGGGTTCGCCCCGAACATTCCGTTTCTCGGCGAAGACCTCGACTTCTGTTGGCGAGTTCACCTGCTCGGTGCGCGAGTGGTCGTGAACCCCGCCGCGGTGGCGCGCCATCGCGGGGGCTTCCGCACGCGCGGCACGCTGCTGCATGCCGCGGCGCGCAGCGAGCGTCATCGCGTTCGCACGGCGATGATCTGCACGCCGTTGGCGCAACTGCCGGGTGTCTTCTTGCGGTTGCTCGTGGGCTCGCTGCTCGAGTTCCTGTTCGGGCTCTTCAGCGGTCGCGTACAGGATGCGGTGGCCGGGTTGCGTGCGGTGTTCGCGATCGCCGTCGACGCGCCGCTCATCGCCGAGCGACGTCGCGCGTTGCGCGGTCTGCGTCGCGTACCGGGCGGGGAAGTCAGCAGTCTGCAACTGCGTTCGAGCGCGCGTCTCGCGGCGTTCGCGCGTCATCGACGCGCATTGCGCGAACAGCAGACGTCCGAGGTGCCCACGGTGAGTGCCGCGACCGCGCCGGTCGCGCGCGCCACCACCGTCGTTGGCCTGGCGTTGGTCGCATTCCTCGTGTTCGCAAACCGCGGCATCATCTGGGGCGGTCTGAGCGGGGTCGGCCAGACCGTTCCGTTGCTCGACCCGGCGATGTCGCCGCTCGACGCGGCGCGCGCGTACCTCGTCGGTTGGTCTCCGAACTGGTTCGGTGTGACGGGTTCGGCGCCGACGTACCTCGGGGCGATGGCACCGCTCGGTGCGCTGTTTCTCGGCAACTGGGCAGGGCTGTTGACGGCGATCATGGTCGGCGCGTTTTTCGTGGGTGCCGTCGGCGCGTGGCGCCTGTGCGGAGCAATCGGCGACTCGCGAGTGCGAATGTTCGGCGCCATCGTCTACCTCGCGATTCCCGTCGGCGTCATGGCGGCTCGCGACGGGCGACGGGATGCGATCGTGGTCTGGGCGCTCTTGCCGTGGATCGTCGACTTCGCGCGTCGTGTCGCCGGCTTGCTGCTCGACGATCGCGAGACGGTGCGCGAGACGTCGGTTCGCTCGGCTGGAAGCCGCCGCGCGCAACTATTGGCGTCGATGCTGTTGCTCGTGGCGATTGCCTCGACGTTCGCCCCGGTGGCGCTGGTGATCGTCGCGGTAGTCGCGGTGTTGCTGGGGCTCGCGGGTCTGGTGACCGCGACACCGTGGCGCGCGACGGGCTGGTTCGTCGGGTCGCTGCTCATCGGTGTGCTTGGTGCAGCCGTACTGCACGCGCCGTGGTCGGTGAGCTTCGTCGGCGCCGACTTTTGGGCGAGGTTGCTCGGCGCGGGACATCCGGCAACGGGCGCCTCATTGCTCGATGTGGCGTCGTTCGGGGTCGGCAACGTCGTGTGGCGCTGGGCGATCGTCGCGGCGTACGTGCCGGTGTTGGTGGCGGCGTTGCTGTCGCGCGGTTCGCGGGCGGCGTGGCCGACCCGCGCGTTGATGCTCGCCGTCGCTCCGCTGCTGCTGCAATCCGCGCACGAGCGAGGGATCGTCGACGTACGACTCCCCGAACCGTTGATGCTCTCGGCGGTGTCGTCGCTCGGTATCACGCTGGCGTCGGCGGTGGTGTTCGCCGACTTCTTGCGCGGTCGTCAGCGTTCGCTCTCGTGGCGCCAACTCTTTTCTGCGGTCGCCACGGCATGCGTCGTGGTCGCGTGCGTGCCGACGCTGGTGGCCGGCGTGAACGGACGGTGGTCGCAGCCTGCCGACACTCTCGGAAGACTCGTCAGCCAGTTGCCGACGGCCGGAACGGTCGACGAAAGCGGCGATGTCGCTCAGGCGTTCGGTGACTACGCCGTTCTGTACGTCGGCGACGCCAGGTTGATTCGCGCGAGCACGGTCGACGTGCGGACGTCCACTGCCTCCGCACCGACGCTCTCGGAGACGACGACTTCTTCGGGCGCATCGACCTCGACCTCTGGCGGAATCGCCTACGGCATCGTGCGCGACGGGGGAGCAACGGGTCTCGACATGCTGCCCCCCGCGGAGAGCACGATGACCGTCGCGCTTGATCGCGCCGTCCAAGTGCTCGTCACCGGCGAGTCGTTGCGCGCCGGACGACTGCTCGCTCCGCTCGCGGTGCGCTTCGTCGTGGTGCCGTTGCGCGACCAAACTCAGTACGCGCGTCGCGCGCTGGCCGACGGCGTCGTCGGCGATGCGCTCGTCGCCAGGATTTCCGACCAGCTCGATTTCCGCCGCGTGTACACCGCGACCGACTTGGTGATATTCGAGAACGTTGCGGCGGTCTCCGTCGCGGCGGTGCTCGACGAGCGTGCCGCGGTGGCCAGCCAGCAGGCGACCGAGGCGAATCTGCTCGCGCAGCCGCTGGAGAGCCGCAGTGGCCTGATCACGGGTCTCACGCCGTACGGCGAGAACGTCGGTTCGCTCACCGCGGGTACGGTGCATCTCGCGGTGCCGTTTTCTGATCGCTGGGTGTTGCGCGTCGACGGTGCGCGCATCGCCCCGCGTGTCGCCTTCGGCGCGACGACTGCATTCGATGCGCCCGTCGCCGGCCGGGCCGAACTGCAATTGCGAGCCAGTCTCGCGCACCGGGTGCTCGTCGGCGTACAGGCCGTGCTCTGGCTGTTCGTGTTGTCGATCACGTTCAACCCGAGCCGTTTCCGCGGCCGCGTTCGGGCCGCACGCGAAGTAGTCGAAGTCTCGTTGCGCAGCGACGACCAGCGAGTCGGGGCTTCGTGATGTCGCAGCGCCGGCGAGTCACGCCCGTCGCAGCCGTCAACCTCGTGCGACGTGCGGTCGTGGTCGCGGTGGTGCTCGCAAGCATCACCGGCCTCGTCGCCGTCGCCCGACGTTCTGCGGCGCCCGTCGACTCGGCAGTTGCCGTGCGACAAGTGGTGCCCGAGTTTCGCGCCTCGGCCAAGGCGTCGACATGGTTCTGCCCGGGTGTGCCGGGCAACGACGACTCCATCAGCGGCCTGCTCGTGATTTCCAACTCGGGAGAAGCACCCGTCGGCGGCACGATCACTCGGTTCGCGCTCGACGGTGTCGCGCGCCGCCAGCGTTTCGCCGTGCCGGCGCGTTCGACGTTGGAGATCGACGCGAGCGTCGGCATGGAGTCGCAGTTCGTCTCCGCGCTGGTCGAGTCGCAGGGTGCGGCGGTGGCCGTCGAGCAGCGCACCGTGCACCGCGCGGGCAACGCAGTAGCCGCATGCGCGTCGTCGCCCGCTGGAACGTGGTATCTCGCCGACGGTTTCACCGGTGCCGACAGCCTCGAACAAGTCGTGGTGACCAATCCGTCGCTCGACTCAGCGATTCTCGACGTTTCGTTCGTCACCGCGGTCGGCGAGCGCTCTCCGCAGTCGTTGAAGGGAGTCGTGATTCCGCCGGAGTCGGTGCGGGTGTTCGACATGGCGGCCCTCGACGCCCGCAACGAGGCGACCATCGCCGTCACGGTGAAAGCAACCGTGGGTCGCGTCGTCGTGGGTCGTTCGCAGCACTACCTCGGTCGCGGTCGCCTCGGCTACACGATGGTGCTCGCCGCGTCGGGAACGAGCGATCGTTGGTACTTCGCCGACGGGGAGAAGCAAGAAAACGTCTCCGAAGAGTTCGTGATCTTCAATCCGCTCGGTAACGACCAGCAGCTCACGTTTATCGTCGCCGGTGACGACGGCGTGCCGCTCGATCCGCTGGTGGTCACCGCGCCTGCCAAGCGCGTCACCAAGTTCGCGCCGACCACGCTCGGCACGTTGGTGGCCGGAAGGTATTCGGCGGTCATCACCGCGACGTCCGCCAACGCCGCGACTGCTTCCGGTGTGATCATCGAGCGCGTCGCGACGCGCCAAGAGGAGAAGTCGACGGCCAGCGCGGTGTTGCTCGGTGCCCCGCAGCCGGCTCGCACGTGGATCGCCCCGTCGGGTGCTGCTGGTGACACCGACGACTCGTTGCGCATTTTCAACCCGGGTTCGACGCCAGCCACGTTCAACGTGACGTATCTCGGACCTGCGGGCGACGTGACGGTGCCTGGCTACGAGCAGATTTCTCTGGCGCCCGGCGCCAGCGCGAGCGTCGCGTTGTCGGCTCAGGTCGCCTCGACGTCGGTCGCGGTGGTGGCTGACGAGCCAGTGGTGGTGCAACGCAGCATCTCGCGCGGCGCCAAACAGTTGATCGACGGTGCCGCACCGCTGGTGCCGGTCGTGGTCGGCACGTGTTCTTCCGAGCAGAATTGCTGACGCTCGTGAACCACGATCGCGAGCAGGACGGCCGTTGACATGAGCGATTTGTGGTGGCGTCTCGGGCTGGTGGCCGCGGTCGTCGCGGTGGCCGTGCTCGTCACGTTGCGCCGCCGCCGATCGACGCAGGCGCCGACCCAACCGCGCGGATCGGTGCCCAGCCAGCTTGACCGGTCAGACTTTTCGTCACCTTCTGCGCCGTGGCTCGTCGTTGCGTTCACGTCGTCGACGTGCTCGACCTGCGGCGACGTCTCGCGCAAGGCGGCGGTGTTGGCGAGCAAGGAAGTCGCCGTGCAAGAGGTGGAGTTCTCTCGCGACCGCGAGTTGCACGACCGCTACCACATCGATGCGGTGCCTGCGCTGGTGATCGCGGATTCGATGGGGGTCGTGCGCTTCGGTCACCTCGGTCCGTTGAGCGCCACCGATCTCTGGGCGGCCATGGCTCGCTGTCGCGATCCGCAGCTTCCGGTCACCGATTGCGGGGGACCACAGACCCAAGCACCGGACACCCAAACACCGCAGGCGTAACGCCCGCATTCAGAAACCACTCGGCCAGAAGTCCCACGGACCTGCGCACCCTCACGCCAGCGACGCTCGCGCGCCGTGTGTCAGCAGTGTCCCAGCCGCTGCGTGGCCACTGCTTGGCAGTGTCTCAGCCGCGTTCGCCGTCGGGGCGTGCGTCAGGTGCCGGTTCGCCGGGCTTCTCTGGCGCGCGTTCCTTGATGGTCGGGGCGCCGAGACCTTCTTGAATGAGTCGTGCGACGGCGGCGCCGGCGATCGTCTCGTGCTCGAGCAACGCAGCGGCGACGAGGTCGAGACCGCGACGGTGCTTCAGCAGCGTGGTCCGCGCCCGGTCTTCTTGTTCGCGCAAGATGCGCGCGATCTCTTCGTCGATCTTCTTCGCGGTCTCGTCGCTGTACTCCCGACCCGACGTCATGAGGTCTTCGCCGAGAAACACTTGCTGCTGCCCCGACCAGGCCATCGGCCCGATCGTGTCGCTCATGCCCCACTCGCGCACCATGCGTCGCGCGATCGACGT
>DAIPHP010000061.1:0-7594 GCA_036771295.1 Ilumatobacteraceae bacterium
ACGCGAGCAGCGAGTCGAGCCAACTGATCGTCGCGGCTCGATAGTCGTAGACGCTCTTGTATCGCGCCAGCGAGTCGGGCAGTCGTGCCACGAGCTCGCGGAGCGTGCGCACCACCTCGGGCCCGCGCTGCACGTACGACGAGAGCGGCTCTTGGAACCCGCGAATGGTGAACAAGATTCCTCGGGTGCGAGGCAGTCGCCGCAGCGTCTCTCGCTCGATGCGAATCCACAGCTCAGACGGGTGATCAACGAGCGGACGATCCGGCGAGAACGGCTGAAAGAGCGAAGGATGATCTTCGAGCGTCCAGTTCGAACGCCAAATCGGCTTTTCCGGCGACAACCGTGTCAGCGTCGTGTCGACGGCTGCGCCGATGTGCTCGGCGTAGAGGGCGACCGGCTTGTGCACCGCCAGCATGTCGAGGCCGATCTTTTCCTTGAGCCTCCAACGACTCGGCGAACACACGACTCCTGCGACGAACGGCAATTGCTCGCCACCGTCTGAAGGAATCGACCGCAAGACCGTGAGATCGTCGGGCACGCTCAGCGCGGCGTCGACGAGGGCGTCGACACCGGTCCGGCTCGTCGACTTCCCGCTCCACGCCAGCACGAGCTCGGCGGCTTCTTGCGCCGCCTCGTGTCCGTCGTCGCGGAACGAGACCACCTGGTCACGCCGTTCGGCGAGCAGCGTTCGTTTCATCGCGATGGTGGGCTCCCACTCGTCGTCGCGGACGAACCAGTTGGCGACATCGAGCGGCTTCACTCCGACACGATGCCGGAAGGCGTCGCCGATGATCTGGGGAAGGATGTCGTCGTGTGGAATCCGGCCGAGTATCTCGGTCGTCGTCGGCGCCGTGTCGAACGGCGCGAATGGGTTTCGATGAGCGACGAACGACGTCACTTCGGTGGCATGCGAATGCCGCCGTCGACGCGGATTGTCTCGGCGTTCATGTAGCTGTTCGTGATGCATTCGAGCACCATCGACGCGAGCTCTTCCGAGGAACCGAGTCGCTGCGGGAAGAGCACACCTTTTTGCAGGTTCGCCTTGAACGCCTCGCTGGCGTCGCCCTTGCCGTAAATCGGCGTGTCGATGAGGCCCGGCGCGACGGTGTTGACGCGCACACCGACCGCGGCGAGGTCGCGCGCGATCGGCAAGGTCATGCCGACGACGCCACCCTTTGATGCCGAATACGAGGCTTGGCCGATCTGCCCGTCGAACGCCGCGACCGAAGCGATGTTGACGATCGCACCGCGCTCGCCGTGAGCGAGCGGTTCGTTGCGACTCATCGCCGTCGCCACGACGCGGATGCAGTCGAACGTGCCGATCAGGTTGATGGCGATCACTTTCTTGAACGCGTCCAAGTTGGCCGCCGACTCGAGCGTGCCGTCTTTGCCCACCGTGCGCTGGGCCCAGCCGATACCGGCCGAGTTGACGAGCGCCCGAATCGGGCCCATCGACTTGGCCATCTCGACGGCGTTGACGATGTCCTGGGTGTTCGTGACGTCGACCTTGCAGAATGCTCCGCCGATTTCTTTGGCGAGTTCCTCGCCTTTGTCGGCCTGCAGGTCGGCGATGACGACCTTGGCACCCTTCTTGGCGAGCATGCGGGCCGCTGCGGCACCGATGCCGCTGGCTCCGCCGGTGACGATTGCGCTTGAGTTGGTGAGTTCCATGGCGGCGAACGCTAGCGCACGTGTCGGATTGCAGACACAGCCAAGGCGTCGACCAATTCGTTCATCGAATCACCGTTGTGACCGCGCACCCAGCGGAACGTGACGTCGCCTCGTTCGCGAACGAGATCGATGAGCGGTTCCCACAAGTCACGATTGGCGACGGGCTGTCGTTGGCTGTTCTTCCATCCGCGACGCAGCCAGCCTTCCCACCACGCCTCGTTGAAACACTTCACCACGTACTGACTGTCGGACACGACCTCGATCGCCCCGGCCTGCGTGCCGAGCACTTGCAGTGCGTTGAGCACCGCGAGGAGTTCCATTCGTTGGTTGGTGGTCGACGGTTCTCCGCCGCTGCCCTGTGGGTCTCCCGTCGGTGCGACGGCCCACGCCCAACCGCCCGGCCCCGGGTTGCCCGAGCATGCGCCGTCGGTGTACACCACGCGCAACGTCACCTAAGCATCTTTACCGATGGGTAGCGGCAGTCACGCGTCACATGCGGCACGCGTTGGCGGCGTCGTTACGCACCCGTGTGGCAGTCGGGCTTTGTCGTGCGAGAATAGGTACATGCTGTTCGACGGCTCGGTGCACCAGCTTCCCGACACTGACCCGACTGAGACGCAAGAGTGGCTCGACTCGCTCGACGCCGTCGTCGAGATGCAGGGCAAGACTCGAGCCCGCTACTTGATGTCGCGACTGCTCGAGCGCGCCCGCGAGACGCAGGTGAGCTTCCCGGCGACCGTGTCGACGCCGTACGTCAACACGATTCCAGCCGAGCACGAGCCGTGGTTCCCCGGCGACGAGCATCTCGAGCGACGCATCCGTGCCTATATCCGCTGGAACGCGGCGATGATGGTCGTGCGCGCCAACGCCAACGCCGAGGGAATCGGCGGACACCTCTCCACCTTCGCGTCGTCAGCGTCGCTCTATGAAGTCGGTTTCAACCACTTCTTCCGCGGCAAAGACAGCGGCAAGGCCGGCGACCACGTCTATTTCCAGGGTCACGCCGCGCCCGGTGTGTACGCGCGTGCCTATCTCGAGCGACGACTGGAAGCAGAAGATCTCGACCACTTCCGCCGCGAGATCGGTCGCGGCGGGCGCGGTCTCTCCTCGTACCCGCACCCGCGCCTCATGCCCGAGTTCTGGGAGTTCCCCACCGTGTCGATGGGTCTCGGCCCCATCACCGCGCTGTATCACGCGCGTTTCAATCGCTACCTCACGAACCGCAAGCTCGACGACACCACGGAGAGCCGCGTCTGGGCGTTTCTCGGTGACGGCGAGTGCGACGAACCCGAGACCCTCGGCGCGCTCTCGCTCGCGTCGCGCGAGCACCTCGACAACTTGGTGTTCGTCGTCAACTGCAACTTGCAACGACTCGACGGCCCGGTGCGCGGCAACGGCAAGATCATCCAAGAACTCGAAGCGGTGTTCCGCGGCGCGGGATGGAACGTCATCAAGGTGATCTGGGGTTCGAAGTGGGACGAGCTGCTTGCCCGCGATGTCACCGGCGTGCTGCTCAACAAGATGAACACCACCGTCGACGGCGAGTTCCAGCGCTACACCGTCGAGGACGGCAACTACATCCGCGAGAACTTCTTCGGCCCAGACCCGCGCTTGCGCGAGATGGTGTCACACCTCACCGATGCCGACCTGCAAGCGCTGCCGCGCGGCGGTCACGACTACCGCAAGGTGTACGCGGCGTTCAAGGCCGCAGCCGACAACCTCGGGTCGGGTCGCCCGACGGCGATCCTGTGCAAGACCGTGAAGGGCTGGACGCTCGGGCCGGAAATCGAGGGCCGCAACGCGACACACCAAATCAAGAAGATGAACGTCGACCAGTTGCGCGTCCTGCGCGACCGCCTGCACCTGAACGACGAGATCACCGACGAGATGCTCGAGGGCGACGTCGCGCCGTACTACCGACCATCGGAAGACTCGGTCGAGTACCAGTATCTCGTCGAACGCCGTCGCGCTCTCGGCGGATTCGTGCCGAAGCGAATCGGCACCGCCAAGCGCCGGCTCACCTTGCCCAGCGACGACGCATTCAGGGAATTCGACGGCGGCAGCGGCCAGCAGTCGGTGAGCACCACGATGGGCTTCACGCGCTTGCTGCGCAACTTGGCGCGCGACGCTTCGTTCGGCGAACGAGTCGTTCCGATCATTCCCGACGAGGCACGCACGTTCGGCATGGACTCGCTGTTCCGCGAACTCAAGATCTACGCCTCACAAGGCCAGAAGTACGAGCCTGTCGACCACGACCTGCTGCTTTCCTACAGCGAGTCGACGTCGGGCCAGATCCTCGAAGAAGGCATCACTGAAGCCGGCAGCCTCGCTTCGTTCATCGCCGCGGGCACGGCGTACTCCACGCGCGGCATCGAGATGGTGCCCTTCTACACCTTCTATTCGATGTTCGGTTTCCAGCGAGTCGGCGACTTGATCTGGCAGGCGGCCGACGCGCGCACGCGCGGTTTCTTGCTCGGCGCCACCGCCGGTCGCACGACGCTGCTCGGCGAAGGTCTGCAGCACCAAGACGGCCACTCTCTCGTGCTGGCCAGCACGGTGCCGCCGTGCCGTGCGTACGACCCGGCGTTCGCCTACGAGGTCGCCGCAATCGTGCGCAGCGGCCTGCACGAGATGTACGGCGAGGTGCCCAACGACGTCTTCTATTACGTGACGCTCTACAACGAGAACTACCCGATGCCCGCACGACCCGCGGCCCCCGACCTCGACGCCCAGATCATGCGCGGTCTCTACAAGTGGGCGGATGCCGGAAACGGCAAGCACCACGCCACGCTCGTCTTCTCCGGCTCGGCTCACTCCGCGGTGCGCGCCGCGGCGGCCGAACTCGAGTCGCGATGGGACGTCGCGTGCGACCTCTGGTCGGCTACTTCGTACAAGACTCTTCGCGAGAACGCGCTCGACGTCGAGCGTTGGAACCGTCTGCACCCGACCTCCGCCCCGCGACAAGCCGACGTCACGCGACTGCTCGACGACGGCTCCGGCCCGGTCGTGGCGGTCACCGACTTCATGCGCATCGTTCCTGAGCAGGTCGCTCGTTTCGTGCCGAGTCGCTCGTTCGTGCCGCTGGGAACCGACGGCTTCGGGCGCAGCGATACTCGCACTTCGTTGCGCCGCCACTTCGAGATCGACATGCCGCACATCGTGGTTGCCACCCTGCACGCGCTGGCAGGCACGGGCGAGGTGAAGCCGGAAGTCGTCGCCGACGCGATCGCGCACTACGGACTCGACCCGGAGAGCATCAACCCGCTCTATGCCTAAGACTCGCGCGAAATCAGCCTCGCGTCGCAGCGATCTCTACGTCACCGGAAAACCAGCGGCCGACCGGCTGTTGCGTCGCGACGGCAACGCCCTGCTCATCGGCATGCTGCTCGACCAACAGGTGCCGATGGAGTGGGCGTTCACCGGCCCGTACACGCTCGTCGAACGCCTGGGGCATCTCGATCCGAAGAAGATCGCGGCCATGCACCCCGACAAGTTCGTCGCCGTGTGCTGCGTGAAGCCGGCGTTGCACCGCTTCCCCGCTTCGATGGCCAAACGAATCCACGAACTCTGCGCGATCATCGCAGCCGAGTACGAGAACGACGGGGCCAACATCTGGAGAGACGTCGCCGACGCGCGCGAACTGTACGCGCGGTTGCGCAAACTTCCGGGCTTCGGCGACGAAAAGGCAAAGATCTTCATCGCATTGCTCGCCAAACGATTCGGCATTGCCCCGGACGGCTGGGAGCGAGTCGCCAAACCGTTCGGCGACCATCGCATGCGGACGGTCGCCGACATCGACTCGGCCGAGGCCCTGCTCAAGGTTCGCCGCTTCAAGCAGCTCGAGAAGGCGCGCGATCGCGACAAGCAGAGCCGACCGCTGAAGAAGCGCTGAACCGATGACCGTTCTCGTCACTGGTGGTGCCGGCTACATCGGTTCGCACACCGCCCGCCTGCTGCGTGAACTCGGTCGCGACGTCGTGGTGCTTGACACTCTCGAACGCGGATACCGCGAGGCCGTCGG
Source organism: Ilumatobacteraceae bacterium (assembly GCA_036771295.1). Classification (GTDB taxonomy): domain Bacteria; phylum Actinomycetota; class Acidimicrobiia; order Acidimicrobiales; family Ilumatobacteraceae; genus F1-60-MAGs027. The sequence continues at coordinate 5,693 of DAIPHP010000061.1, forward strand.
CGACATCGACCTCGTCGTCGGCGACATCGCCGACTCCCGCCTCGTCGGCAAGGTGTGCCGCAAGTACGACGTCGACAGCGTCATTCACTTTGCTGCCTACAAGGCCGTCGGCGAGTCGGTCACCGATCCGCTCCGCTACTACCGAAACAACGTCGCGGGTTCCGTGGCGCTCGTCGAAGCACTGCTCGAGCACGACGTGAAGCACGTGGTGTTCTCGTCGTCGGCCGCGGTGTACGGGAATCCCGACAGCTCGCCCGTCAACGAGGATGCGCCGCTCCGACCGGAAAGTCCGTACGCGCAGACGAAGGCCGACGTCGAGCGTTTGCTCGGCTCGTGCGATGCCCTCGGCATGCGATCAGTGAGCCTTCGTTACTTCAACGCCGCCGGAGCACACGAGTCGGGCGACCTCGGCGAGGACTGGGCTGCAACGTCGAACCTCGTGCCGGCAGTCATGAAGGTGCTCTTCGGTGCCGCGCCGGTGCTCGAAGTGTTCGGGGACGACTACCCCACCCCCGACGGTTCGTGCGTGCGCGACTACGTGCACGTCACCGACTTGGCCGATGCGCACGTGAAAGCGCTCGACTATCTCGGCACGGGCGGCAAGTCACTGGTGTGCAACGTCGGCACCGGTCAAGGCACGTCGGTGAAGCAACTCATCGAGGTGACCGAGTCAGTGACCGGACGCTCGCTGCCGCACCGAGTGTCAGGTCGTCGTGCGGGCGATCCCGCGGCGGTGTACGCGGATCCGACGCTCATTCGTGCGGTGCTCGGTTGGCGCGCCACTCGCGACCTGCGCGAGATCATCGCCAGCGCGTACCGCTGGCACGAGCGTCACCCCGAGGGCTTCGACCGCTGAGACTCGAGCCGTCAGCGGTTCAACGCTGGCGGTCGAGCCAACCGATCAACATCGCGATCGCTCGCGGGTCGTGACGCAGTCGGTGACCACCGCCCTGGATGATGTGCATCTCCGCACTGCCGTGAGCTTCGGCGATGGCGCGCGAGTCGCTCTCGGGCACGAGCTCGTCCTCGTCGCCGTGCATCAGCAGGAGCGGCCGCGGCGCGAGTCGCCGTGCTGACTCCACCGGACGAAACCTGCGCAGCTCGCGCGACCACTCGTCGAACTGCGCGGGAAACGACGGTGTGCGGACGGCACCGATCTCGCGGGTGTGCTCGAGAAACTTGCGCGGGTGTTCGGCCCAGTCGTCGAAGTCAGCTCGGGGTCCGAGCAACGCGCAGCCGCTGACGCGCGGGTCATCTGACGCGACGCAGAGACCCAGCGACGCACCGGTATTGGTGCCGAGCATCCAGACTTGCGTCGGCTCGGTCTCGGCGACGAGATGGTCGATCGCCGCGCGCAAGTCCTCGATCCAGCCCTGCAGCGAAAAGTCGCCCTCACTGTTCCCGCAGCCGCGAAACGTGAACGTCATGCCGGCCCAACCGAGTTCGTTGGCCACGCGATCGATCAGCTCGGGAAACGAGCTCGCCGAGTGGCGGGCATCCTGCGGCCCGATCGGAAACCCGTGGCACAACAACACGGCTGGTCTCGCGCCGGGTCGGGCCGAACCCTTGTTGAGATAACGCTGCAGCGTCAGCGCACCGCTTTTGAACGAGCCGTTCACGCCGTGGCGAGCCGGTAGCCGCGGTTGCGAGCCTCCGCCAGGGTGTCGGGCGCGAAGCAGATGCCCGAGTTCGTGGCAACGATGTCGTCGATGATCGACGAGTCGCTCCATGCGTCGACGTCGTACACCAGTTGCGTTCGCTTGTCGCCGAGATAACGGGTGTGCTCGAAGCGGCCGGGGCGTTGCACGGGACAAATCTAACCTAGGGTTCTGGTATGAAGACCGACGCGGTCGACTTCTATTTCGACACGATGTGCCCGTACGCGCACCAGACGTCGTTGTG
>DAIPHP010000062.1:0-7405 GCA_036771295.1 Ilumatobacteraceae bacterium
CCCGCACCTCGCTGAGTGCGATCTCGTCGCTCGCTACGTGCTGCCTCAGCTGCGCGAAGTCTGAGCAGTCGGCACGCCGACGAACGCCGCTCATCGATTCGTTCAAACGCACGGCGACCATCGAGCCTCACCGTCTCGTTCTCGGTGCTGCCATAGCCTGAAAGGGCAGGTCGCATGAAAATCTCGGTCTTTGGTGCTGGTTACGTCGGCTTGGTCACCGCAGCATGCTTTGCTGAAGTCGGCCACCACGTCACGTGCTGCGACACCGACGCCGCCAAGATCGCATCATTGCGCGCCGGCAAAGTGCCGATTTTCGAGCCCGGTCTCACTGAACTGGTGGCCAACGGAGTGAAAAGCGGGCGGCTCGACTTCACCGTAGACGCCGCAGCGGCAGTGGGTGCGTCTCGCGTCGCCGTATTGGCCGTAGGTACTCCGCCGAGAGAAGACGGGTCGACCGACCTGAGCCAGATTCACGGTGCCGCGAAGCAGATTCGTGGACACGTAAGGGGCGAGCTGACGGTGCTGATAAAGAGCACCGTGCCGGTCGGGACCAATGCTTCACTCGCCGAACTGTTCGACGGCACCTCGGTGAACGTGATCTCGAACCCCGAGTTCTTGCGCGAAGGCTCGGCTGTGGCGGACGGACTAAAGCCCGACCGCATCATCGTCGGCACGCGTAGTGAGGCCGACCGTGACCTCATCCGTGAGCTCTACGAGCCGTTCTCGAGGAACCACGAGAAGATCATGTTCATGTCGCCAGAGTCGGCGGAGTTGGTGAAGTACGGCGCCAACTCGATGCTCGCGACTCGCATCTCGTTCATGAACGAGCTCGCTGAATACTCGTCACGTATCGGCGCCGACATCGAGGACGTGCGTCGTGGCATGGGCGCCGACCCGCGGATCGGGTCGGGCTACTTGTATCCCGGTCTCGGCTTTGGCGGCAGCTGTTTCCCCAAAGATCTTCGGTCGCTCGAATCTCAGATGTTGCAGCACAGCGTCGAGCCGAGCGTGGTCTCCGCGGTGATCGCACGCAACCAACGTCAGATCGACCTCGTCGTTGACGTCGTGACGAGCGTGACGGCGGGGCAGACCGCGCCAGTGGTGGCGCTCTGGGGTGTCGCATTCAAGCCGAACACCGACGACATCCGCGAAGCGCCGTCGTTGAAGATCGCAAAGCGGCTTCTTGACCGCGGGTTCTCGGTTCGTCTCACCGATCCGGTGGTCAACATGGCGCAAGTCGAGTCGGTGATCGGCACGTCAGGGGTAACGTTCACCGACACCGAGCTGGGCGCTGCCGAAGGGGCCGACGTCGTGGTGCTCGTGACCGAATGGCGCCAGTACCGCAGCCCCGAGTTCGCCGAGTTGCGTCACTCGATGCGCGGTACGACCGTGATTGACGGCCGAAATCAATGGAGTCGCAAGCAGGTGCAAGCAGCAGGCCTCACGTACATCGGGATCGGCCGCCGTTGACCCGCGTGCTGGTCACCGGTGCCGCTGGGTTCATCGGTGCGGCGGTGTCGCAACGTTTGTTGTCGCAGGGCCGCGAGGTGATCGGCGTCGACAACGTCAACAGTTACTACGACGTTCGTTTGAAGCATCATCGACTCGACGCCTTGCGTCAGCACCGTGGCTTCACTTTCAAGCAGATCGACATCGCCGATGCCGATGCGATGGCTCAACTGGGACCGAGCGCAAATGGTGCCCCGATCGTGCACCTCGCAGCCCAAGCAGGAGTCCGTCACTCCTTGAAACAGCCGCGTGACTACGTCGCGAGCAACCTCGTCGGCTACGCGAACATCGCCGAACTGGCGCGCCATGCAAAGTCGCCGCACCTCGTGTACGCGTCGACGAGCTCCGTGTACGGCTTGAATGCAGAGCGACCCTTCCGTGAGTCGCATTCCGTGCGTCATCCGCTCAATTTGTACGCGGCTACGAAGCTTGCGAACGAGGCGATCGCTCACGCGTACTCGCACTTGTTCGCGTTGCCGACCTCGGGCCTGCGTTTCTTCACGGTGTACGGCCCCGCAGGGCGCCCGGACATGTCGCCGTTCATCTTCGCCCGCAAGATGTTGCGCGGTGAAACGATCGAGTTGTATGACAACGGCAACGGCGTGCGCGACTACACCTATATCGACGACATCGTCGAGGGCATCCTTGCAGTCGTCGATCGTCCGGCCGAAGCCGACTCGTCCTTCGACGCGGCACGCCCCGTGGCTGACCGCAGCCCGGCTCCGTTTCGAGTCTTCAACATCGGATCAGGCAATCCGATCGTCGTGCGCGACTACCTCGACATGCTGAGCAGGGCGCTCGGCGTGGCTCCGAAGATCGAGCACCGTCCAGCGCAGGACGGCGACATGGACGCCACTCACGCCGACACGACCGCGCTTCGTGCCGCGACGGGTTGGAAGCCGCAGACGTCGCTGGCTGACGGCACTTCGCGTCTCGCCGAGTGGTGCCGGGCGCATCCCGCGCTTCTCGGCGGCTGAGGTCGCTCGTCGGCGAAAGTTAGACTGGAGCAGATGTCACTGCCAGGCGAGTTGGTGCTGTGCGTGATTCCGGCCCGCGGCGGCTCGAAGGGTCTTCCTGGCAAGAACCTGATGCGGCTCGACGGCGAAACCCTCGTGGCCAGGGCAGTTCGTCACGCTCGCGAGTCGGGGGTGTGCGACAAGATTGTGGTCACCACCGACAGCGCGGATATCGCCGACGAGGCGCGCCGCGCCGGGGCAGAGGTGCCGTTCCTGCGCGATGAGTCGCTGGCCGGCGATCTCGCCACCACCGAAGCCACCCTGCAAGACGCGCTGAGTCGTTCAGAGGCGGCCTTCGGGTGCTCGTTCGGCATCTGCGTGTTCATCGCTCCGACCGACATCTTCCGTGTGCCGCAATGGATCGCCGAATGCGTGTCGTCCCTTCGCGGCGATGCCTCGTTGGAGAGCGCGTTCGTCGGTCTCTCGACGCACAAGAACTACTGGGAACAGTCGGAGGACGGTTCTTGGGTTCGGTTGCGCGACTGGATGAAGGTGTACTCGTCGCGCCAGGTTCGTCGTCGCATCGTTCGCGAAGACACCGGCCTCGCCAGCGCGAGCCGAGCTTCGCTGTGGCGTTCGGGTCGGCGCATCGGCGACCGTGTCAAGGTGATCGCCCACGACGACGACTTCACTTCGATCGATATTCACAAACGCGAAGACCTCGAACTCGCCCAAGCGGCCCTCGGAATCAGGAAAGCGTGACATGACGGCTCAGAAGGCATCGATCATCGTCCGCACGAAGAACGAGGAGCGTTGGATCGACAAGTGTCTCCACGCCATCGCGCAGCAGAAGTACACCAATCACGAAGTAATCGTCGTCGACAACGCCTCGACTGACGCCACCGTCAAGAAAGCCTCGGCTTTCGACGTGAAGTTGGTATCCATAACGGAATTCCGCCCTGGTGAGGCGTTGAACATCGGTATCAGGGCGTCGAGCGGCGAGATCATCGTGTGCCTGTCTGCTCATTGCATCCCGTCGGGGCCGGACTGGTTGGGCAATCTGGTCGCACCACTGAGCGACGCCAAAGTGGCCGGCGTGTACGGCCGGCAGGAGCCATTGCCGTTTTCTGACCCGCACGACAAGCGCGACCTGCTCACGGTGTTCGGTCTCGACCACAAGGTGCAACACCGAGACCCGTTCTTCCACAACGCGAACTCGGCGCTGCTGCGCACGACGTGGGAGGCGTTCCCGTTCGACGAACAGGTGAAGAATCTCGAAGACCGCGTCTGGGGTCAGGCCGTCATCAACGCCGGCAGGACGATCGTCTACGAGCCGTCAGCCAGTGTGTACCACTGGCACGGCATTCATCAGGGGCTCGACCCCAAGCGGGCGCACGGCGTGGTTCGCGTGATGGAGTCGATCCACGGCGAAAGTGCGATGCCCGATTTTCTCGCGCCGGACAAGCAGAACAACCTCGTCGTCATACCCGTGCGCGCGCAGCCGGACTTCTCGCTGCAGCAAGAGCTGCTGCGTGTCACCGTCGCACAAGCAAAAGAGGTCACCCGCGCCTCGCGCGTGGTGGTATCTACCGACTCTCAAGCGCTCGCCGACGTCGCTCGGCAGGCCGGTGCAGAAGTGCCGTTCATTCGTCCCGCGGCGCTCGCCGAAAAGTCGGTCGACATCATCGACGTGGTGCGGCACGCGCTGAGCGAGTCCGAGCAGAGCGGCCCGATTCCCGACGCAGTCATGCTGATGGAGGTGTCGTACCCGCTACGACGCACAGCCGATCTGTCATCGATGCTCGACCGTCTGTACTCCGAGGGTCTCGAAGTCGTGGTGCCCGGTCGCCGTGAACGTCGCGGCTTGTGGGCAGACCAAGGCGGCAATGTCGTGCAAGTCGGCGAAGGGTTCAAGCCTCGCGACAGCAAGACGACCACCGCCTACATCGGGCTGTTGGGTTACGGCACGGCGATTCGTGCCGCCGCCTTGCGTTCGTCGGAAACCTTCGGTTCGCGTGTGGGCGTGTTCAACATCGACGACGAGCTCGCTGCGCTCGAGTTTCGCCCGGGGCTCGATGCCGACGCCGCGAACACGTTGCTCGCTCAAGTCGCGCGCAGGCGCAAATAGCGATGCGCATCGCTCTCATCGGGTGCGGACGTGTCGCCAAGCACTATCGCGCGATGCTCGCCGAACCGTCGTTGCGCGACGTTCAGGTGGTGGGCGTGGCCGACATCGACCCTGCGAAGCGAGACGATTTCGCCGCGCACTTCGGCGCAGTGGCCGCGTCGTCGGTGGGCGAGTGCATCGAGCGCAGCAATCCCGACCTCGTGGTCGTCGCCACACCGTCTGGTCTGCATGCCGAGCACACTCGAGCGGCGCTGGAACATGACCGGCACGTTCTGGCAGAAAAGCCGGCGGCGATGCTGCCCTCGGAGATACGGGCTCTCGACGCTCTCGCAAAGCAACGTAAGCGAATGTACGGTGTCGCTTTCCAGAACCGACTCAACCCGGCGATCCAATTGCTGCGATCGTGCGTGGAAGAAAACCGTTTCGGTGCCGTGACCAGCCTTTCGGTGCGCTTGCGCTGGTCCCGCGATCAGTCGTACTACGAAGACGGCTGGCACGGCACGTGGAAGATGGACGGAGGTGTCATCAACCAGCAAGCGATCCATCACGTTGACGTCTTGCAGTGGCTCTTTGGACCGGTGACCGAAGTGTCGGCGACCATCGGCAACCGCCTCAACCGCCTCGAAGCCGAAGACACGCTCGTCGCCGCGTTTCGAACCAGCAGCGGAGCACTCGGCACGCTCGAAGCAACGACCGCGGCACGCCCGCGCGACTACGAAGCATCGCTCACGGTGACGGCCGAGGGCGGGGTTGCCCGGGTCGGCGGAATCGCGCTCAACTTGGTCGATGAGTTCGATTTCGTCGCCGCGCGGGCGGACGACGCTCAGCGTGCTCGCGAGTCGTCCGTTCAGGTGCCGACCGGTTACGGCCTCAGCCACGGCCCGCTGTTGCGTCACATCGCCGACCGTCTCAAGGCTGGGCGTATCGACGCGCCAATCAACGCCATCGATTCGGTGCATACCTGTGAGGTCATCCACGCCCTCTATCGCAGCCACGAGGTGCACGGATGGGTGCCTGTCGGCGAACAGACTCAGTCGGCAAGACTTGGAAAGGACCCCTCATGACCGAGATTCAAAACAAGTTCCCCGGCAAGGACGTGACGCCGGAGGACTTGGCGTCGAAGTTTCCGCTCGTGGCCAAGCGTGATCCGTCGCACTTTTCGCGCTTCACCGTTGCCGGGGTGGAGTTCGGTGGCAGGGACGTGCCGATCATGGCAGGTCCCAACATGGTGGAGTCCCGCGAACTGATCATTGACATCGCGAAGAACGTCAAACAGCGCGGCGCTCACTTCTTGCGAGGCGGCGCGTTCAAACCGCTCACATTCCCTTACCGCAGCGCGAAGTACAACGAGACCCGCGAACAAGGTATCCAGTGGCTCGCCGACGCGAAACAAGCGACTGGTCTGCCCGTCATCACCGAAGTGATGGAAGAGCGCTATCTGCCGCTGGTCTGCGAAGTTGCCGACATCCTGCAGATCGGCTCGCGCAACATGCAGAACTACCCGTTTCTCACTGCGTGCGCGAAGACGGGAAAGCCGCTCATGTTGAAGCGCCACTACGGTGCGTCCTTGCGCGACTGGCTCGGCGCCGCCGAGTACTTGCTGGTCGAAGGAAACGAAAAGGTCATGCTGTGCGAGCGGGGCATCACCACGGCTCACACGCACCGTGCGACCTCACGATTCCTGCTCGACCTGCAGGTGATACCGGCAGCCAAGGAGCTCACGCATCTTCCGGTGGTGTCCGATCCGTCTCACGCGACCTTCTGGGCACCGTGGGTGACGCCGATGGCGCTCGCGTCGGTCGCGGCAGGCGCCGACGGTCTGATGATCGAAGTGCACCCGACGCCGAGCGAAGCCGCGGTCGATCCGCTGCAACCGCTCGACTACAAGCAGTTCGGCGAGATGGTGCAGCAAGTGCACCGGGTGCGGGATGCCGTCAGACCCGCTTCTTGATGCGCTCCGTCAGGTCGTAACGAACGACCTTCCGCAGTCGTTGCCGGCTCGCCCGGCGTTCATCGTCGGCTCGAATCCCTCGAAGGGTGCTCGCTCCCCGAAACTTTGGGGTGCCGCATTCGCCGCGTTGGGGTTCGAAGGTGCGATGTTTCCGCTCGACGTGACCGCCGACAAACTCGGGGCTTTGCTCTCCATTCTCGATGCCGACAGGCGAGTGATCGGTGTCGCGGTGGCCGCCCCGTACAAGTCCGACTTCGCCGCGCTGCTGGGCGATCGGCTCAGTGCCGCGGCCAAGCGTTGTGGGTCGATCAACCTCATGTCGCGGGACTCGAGTGGACGACTGCACGGAAGCAACACTGACGGCATCGGTGCCGTCGAGTCGTTACGCGAAGTACAGCCGAATTTCTGCGAAACACAGGTGCTCGTGCTCGGTTGTGGTGGTACGGGTCGCGCCGTGATCGCGACCTTGATCAGCGAGATGAAGCCCGCAAGAGTCACGGTTGCGGTGCGCGGTACCAAGCACACGGAGTGGCTCACGGGTCTCGGTGTCGCGGTTTGTGCGGCCGACCTTCGGGGGGGCGACCTCGGGCGGTTCGGTGTCGTGATCAACTGCACCACGGTCGGCTGGGGCGACCACGCAGCTTCGTCGCCGCTGTCTCGCGACCAGATCTCGACGTTGCAGGCGGACTGCACGGTCTTTGACGTGGTGTACCAGCCCGACCCAACCCTGTTTCTCGAGCAGGCGCGTCAGCGCGGCCTGCGAACGCTGTCTGGCACGCGGATGAACCTGCTGCAGGCCGTGATCGCATTTTCTACCGCCAACGACGACGCCGATCGCGTGTCAGTCGCAAATGCGATGAA
>DAIPHP010000063.1:0-7255 GCA_036771295.1 Ilumatobacteraceae bacterium
CGGATGCAGCGCGCGTTGAGCCGCCGACAACTCGACCGTTCGGTACTCCAGAGCCCCGGCACATTGCGGGGCTGCCGCCAACACCGATCGCGCCAGGGTGCCGGGGCCGGCGCCGACTTCGACGACCACGTACGTATCCGGGCAACCGAGTTCGTGCCACCACGCATCGAGCGCCCGGGCAATGACCGCGCCAAAGAGCGGTCCCACTTCGGGAGAAGTGAGGAAGTCACCGCGGCGACCCGCTCGCCCCGTGCGACCGTTCTCGCGGCGAGCATCGGTCTCACGCTGGCTCGTGTAGAAACCGTGATCGCCGTAGAGCGTGATCGATACGAACCGGTCGAATCGGATCGCGCCGCCGGCGGCGTCGATCGCGCGACGAACGTCGTCAGCCGCCGAAGGCACCGACGAGCCGAGCCACGTCGCCGAAGTGCAGCACCAGACCGGGGAGGATGCCGAACGCCAGCGTCGCGACGGCGGTGATACCGAGCGCGATCTGCAGCGACGACGGTGTCACGACCGGGGTCGTGTCGCCGTGCGGCACGGGGCGCATCCAAATCTCGCGCATCACGTTGCCGTAGTAGCCGAACGCGATCACGGAGTTGACCGCACCGATCACGGCGAGCGCGTACGCCCACGGCGTGGCGTCGGTCAACAGCGCCTGGAATGCGGCGAATTTGCCGATCCAGCCACCGAGCGGCGGGATGCCCGCGAGCGACGCGAGAAAGATCGTGAACAACACGCCGAGCGCCGGCGCATACGAGAACAAGCCGCCCAGCGAGGAGATTTCGCCGCTGCGCGTCTTTCGCGACACGGCGAGGATCGCCCCGAACATGCCGAGGTTCGTCGCAGCGTAGACCACGAGATAGACCACCACGGCTCGCAGAGCAGATTCGCCTGCAGCCCCGCCGGCGACGGCGAGCGGCATGAGCACGAATCCACCTTGGCTGACGGACGAGTAGGCGATCATTCGGACCAAGTTCGTCTGGCGGAGCGCGAACACGTTGCCGATCGTCATCGTGAGCGCCGACAACACCCAGACAAACGGTTGCCAGACGTCTCGGGCGTCGGGGAATGCCGTGAGAATCAGGACCACGAGCCCGATGAACCCCGCGGCCTTGCTGGCCACCGAGAGAAACGCGGTCACCGGCGTCGGGGCGCCTTCGTAGGTGTCGGGCGCCCACGTGTGGAACGGAACGGCAGACACTTTGAAGGCAAAGCCGACCACGACGAACACCACGGCGAGCGCCTGGATCGTGGCGAACTCTCCGTCGAGCGCGACCGACTCGGCGATGTCAACGAGCAGGGTGGAGTTGGCCAAGCCGTACAGCAACGACATGCCGTAGAGCATCACCGCCGAAGCAAAGACGCCGAGCAGGAAGTACTTCACTCCGGCCTCGTTGCTCTTCAGGTCTCGCTTGCGCCACGCGGCCAGCATGTACGCGGGAATCGACAGGAACTCGAGCGCGACGAACACCGAGACGAGGTCGCGTGACGACGCCATCATCACCATGCCGAGCAAGCTCGTCAAGAGCAAGAACCAGTACTCGCCGCGCCAGTAGTCGCCCTCCTCGACGTGCGAAGACGACAGCAGCACGATGACGTAGCCGGCGACGAGGAACAGGCCTTTCATCACCAGGCTGAACTCGTCGACGACGTACCGACCGTCGAACAACGATCGCGTGGAGTCGTCGTGCAGCGCGAGCGTGAGCACCGGCACCGCCGCCCCGAGCAAGGAGAATCCCGTCAGCACCGAGAGCAGCCACTTGTTGCGCTCGGACGTGAAGAGATCCGTGAGCAACACCACGCTCAGACCCACAGCAAGCACGATCTCCGGCGCGATCGCGTGATAGTCGATCGTCGGCGCCGTCCAAGCGGCTGCGGATGCGGCGAAGAAACTCACTCGTCAGCCTCCGAAGGCGCGCAGAGTGCCCTGCACGGCGGGATCGATGACCGAAAAGAGGAGGTTCGGCGCCACGCCGAAGGCGATGATCGCGACCAAGAGCGGCAACCAGGCGATCCACTCGTACGTGTTCACGTCGTGGACGTCGTGGTGATCGTGCCCCTTGGGCGTGCCGAACGCGGTTCGCTGGTAGAGCCACAACAAGTACGCGGCGGCGAACACGGTGCCGAGCGCGGCGATCACCATGTAGGTGCGGTACACGGTGACGTTCAGACCGTCAGCCGGGTTGTACGCCGAGAGAATCGCCGGGAACTCGCCCCAGAAGCCGGCGAGGCCTGGCAGACCGAGCGACGCCATCGAACAGAGACCCAGAATCCAGCCGAGTCGCGGCGCCTGCGTGAGCATGCCGCCCAACTTGCTGATCTCCAGCGTGTGGTAACGCTCCTTCACGCTGCCGGCGATGAAGAAGAGCATGCCCGTGATCAAGCCGTGAGCAACCATGCCGAAGACTGCGGCATTGACGCCGAACGGCGTGAGGGTGGAGATTCCGAGCATCACGAAGCCCATGTGCGCCACCGACGAAAAGGCGATGAGTCGCTTCATGTCGGTTTGCGCGAGACAACCCAGTGCGCCGTAGATGATGCCGATGACCGCGAGTCCGCCGATCCACGGGGCCCACTCGATGGCTGCTTCGGGCAGCGTCGGAATCGCGATTCGCACGAAGCCGTACGTGCCCAGCTTGAGGAGAATCGCGGCAAGGATCACCGAGCCCTGCGTCGGAGCTTGTGTGTGGGCGTCGGGCAACCACGTGTGGAACGGGAACATCGGCACCTTCACGGCGAAACCCACGAACATGCCGGCGAAGATCCACACCTGCGCGTTCTTGGCGATTCCCGCACCGTTCTCCACCAGGTACGGAATCGCGAAGCTCTCTGCCCCGGTCTTGAAGAACATCGCCAGGAACGCGACGAGCATCAGCGCCGAGCCGAACATCGTGTAGAGGAAGAACTTGAGTGACGCGTACTGGCGCTGCTCGCCGCCCCAGACACCGATCATGAAGTACATCGGCAAGAGCACGAGCTCGAAGAACACGAAGAACAGGATCAAGTCCTGGGCGATGAACGTGCCCGCCATGCCCGTCTGCAGGATGAGCATCAGCACGAAGAATGCCTTCGGATTTCCCGGCGACGGAACATGGTCGAGGCTGTAGATCACGACGAGAAGCGTGATCACCATGCTCAACAGATAGAGCGGCAAGCTGATGCCGTCGACACCGATGAAGTAGGTGCTCTTGATGACCGGAATCCAGCTCGTCTCTGCGACGAACTGCATGGAGCCCGCTTGGTCGAAGTCGAAGCGCAGCAGCGTGAACGCGCCGACGGCGACCGTGGCGATCGAGGTCACGAGTGCCGTCATCTTGATGGCGGCATCCTTTGCTTTCGGGGTGACGAGCAGCACGAGCACGCCGAGCATCGGCAAGAACGTGCCGACGCTGAGCACCCAGTTGTCGTCGCGGATCATCTGCATGGTGTTATCTCCCGTTTTCTATTCAGGTATTGAGAATGACGAAGACGAGCGCGGCAACGGCGGCAGTCGCGAACAACAACGCGCCGTAGTGCCCTACTCGTCCTGACTGGATCGGCTGCACGGTCGCCCCTGCAGTCTTGGTGGCATCGGCGGAGGCGTTGACGGCGCCGTCGACGATTCGTTGGTCGATGTCGCGGTACACGACGTGCGCGACCGCCCTCGCAGTGCGAGCCACGCCGTGCAGCACTCCGTCGAGCACCTTCTGGTTGAACCAGTACGCAGCCCGCGCGATCGGCCCCGACACGCTGCTCACCACGCCGCGCTCGTAGAGGTCGTCGAGGTAGTACTTGTTCGCGAGCAGCCTGTAACCAGCTCGGGCAACCGCGTTGCGCTGGGTGAGACCGACGAGTCTCGGGTCACGGCGACCATAGAAGGCGGCGCTGAGCAGCCAACTGACTGCGATGCCCGCGAACACGATGGCCAGCGAGAGCAAGGCTTTCGACCACTTGAATTTGGCGTGGTTGAGTTGCGGGGCGTAGCAGACGCCTTCGGTCGGCGTCTCGCTTCCGCAAGGCGACTTCGAGTGGCCCTCTTCGGCGCTCGGCACCGCGACGATGAACGATTCTCCCGGTCCACCGGCACGGGCCTCGACCACCACTGCCGCGCGCGGCTCGACCCACTTCTTCAGGTATTCCCACGACGAACCGAACGGCGTGGCATTGAACAACCCGGCGAAGATGGCCAGCACCGCGAGGATGGCGATCGGCGCCGTGATGAGCACGCCCGATTCGTGCGGTCCTGCGTGCTCGGCATGGGCATGGTCATCGTGGGCATGGTCATCGTGGCCGTGGTCGCCATGTGTGTCGTGGGCGTGCGCGTCGTGACTCTCAGCGTGCTCTCCTGCTGCTGCTCCGCGCGCGGCGCCGAAGAAGGTGAGGTATGTGGCTCGCGTCATGTACGCAGCTGTAAGGAAGGCCCCGAACAATCCGACGACCATGAAGAACGTGTATCCGTTGCCACCGACGTTGTCGATGATCTCGTCTTTCGAGAAGAATCCCGAGAACGGGAACACACCGCACAGTGCGAGCGTCGAGACGGTCCACGCTGCGAACGTGACCGGCATGTGCTTGCGAAGGCCGCCCATGTCTTTCTTCATGTCAAAGGAGTGATGCGAGGCGCTGTGGCTGACCGATCCGGCACACAAGAACAAACAGGCCTTGAAGAATGCGTGAGTAAAGATGTGGAACACGGCCGGCAGCCACGCGCCGGCGCCGAGGCCCAGCATCATGTACCCGAGCTGGCTCACCGTGCTGTAGGCGAGCACCCTCTTGATGTCGGTCTGCACGAAAGCGAGCGCGGCAGCGATCACGATGGTGATCGCGGCGATGACCATGATCACGTTCGACGACGGACCGAGAATGTCCAAGCCGGTGAAGAACACTGGATACAGCCGGGCGACGAGGAACACGCCGGCGACCACCATGGTCGAGGAGTGCAGGAGCGAGCTGACCGGAGTCGGGCCGGCCATCGCATCGGGCAGCCAGGTGTGCAGCGGAAACTGGCCGCTCTTTCCGATGCAAGCGACGAAGAGCGCGATCGCCGCCATCAAGATAACCGTCGAGTTCGGGTCGCCAGAGAGCGCCCATGCCGACACGCCCCGAATGGAGAAGCCGGAAAGACCGAGATTGGTCGTCGTCCATTCGTTGGCGGCGAAGAACAAGATGGCGATGCCGACGAGCAGGCCCATGTCGCCGGTACGCACGGTGAAGAACGCCTTCAGCGCCGCGCGGCTGTTCGCGCCGTCTTCCCACCAGTGACCGATGAGCATGAACGAGCAGAGACCCATGATCTCCCAGCCCAAGAGGAAGAGGATCATGTCTTCTGCGACGACCATCGCCATCATTCCGGCAGAGAACAGCGTCAAGGCCGCGAAAAAGTGGGTGTATCGACGATCGCCGCGCAGGTACTCGAGCGAGTACACCTGCACGAGCGTGGAGATGAAGGCGACGACGAAGAGCACCACCACGGTGAGACCGTCGACGTGCTGTCCGATGGTGAACTGTGCCCCGCCGGACTGCCACCACGTCCAGGTTCGAATGACCGGGGAAACGAACTGCTCTTCGGTCGCCGAGTTGACGCGTTGAATCCACTGCCACGCCGCCCCGCTCGCCAGCACGAGGCTGGCGACGAGCGACAACACACCGATTTCGCTGCCCTTCTTCGGCAGGCGCTTTCCGAACAGCACGATGAGCGCGAAGCCGACCGTCGGCACCACGGGCGCGAGCCACGCATTGTCGAGGAACCAGCCGCCCGACAGCGGCGAGAGCGTCTCGGATGCAGCGAACATCGTCAGCCCCTCATCTCACTCAGCTCGTCAAGACCGATGCTGCGCTTGTTGCGGTAGATCATGAGCACCATCGCCAAACCGACGCCGACCTCGGCGGCGGCGACCGCGATGATGTAGAGCGCGAACGTATGGCCGTCGGCCGAGCCGTTGCGCAGGGCGAACGCGAGAAGATTGATGTTGACCGAGTTGAGAATGAGCTCGATCGACATGAGCACGAGCACGGCGTTCTTGCGAGCGATGACGCCGTAGACGCCGATGCAGAACAGGATCGCACCGAGCAGCAAGAACTGACTGGTCAACATGGCATCAGTCCTTGCGGGCCAGCACGATGGCCCCGATGATCGCAGCGAGCAACACGAACGAAAGCGCCCAGAACGGCAAGAGGTACGGGCCGAAGATTTGGTCGGAGATGTCCGCGATGGGCACGACTCTCGCATCGTCAGGCAGTCGCTCGTCGCCGAACGACGAGACGACGGCGATCGCCATCGCGGCAAAGAGCAGCCCGGCGACCGGGATCCCGAGCCGCCAATACGGGTTGTTGAGGTCGCGTTCGGCACCGATGCGAGCCCGAGTGAGCATGGTTCCGAAGAGGAAGAGCACCATCACCGCGCCGATGTAGACGAGCACCTGGGTGACGGCGACGAACTCAGCGGCAAGCAACACGTACTGCGCTGCCGCACCCGCGAGCACGGTGACCAGCCACAGTGCGGCGTGCACGACGTTGTTGGTGGTGACCACCCGCAACGCGGCGACGATCATGAGCAGCGCGATGACGGCAAACCCGATGTTCTGGGCGACGAGCAACTCCGCGGCAATCATCGGTTACTTCTTTTTCTTCTCCGCGCCGGACTCGAGCTCGGGGGCTTCCGGAACCGTCTCCATCCACTCGCCGAGCTTGGCTTTGTCGTGCAAGAGATCGGCGATCCGCGGTTCGGAGTACTCGTACTCGGGGCTCCAGAACAAGGCGTCGAAGGGGCACACTTCCACGCAGATGCCGCAGTACATGCACAACGCGTAGTCGATGTCGAACCGGTCGAGCTTGTTCACCTGGCGCGGCTTGCCGCCTTCGCGACGCGGCGGCGCGAGCTCTTTGTGTCCCTCGATGTAGATGCACCAGTCAGGACAGGAGCGTGCGCACAACATGCACGACGTGCAGTTGCCCTCGTGCAGGGCGATGACGCCGCGTGCCCTGGTGGGTGGCGCTTCTTTTTCGTGCGGATACTGCACCGTGTTGGCGCCTTTGGTGACGGTCTCAAAGAGCGTGCCGAGCGTGACACCGAGACCCTTGACCAAGCCGGGAACTTTCGCCATTTACAGCACCACCTTGAAGATCGACGTGACTGCGATGTTGGCGAGCGAAACCGGGATGAGCACCTTCCAGGCGAACTTCTGCAACTGGTCCTCGCGGAAACGCGGGTAGCTGAACCGCACCCACATGATGAGGAAGGCGACGAGCATCATCTTGGTGATCATGATGATCG
>DAIPHP010000064.1:0-4399 GCA_036771295.1 Ilumatobacteraceae bacterium
GGCGATCGTCGCTCGCCGTGCGAAGTGACGATGAGCTCGCGACCGTTCTGTTCGCCGACTCGTGCACCGGCTTCGGCACAGATGTGCACGCTGGCAAGGTAATCCCACACGCCGTGCGACGAAAGATCGACCCACGCGTCAAGCGTGCCTTGCGCGACGAGACAGATGTCGAGGGCTGCCGCACCGAGGGCGCGGAACTGCGCCCACCCGGGATGCTTCTTGGGGATTCCCGACACGCCGACGACGGCGTCACCGAGCCGCTCGCACGTCGACGGGCGAATTCGCTCGCCATTGTGGAACGCGCCACCGCCTCTCGTGGCTGTCCAGCGACTCTCGTTGGAAAACTGATTGGCCACGAGCGACGCTCGGTGCCCGCTCGCGTCGACGGCCGCCAACGCAGTGGCGTACCACGGCACTCGCCGGCTGGCGTTCGTCGACCCGTCGAGCGGGTCCATCACCACGATGATCGAGTCGTCGTGCCAGTCGCCGGTGCGGCCGCTCTCCTCTGACAGCACGGCACACCCCGCGGCATGCAGCACTTCGAGCGCCGCTGCGTCGACGCGCAGATCCACCGAGTACTGCGTCGGACGTTTTCCCGAGAGTCCCCAGTCGGTGTTGGCGCTGAGCACCGCGTAGGCCGCGTCGGCGGTGTCGTGCAAGACGCGCAGGATGTCGTCGTTCGACGACGCAGTGGTCAGTTTTGCCATGGCGTGTTACCGCTCGTCGCGCACGAACGGCTGTCCGAGCATCTTCGGCGCGCCGAGCAACCGTCGCGCGCGCGGGGTGGACAGCACCACGAGCACCGCCAACGTGACGAGGTACGGGAACATCGCCACGATCGTCGGTGGCAAGACGCTGATCTGTTCGGCCTGCAACGTGAACGGCACTTGCAACGTGAAACCGAACAACACGGCCCCGCCGATGGCGCGCAGCGGACGCCACGACGCGAACACCACCAGCGCGAGGGCGATCCACCCGATGCCGTTGGTGGTGGCTGCCTGGTTCCACGCCGCACCTCGCGCGAACATGTACCACGCACCACCGAACGCCATGAGCGCTCCACCGGCGATGGTGTGCATCCAGCGGATGCGCGCGACCGAGCCGCCTTGCGCGTCGACCGTCGCCGGAGCATCTCCGGTGGCACGCAAGAGCAGCCCGGGTCGCGTGCGATGAATGTAGAACGACGCGGCTGCGACGAGTACCCACGTGAGGTAGGTGAAGATGTCGTGGCCGAAGACCACCGGCCCGAAGAACGGAATGTCGGCGAGTCCGCCGAGGTCGAGCGGCTCGATCTGCACGGGACGCGGGTCGCCCTCCACCGGTTTGCCGATGAATTGCGAGAGTCCCGTCGCGAAGATCACCATCGCGAGGCCCGACACGATCTGGTTGGCGCGCAGGCCCACCGTCAGCGCGGCATGTACCGTCGACAACGCGACGCCGACGAGCGTTGCGACGAGCAGCGCGAGCCACAGGTTGCCGGACGCGTCACCCACCAAGAAGGCGGTCACCGCGCCCATCAGCAGCATGCCCTCGACTCCGAGGTTGATCACGCCGCTGCGTTCGGTCAGCATCGCACCCAACGACGCCAAGATCAAGGTGGTCGCGATGCTGATGGCATCGGCGAAGGTGAGCAGCCAGATGTTGGAGTTCATACGCCGACCCCGCCGAGACGATCCGTGCTCATGCCGACGCCACCTGCACGCGAGAGATGGTCAGCTTGTTACGCCTGAAGAGTTCTCCGCCGAGCGCGAACAACAACACCGCGCCCTGCAGCACCACCGCGATGGCGATCGGCACCGGGTCGCTCGACGCCTGCAACGCGTTGCCGCCGGTGCGCAAGCCCGCGAAGAGCACCGCCGCCAAGATGACGGCGACGAAGTTGTAGCGCGCGAGTGCGGCCACCACGATGCCCGCGTAGCCGAGCCCGATCTGCATGAGACCGGGGTCGACTTTGCCGGCCGGGCCGACGATGTACATCGCGCCGCCGACACCCGCCAGCGCGCCGGAGATGAGCAGCACCGACGACTGCAGCCACATGGAATTCATTCCCGCGTAACGGGCGGTGTTCGGCGAGTCGGCGTACACCGTGGTTTCGTATCCGTAGTTCGACTGGCGCATGAACCAAAACAGCGCCACTGCCAACAACACCGACACGAGGAAGGTCGGGTAGGTGTTCGTCACCTTGTCGGTGAAGAACGAGAACGGCTCGAGCCGAGCGCTCTCGGCGACGGGCCTGCCCTGCGGGAACGACGTCGTCGGGTCGCGGAAGAAGCCGGCCGACCCGAAGATGAAGTAGTTCACCAAGTTGAGCGCCACATAGTTGAGCAACAACGTGCTGACGATTTCGCTGGTGCCCAACTTCGCGCGCAGCAACGCCGGCACCGCCACCCACAACGCGCCGGCGAACGCACCGAAGACGAGCACCACCGGCACTGCCACCACTGTCGGCAACGCGTCGGCCAGCGCGATGCCCGCCCAAGCACCACCGATCATGCCCAGATACATCTGGCCTTCTTGGCCGATGCTGTACAAGTTCATGCGAAACGCGAACGCCGCGGCCAGACCAGTGCAGATGAGCGGCGTCGCGAGCCCGAGCGTGTCGGTGATGCCGTAGAAGCTGGTGTAGCCGTTGTTCAGCAAGTCGCCGTAGGTGCGAAGCGGTGGATGGCCCGTTGCAGCGAGAAACACCGCGCCGATCAGCAGCGCAAAGAGCACCGACACGAGCGGCACGATCACCGCGTGCGAGGCCGGCTGCACGAGCCGTTGTTCGAGACGCACTCGGCGGCCAAGCACGATCATGTCGCGATGCCCGCCATGGCGCGTCCGATGTGGTCGAGGTTCGCCTTCGCGCCTGGCTGCTCGAGGGTGATCTTGCCGCGGTACAGCACCATCACGCGGTCGGACAACGTCATCACTTCGTCGAGGTCTTCGCTCACCAGAAGAATCGCCTTGCCGGCGTCGCGTGCCTCGTCGAGCAGCGCGTGCACTGCCTCGACCGCGCCGACGTCGAGACCGCGTGTCGGAGAGCAAACCACCAGCACCCGCGCACCGCTGACGGCGAACAGCTCGCGAGCGAGCAGCACTTTTTGCGCGTTGCCGCCCGACAACTTGCGCGTCGGAGTGAGCGGCCCCGGGGTCTTGATTTCCAACTGCTTGATGAAGGCCTCCGACTCGACGAAGGCTGACTTGCGGTCGACCAGAAAGCCCCGCTCGCGCGTGAGCACCAAGTTGTCGACCATCGAGAGCGACGGCGCAAGACCGGTGCCGAGACGATCTTCAGGAACGTACGCCAGCCCGGCGCGACGCGCACCGAGCGCGCCCTTGCCCGCCGTCGGGGTGCCGCACACCGTGACGTTGCCCTGCTGCGGGCTGCGCAGACCGGCGATGACTTCGGCGAGATCGCGTTGGCCGTTGCCGGCCACGCCCGCCACGCCGAGGATCTCTCCCCCGCGCACTTCGAGGTTGATGTCGGTAAGCACTGCCGCACCGTCGCGCTCGAGGTGCACCTGCGACGCCGACAACAACACGTCACTCGTCGGCGATTTTGCGCGCCGGGGAACGATGTTGATTTGTCGACCCACCATCAGCTCGGCAAGGCGCCGCACGTCGGCTTCGCCGCGACGCACCGAACCGGTCACCTTCCCACCACGCATCACGGTGATGCGGTCAGAGATGTCGACGACCTCGCCAAGTTTGTGGCTGACGAACACCACCGACTTGCCGGCGTGGGTCATCGCCCGCACGGTGAGGAACAGCTTTTCCACTTCCGGCGGCGCGAGCAACGCGGTGGGCTCGTCGAGCAGCAACACTTCTGCACCCTGGTAGAGCGCTTTCACGATCTCGACGCGCTGACGCTCGCCCGCCGACAACTCGCCGACCACGGCCCGCGGATCGAGCGGCAACCCGAAGTCGTTGGTGATTTTCTCCACCTTCGATTCGATCTCGCTTGCCGACAACACGAACGACAACGACTTCTGGCCGAGCACCACGTTCTCGGCCACGGTGAAGCGGTCGACCAGACGGAAGTGTTGGTGCACCATCGCGATGCCGTGCGCCAGACCGTCGCGCGGGCTGTTGAGGCGAATCGGGTTCCCGTTGCGCAGCACTTGGCCCTCTTCGGGTCGGTAGAGCCCGCACAACACCGAGGCGAGCGTGCTCTTGCCGGCGCCGTTTTCGCCGAGCAGCGTGTGCACCTCGCCGCGCGCCAGGTCGAAACTGACGTTGTCGTTGGCGACGACCCCCGGAAACCGCTTGGTGACGTTTCGAGCCTCGAGCGCGAGTGAGCCGGTGGTGCCACTCGGCCCAGCCGAGGCGACCGCGGACGAGTTCGTCACAACACGCAAGTTTGCCACACAAAGCGAAGCGCCCACCCCGCTTTCGCGAGGTGGGCGCTCGTTGC
>DAIPHP010000064.1:4499-5598 GCA_036771295.1 Ilumatobacteraceae bacterium
TTTGCCACACAAAGCGAAGCGCCCACCCCGCTTTCGCGAGGTGGGCGCTCGTTGCTATTGAGCGAGAAGATCAGCCCTTGGCGGAGCCGATGACTCCTTCGACCAAGTACGACTGACCGAGCAGGTCACCGAGCGCGGCAGAGGCGCCAGCGGCGATTTGCTCCTTGCCCTCGTTGTCCTTGATCGGACCGGTGAACGGCTTGAGCGAACCATCGATGATGGCTGCGGCCTTCTCCGCGACGAGGTCCTTCGTGGCCTGGTCGACCGACGAGCCGAACACGCCGAGCGTGATCATGCCGTCAGCCATGTTGCCGTAGTACGGGCTGTTGTCGCACGTACCAGCAGCCACGTCTTTGGCCAGCTTCACGTAGTGCGGACCCCAGTTCCACACCGGGCTGGTGAGCCAGGTGTCGGGGAAGTCGGCGGCCTTGACGTCGGAGTTGTAACCGACCCACTTGGCACCGGCTTCCTTCGCGGCCTCGCCGGTTGCCGACGAGTCCTGGTGTTGTGCCAGAACGTCAGCGCCAGCTGCGAGCAGCGACTGTGCGGCTTCCTTTTCCTTCGCCGGGTCGTACCACGTCGAGGTCCACGCGACCTGCACGGTGGCGGCCGGGTTCACCGAGCGCGCGCCGAGCGTGAATGCGTTGATGCCACGGAGCACTTCGGGGATCGGGAATGCGGCGACGTAGCCGAGCTTGCCGCTCGCGCTCGCCTTGCCTGCGACCACACCACTCAAGTAGCGCGCTTCTTCCATCGCGCCGAAGTAGTTGCCCATGTTGTCGGCGGTCTTGTAGCCCGACGCGTGCTGGAAGCAGGCATCCGGGTACTTGGCGGCGACTTCGAGCATCGGGTCCATGTAGCCGAACGACGTGCCCAAGATCAGGTTGTAACCGTCACGCGCGAGCTTGTCGAACACCGCAACGGCCTCTGCACCTTCCGGAATCAGTTCCAGACGGGTGACTTCGATGCCGAGCTGCTCTTCCATGTACTTGATGCCCTGGTCGTGCATGTAGCTCCAGCCCATGTCGCCAGGTGTCGTGATGTACACCACGGCGGCCTTGACCATGCTGTAGTCCTCGGCAGGTGCCGTGGTCTCTTC
>DAIPHP010000064.1:5698-6896 GCA_036771295.1 Ilumatobacteraceae bacterium
GTCGCCGCCGCAAGCCGCAGCGACGATCATCGCCGCTGCCGCAAATGCTGCGACGAGTACCTTTCGTCGTTTCATTCGTGCTCCCCTTGTTGGTGGTGTGGTGCGCCGTGTGGCGCAACCGAAGAATAACACGGCTGTTATTAGCCCCCGTCCTCGGCGCGCGGGGTTGTACGAAAAATCAGCATCGCTCGGGCTCGGGGCCCTGAGGCATAGTGTTTTCAGCGTGAAATCGGCGTTGCGCAGCCTCGTCGACGAGTCGGTCACGATCATCCGCGAAGTGGCGGCAGAGTTCGAACGGCCGGTGATGCTGTTCTCCGGCGGCAAGGACTCCGTCGTCATGCTGCACCTGGCGGTGCGGGCCTTCGCCCCCGCCCGGGTGCCGTTCCCCGTGATGCACATCGACACTGGGCACAACTTCCCCGAGGTCATCGAGTTTCGCGATCGCACCGTGGCAGCGCTCGACGTGCGGCTCATCGTGGGGTCGGTGCAGGCCTCGATCGATGCCGGACGCGTGCAGGATGCCACCGGCCCCCGCGCCAGCCGCAACCCCCTGCAGACCGTGACCCTGCTCGACTCGATTGCCGAGCACAAGTTCGACGCCGTGTTCGGCGGGGCCCGCCGCGACGAAGAGCGAGCGCGGGCCAAGGAGCGCGTGTACTCGTTCCGCGACTCCTTCGGCCAGTGGGATCCCAAGACGCAGCGCCCCGAACTGTGGGGCATCTACAACGGACGCCACAAGGCCGGCGAGCACTTCCGCGTGTTCCCGCTTTCCAACTGGACGGAGCTCGACATCTGGCGTTTCGTCGAGCAGTACGACATCGAGCTGCCGAGCATCTACTTCGCGCACAAGCGACGAGTGTTCCGCCGCGACGGCATGTGGATGGCCGAGTCGCCGTTCTTGAAGCCCGAGCCCGACGAGACGATCAGCGAGCAGATGGTGCGCTTCCGCACCGTCGGTGACGCGACATGCACCGCCGCGATCGAATCGACCGCCACCACCATCGAGCACGTCATCGCCGAGACTGCCGCCGCTCGAGTCACCGAGCGCGGCGCGACTCGCGCCGACGACCGCATCAGCGAAGCGGGAATGGAAGACCGCAAGAAGCAGGGATACTTCTGATGCGTCTCGCGACACCGACGCGAGGTGGTCGTTGATGGAACGTCTTCGATTCGCCACGGTCGGCTCGGTCGACGACGG
>DAIPHP010000065.1:0-6817 GCA_036771295.1 Ilumatobacteraceae bacterium
TCCTTCTGCGTCAGCCCACACGTAGTTGCTGGTCATAAAGGGAAGACCGTTCACCAAAGAGAGAGCTGCCCGTAGTTCAGCCAACGAATGCCTGTCCTCCATCTCCTCTGTTGAAGCCAGCACGTTACGCAACACTTCGCCGTCAGTGATGATCTGACGATCGAGAAACAGCCGTTGTCGGTTGACTCGACCTGCCGCATTCGAAAGACCGGCAGCTGATAGTCCCCTTCGCACTTCAGAGAGCACGTTATGAAAGGTTGCATCTTGAACATCAAGATCCCACAGCGCGGTTCTAGCGCCAGACACTGTCGGTCGTTCACGATGAAGCGCCAACCAACACAGCAGCTCCAAGGACTTCGACTTGCGGAACGTCACTTCTTGCTGATCGTGTCGCACGGCATGCACCGGACCGAGAATTCTCACCATTGTGTGCCAAGACGCACCTGAGGTAGATCGAGACGGCGCTACACCTCGCATGTCGTACGTAGCGGTGTCGGTGAGTTGGGTCATCTCCTGAACAGCCTCGCTCAACGTCGCTGTTTCATCTGTCGACAAGCCATACGGCTCGAAACGCTGTCCGGTTGAGCCAACCTCCCAGAACTGAGGCTTTCGCACCACTCGGTGCACGGCACCTGACGGAATGATGGAGCTGATCACCATGACGCCCTGACTCAACAGCTCGGCGAAGGCATCCGAGAACTCGCGAGTCACTATCACCACGTTCCGATCCCGATTACGAGAACGAACATCAAGGGCTTCGCGAGCGGCATGCTCAGCATCTCTCGCATACACGATCGCCCTGTTGACCACGGCATCTGTTCGCTGGAATCCGTGGGCAATTACCGAGGTTGGAGGATTCCACGGAGCCAGTACCAACGTGTTGATGATGTGGCGCAGGACATCGTCCGACTCGGACGCATGGGAGTCGATACTCACTGTTTCTCCCGGTGCCACAGTCAAGGAAACGAGTTGATCGTGGTCGGCCCCAAGCGGAATGACAAGGTTCCTTGTACGGGATGACTGGTGACCTTGGGTCAGAGTTTCCGAGTTGACTCGAGCTCTCTCAAACAAGGCAACAGCGGTGGAGAGAGACGCGGCTGATGGTCGCCGCAATGTTGCTGATGTTGGAGCATCTTTCAACAGCTCTGCGCGTTGACGCTGGATGTGCCCAGTGAGCCCGACTGCCAGCCCAGTCGATGCCAGTGCCGGCAATAAACGGCGTACGTCTCGTGTGTCCGCATTATCTCGACCGTCAGACCCAACTTCGGGAAACCTCGACGGTCGGGAACCTGCGTCGCTGCCCAGCTGCCGAGACTCACTCTCGCGACCAACTTCGCCACTTACGAGATTGCTGGAAGAGCGCACGTGAGCAAGGAACGTCGCGAACAAGACCAAGGCGAGACCCACCACTCCTCCACGACCAGCGGAGTGGTGACTGATTACCCACTGGCGTACCATTCGCCCGATAGACCGAAACAATGTCAACGTCGCTCGTGTCATTCCCACGAAAACGACAAGCCACAGTGCCAGCACCACTACAGGTGTGACAGACAGTGGCATCGACCCATATGAAAACGAGCGAGCCACAACAGTCAGCCGTTCGAAAGATGTCTGCGGTGACAAGTCCGACACGACGAGCACTCCCGCTGACAGCGTCGCTAGCAGAGCGGTGACAATCTCGGACCGACCGCGCTTCATTGCTCGACGAGCTCCGCCTCGCGTGTGACGACCATGACTCGATCTCGAACTCCAACTGCCGAAAGCAGCGTCATCGGAACCACTTCTACGACAGTGACTTCAACGGTAAGACGATTGACGCGTACATTGCCTTCCAGTCCACGGGAAGCGAGATATCGCATCGCTGCGGATCGGCCCTCGTCCGGGTCGATTCGCTCTTCGCCGAGTCGTACGTCAACGAGATGCTGTGCTGCGATACGGGCACTAGCGGCTGCATGATCGGCGAGTTCGGCTCGTGCAGCCACTAGGCGGGATCCGTCAAAGACAAGTCCAGCCACTGCGAGAATTGCAGTGACGAGCGAAACGACGAAGCCGGTCATGAGTCGACCCGCCACATGTCGATGATCTCTGACGAAGTCACACGAATCGTTCGCTGGATGGGGAGTAGCAAACTCAGGCCGTCAGGGTCGACAGTGCAGGAGAGTCGCACCGTCACGACGCCCGGTTCGACTGAGCGCTCAAGCTCGACAGCGACATCGACTGCCGTGCAACGTGACTCGCCGGAGTCAATCTGGTCACGAGCCACGTCGTTGCCGACTTGCGCCATACGACGAGGATGGACGAGCGATGCTGCCCGCGCCGCCTGGTCGGCTAC
Source organism: Ilumatobacteraceae bacterium (assembly GCA_036771295.1). Taxonomy (GTDB): domain Bacteria; phylum Actinomycetota; class Acidimicrobiia; order Acidimicrobiales; family Ilumatobacteraceae; genus F1-60-MAGs027. Next base: position 2,333 of record DAIPHP010000065.1, read on the forward strand.
CGAGATGAGCTGAAGTCGAGTGTTCGCTATCCAACCGAGATGCACCACGAAGAGAGCAAGGACGACGATCAACGGTGCCAAGAGGACGACCTCAGTGCTCACTGATCCTCGGTCGTACTTCGGGATTGATGGGAGCTTGTCAACGTTCGCCATAAGCAGTGAAGCGCTCCCGTGGAACGGTCGTCGTCCGCGCAACGACCTCCGGGAAGAGAGGAACGGCTCGCGGAACACGAACGGACACTTCAACGGTCACATCATGAGCGGTTACCGACACGAGAGGTGCGCCCCACAGCCGAGCACCGAGCGAGCTGGCAGCATCTTCGGCGGCACGCATACCAGCGGACTCGGAAGCGCCGTAACGCGCGGCGGCCGCTGCCCCCTGCATCGAGATGTGTTCGGCCATAGTGACGCCGTGCAACAGAACCGCTGCTTGTACCGACATCAGCACGAGGAACATCACGACGGGAATCAGGATCACCGTCTCGATCGATACCTCGCCGGGATCGGTGCCCCCCTCAGTCGAGGTTGAGCGAGTTGGCCTTGTCACGGACGCGGCTCGTGATGGTGGCGCCCACGAAGAGAGCCAGGGCGATGAGTGCTGCTGCCATGACCACGGTGGTGGCGCTCACTTCGCCGCGGTCGTAGTCATTCTCCATCGAAGCGCGCAGACGCGTCATGAAGTACTGCCAGAGCTGACGATTGTTTGACATCGGTGTTCCTTTCTTGTCGTTGTTTTTGTTATTGGAATGTGTGACCCTCGGGGGTTGACGGGGAAAACTCGTCACATGTTCATCACCACCGTTTGGAGGGCTGGATATCCCAGCAACACCATGAATCCGACGAAAAGCAGCATCATCGGTACCCCCATGCGTTCAGTGGACGACTGGGCGCTGGCTTCGATTTGGGCAAGTTGTCGGGCGCGCAACGAGTCGGCCCTGGCGCCGAGTGACTGCCGAATTCGTGCACCATGGTCTCCGGAGAGGTGCATCGAGCCGGCGACTTCGACGACCTCACTGAGGTCCCAGCGCGCTCCGAGGAGGCGGAGCTCAGTCCACGGCGAGCGTCGCGACAATCGCGCACGCACCAGACATCCGCGAATTGACTTGAAGGCCCAGCCGTCACCGGCTTCGGCTGCCGATACCAGTGCGGTCTCGATTCCTGCGCCTCCGGCGAGTAGGACGTTCACCAGGTCGAGATACGCAGAAAAGGCGTGAAGGAAGTCCCTCCGTCGTGAACGTGCACGAGAGCGCAGCATGGCGCTCGGGAGCACAAAGCCCGCGAAGCCTCCGAGAGTGCCGCCAACGAGGATCGCAATCACACTGTCGAATCGTGATCCCGCCACACCCCCGCAAAACACGCCCAACATCCCAAAGACGAGCTGACGAAAGACCAAGTCCGTGGTGGTCCAGTCGACAATCGAAAGGTCGGCTGCGTGAAGCCGCTGCGTCCGAACATGTGCCGCGTTACCTGACGAGCGAGCGACCCAGGCGATTGCTTCGACTGCTCGTCGCGAGCACGACGGTAGTGCCAAGGCAGCGAGGCCCCCGCCTACGAGAGCCCCGCTCATCACTGCCACCACGATCACGGACCTACCTCGCTGACGCGACCCACGAATCGATCCGGCGCGCTCACCGCCGACATTCGCTGCATGAGGAAGAGAGCGCCGCAGAACACCAGCACTACCACTGTGAGGACGAGCTGACCCTCCGTGGCGCGATACGGCTCGAGGTAATCAGGGCTGACCAGAGCGAGCCCAACGACGAACAGTACGACCACCGACGAGATGATTTTGACCGCACTGCGAGTACGCGACCGCCCGACCCATATGCGCGTGTACATGCGCGATTCTTCTCTGGCACAGGCCGCAAGATGACCGAGTAGCGCTCCGAGCTCCCGAACTTGGCGGGTGGCCGCAGTCGAGAGGGCCGCTACCACGAAGTCTGCCGTCGGGTGGTTCACGTCCTGGGAAAACCGGCGAAGCGCGACGGGCAACGGCGAGTACGACATCGACACGACGAGCCGCTCAAGAGCGGATCGCAGAGGTGCCGGAGCGTGTGTTGCTGTTGCTGCAATCGTCTGCTCAAGTCCGTTGCTTCCGGCCAGCATGTCCCGAAGTTGCTCGGTCCATACCGCGATCGCATCGACCACCGTGCGATCATCGCGACGATGTCTTTGCCTCATCGCTGCAGACACAGCCATCGAAGTTGCGGTGCCAACGACGACGGATACCAGTGACCAACCAGTGAGGGCCCATACGAGGAGCGACACCCCCACTCCGCTCATGGCTGATACGAGTTCTTTGCGAATCCGCCGGAAGTCGAACCGCACTATGCGGAGCTGACCTTGCCACGCCATTACGACGACGTAAAGGCCCAACCCGATGAGGGCACCTGCGCCGGCTGCGACGAGAGCCGTCATCGCCTGACTACCGCCAGTTGGTTCGGACGAAATCCGTGATCCTCCAGCATCTCTCGCGTCGAAGATCGGAACGGGAACGGCCATCTAGTGACGCCTCGTCCCGATCGATTCATCACCTCGTTCGAAATGATGTTGTTGCCGTCGATGTCAACGACCTCACAGATCGATGACACCTGGCGTCGGCCGTCATGGCTCTCCACGAAGATGACGAAGTGAAGTGCGCTGGCCACGAGCACGTTTATTGTTTCGACTGGTAGGCCGGTCGACGCCATCGAAACGTAGGCCGCGAGTTTCGGGAACACCGTCCGCGCACCGTCAGCATGCATGGTGCACATTGAGCCGTTGTTCCCCTGGCTCATTGCCATGAGCATGGGGAATGCCTCGGCGCCTCGAACCTCGCCGACGATGACTCTGTCGGGATCCATTCGTAGAGCCATTCGTGTCAGATCAGCGAGCGTGATCTCACCCTGCCCTTCGATGTTCGCGCTGCGACTCTGCAGCGCGTCGTAGTCGGGATGTCGCTCCGCGAAGTGCTCGAGGCCCAGTTCGTACGCGTCTTCTATGGTGACGATCCGCTCATGCGACGGCACTTCATTGAGGAGCGCGCGAAGAAGAGTCGTCTTCCCGGTTCCCGTACCACCAGCGACTACGACATTCCGCCGCGCGCGCACCATCGCTGCCAACAGTGACTGCACCTCGTGGTCGAAGACATCGTGTGTGCGGAGCTCGTCGAGTGACGAGAGCTCGAACCTGTGTCGGCGAACGACCAGGCTCGGTCTGGTCGATACCTCCATCACTGCGAACAGGCGTGATCCGTCAGGGAGTTGCATGTTCAACTCGGGGCTCCCCGCGTCAAACCGCTTTTCGCTACGGCTGAATCGCGTTGCCGCACGACGGATAAGGCTCACCAGTTCTTCGTCATTCGACACGATCGGTGCACGTCGTTCCCGTCTTCCGTCGCGTAACTTGACCCACACTGAGTCACTGCCCCGTATGTGAATATCGCTGATTTCAGGATCAGACAACAGACCTTCGAGACCGCCGAGGCCCAGTACTTGGGCGATTACTTCATTGATCACCTCGTTTTCGTCAATTGGCGGCCAGGCATCGGACGAGCGCTTGGTGAGCAGCCGTCCCAACTCGCCACTGACAGTGCTTCTTGCCAGCTGCAACTCCAGCTCGTTTGACGTAGCAACACCGTTCTCCGTGTCACGAATTCGTTGCTCGGCAAGCACATCAGCGACGAGTTCAGTGAGAGAGCGAACCAGTTGACTCTCGTGGATCGTCATCGAGACGCCACCTTCATCACTTGAATTCGGTCAGCGCGTGCGAGGTCGATTGCTGAGTCAGGAGAAGCTACAACGGTGAGATTCACTCGGTCGTCGAACTCATCGGCAGATTCGATGGCAAAGACCTCCATTGTCTCTGCAAGAATCTCCGGGCTCGGTGCGTCAACACCGCGGTTGGGAAATGAGATGATGACTTGGACCATGTCACCACGAGCGATTTCGCTCGGTACAGCACCTCTTTCGAGTTGAAGCGGGATGAGGGCTTGAGCGCCCGTCAGTGGTCTCGCGTCACTGACGACGAATCGCGTTAACGGCACGCCCGCAGGTACGTCCACGAGCAACCGCTTGCCGAGCAGATCCGCCGCATCTTGAGCCAGCGTGACCGCATGGTCCGGAATCAGGCCGACTTCGAGGGCGACGAGATGACTTCGGTCAATGATCGTCCCACGCTGAAGCTCGCTGGAAGTCGCTACTACCACGAATCGTGGGTCACCACGTTGAAAAACAACGAGCCCTGCCAGCGCTCCACCGAGCACCAAAAGTGCACCGACAAGAAGCTCTGACGTGCGCCGCCCTCTCTTCGGACGGGGCTCGGTTACTTCTTCAACGTCTGGTGGTACGTCACGCAAGCGCGAACGAACCGCGTTGTCTGACATCCGTTCCGCCACGGCTGCCTTCCTTTGGTGCTCGACATTGCTGACCGCTGTACGTGGTCACCAACTATGTGTGTGTCGTTAGGAAGTACATCGGAACGACACTGTTGTATGCCAAACCGAGC
>DAIPHP010000066.1:0-3149 GCA_036771295.1 Ilumatobacteraceae bacterium
TGCGTAGCAACTTCAGTGTACGCACGAACGTACCGAGATCGTGACGAGGAGCCGTGAGTCACTCGGGCTTGCCTCTGCGTTGGCGTCCGACGGCGCGACGCATTTCGATCTTCGATTCTTTCTCGGCGATGGCCGCACGGCGGTCTTCTTTCTTGCGTCCCTTCGCCAGTGCGAGGTCGACTTTCACACGGCCGCCTCGCAGGTGCACGTCGAGCGCCACGAGAGTGAGACGTTCTTTCGCCATGCGTTCGGCGAGCCGGCGAATCTCGGTGCGGTTGAGCAGCAGTTTGCGAGGCCGCACCGGCTCGTGGGCCCCGACGCCGTGGCTGAACTTGTAGGTGGAGACGTGCATGTTCTCCAGCCACATCTCGCCGTGCGAGAGATGGGCGTAGGCATCGGCGATCTGCACCTCGCCGGCGCGAACGCTCTTCACCTCGCTGCCGTGCAGCACGATGCCAGCCTCGACGACGTCGAGGATGGTGTATTCGTGTCGGGCGCGACGGTTGCTCGCCAGCACGGGATTGTCGGTGTCTTTCTTTGCCATGTCGGTGATTTGAGCCTACGAAGCATGAATACGACGATGTCTCGACAGAGGCGTCGGTCGGCCCGCCAACCAGAGTCGCGCGTGAGTAGCGTTCGACGAGATGAGTTCGCACCGACTCGTGATCACCGACGCGATCGAGCAGCAGATCGTCGCGCACGCGCGGGCATGCAAGCCGCACGAGATGTGCGGGCTGTTGGTGGGGGAGCCCGGCGGCGATCGCGCGCTCGAGTTTCATGCGTGCCGCAACGCAGCTGCGTCAGCGATCGTGTACACGCTCGACCCGAAGGACTACATGCGCGTCGAGCGTGAAGCCGACGACCGCGGCCTCGCCGTGCTCGGCGTGGTGCACAGCCATACGCACACCGAGGCGTATCCGAGCCCGACCGACGTCGCGCAGGCACCCGACCCCAACTGGAACTACGCCATCGTCAGCCTGAAGTACGACCCTCCTCGACTGCGGAACTTCCGCATCGTCGGCGGCGAAATCAGCGAAACCGCGCTCGAACGCGTGTGACTGCCGGCTTCCGGCCAGTGTGACGGCTGGCGCCGTTCCCGACTCGTTCGTGGCGGCAACCGCCCCGCTAGATTGTTGACAACTCCTATCGGGATTTACAAGATTCCGCCAGCGAGCCGGTGGCATGCCATCACGTAGTTCAACCCCCTGGAGCACGACATGACCGATCTCAACGCGACGCACATCGCCGAGCGGTCGTCGTCGAGCGTGCTCGAACTGATCGGCAACACGCCGCTCGTGGAGGTGAGCCAACTCTCTCCGTCGCCGAACGTGCGGCTGTTCGCCAAGTTGGAGAGCCAGAACCCGTTCGGTTCGGTGAAGGACCGCATCGCCAACGCGATGATCAAGCGCGCGTACGCGACCGGCCGTCTCGTGAAGGGCCAGCGCATCCTCGAGCCGTCTTCGGGCAACACCGGCATCGCTCTCGCCGCGATCGCGCGCATCACCGGCAACCCGATCACCATCCTCATGCCCGAGAGCGTGTCGGTCGAGCGTCGCCAGATGCTCGAGGTGTTCGGCGCCGAGATCATCCTCACGCCGGGGCCCGAGGGCTCGAATGGTGCGGTGCGCCGCGCCGAAGCACTCGCCGCAGAACACCCCGAGTGGTGCTTCTTGCACCAGTACTCGAACGAGGCCAACCCGCGCGTGCACTACGAGACCACCGGGCCCGAAATCTGGCGTGACTGCCCGCAGATCACGCACTTCGTGGCCGGACTCGGCACCAGCGGCACGCTCATGGGTGTCGGTCGCTACCTGAAAGAACAGAACAGCGACGTGCAGATCGTCGCCGTCGAACCGCCGCTCGGCGAACTCGTCGAGGGTCTGCGCAACTTGGACGAGGGTTACATCCCGCCGGTGTTCGAGTTGTGGAAGGGTCGCGAGATTCTCGACCGCAAGCGCATCGTGCGCCCTCGCGAGAGCATCGAGATGACGCGACGACTGGTTCGTGAATGCGGCATTTTCGCCGGCATCTCGTCGGGTGCGTCGCTCGCCGGTGCGCTGAAGGTGGCGAACGAAGTCGCCGAGCGCGGCGAGAGCGCCAACATCGTCTTCATCGTCTGCGACGGCGGCTGGAAGTACCTGTCGACCGGCGCGTACACCGTCGATCTCGACACTGCCGCGTCGAACGCCGAGAAGGTCATCTACTTCTAAGGAGTCAGGCTCTCGCCGCCGAGCGTTGCCGGCGCGAGTCTCGCGGGCTTATCCGCCGGCGACGAGCGCGACCAGCCCGAGCAACACCACTGCTGCACCACCGATGCGGCGACGGTGATCGACCTCGCCGAGCAGCTTCCATCCGGCGAACGCGGCGATCAAGACGCTCGATTCGCGCAGCACCGCCACGTAGCCGACCGGTGCTTGGCGCATCGCCAGCAACACCAGGCAGTAGCTGCCCAGCGTGCCGACGGCAGCGAAACTGAATTGCTTCCACTGCGCGCGCAGGGCGCTGATTGCCTCGCCGCGACGCGTGGCGAACGTCCAGGCCGACACGGTGAGTCCGGTGGTCACGAAGATGCTCAACGCGTACGCCGCCGGGTCGGCCGACTCGCGCACACCCGTGGCGTCGATGGCCGTGTAGATGCCGATGATCAGCGCCGTCGCCAGCGCGAACCGCATTTGTCGCAGCGATCCGCGCGACAACAAGAAGAAGCCGACCGCCGCGGTCACGATGCCGGCGACGGTGAGCGGGGAGAGCACGTCGTCGAGCAACAGCACGCCCAGCACCGCCGCGCCGACCGCGCCGCCCCCGCGCGCGACGGGGTACGACACGGAGAAGTCGCCGGTGTTGTACGCGCGAACGAGCATCATCGAGTAAGGCAAGTGCGTGACGCCCGAGAGCAACGTGTAGCGCCACGCGAAACTCGGCCCGTCAAAGAACAGCCACCAACCGACGAGCACGCCGCCGGCGATGAACATCGCGATGAAGAACTGTCCCCACAGCGCGAGACCCGAATCGGTGTTGCGCTTGACGGCGAGATTCCAGCCGGCGTGCAAGCACGCAGCGCCGAGCGCCATGATCGTTGCCGTCAGCACGATGCGCACCTCGCCACGCGTGTTGCGGTCACCACGACGTGCACCTCGCCATCAACCTCG
>DAIPHP010000066.1:3249-6720 GCA_036771295.1 Ilumatobacteraceae bacterium
GCACCTCGCCACGCGTGTTGCGGTCACCACGACGTGCACCTCGCCATCAACCTCGCCGCGTGCACCGCGCAATAGCCTAAGAAACACATGGTGGATGCGCGCGAACGCCCGATCGGCGTGTTCGACTCCGGTTTCGGCGGTCTCACCGTCATGCGGTCGCTCATCGACTTGATGCCGAACGAGTCGCTCGTCTACATCGGCGACACGGGTCGCTATCCGTACGGCAACAAGCCGGCCGAAGAAGTTCGCGGGTACGCGATCGAACTCGCCGAGAGTCTCGTCAACGATCACGACGCGAAGATGATCGTCGTCGCGTGCAACACTGCTGCGTCAGTTGCGCTCGAAGCATTGTCGAAGTCGCTCGTCGTTCCGGTGATCGGAGTCATCGAGCCTGGTGCGCGGGCGCTGGCGCGAGTCACCCACAACGGCAAGGTGGGCGTCATCGGCACCGTCGGCACCATTGCGTCACGCGCGTACGACACGGCAATCGAAGCCACCGGCGCCGACGTCACGCTCACGTCGGCCGCGTGCCCGGGCTTCGTCGAGTTCGTCGAGCGCGACCAAACCGACGGCGACGAAGTCACCTTGCTCGCCAAGCGATTGCTCTCGCCGGTAAAGGAGGCAGGCGTCGACGCGCTGTTGCTGGGCTGCACTCACTACCCGTATCTCGCGCCGGTGATTCAACGGGTGATGGGCGACGGCGTGGTGATCGTGAGCAGCGCCAACGAAACCGCCTTCGCCGTGCGCGAACTGCTGGAGTCCCGCGGGCTCGCGGCGCCGCCCGATGCGGTCGCCGAGCGACGCTTCTTTTCTTCCGGCGACGTCGAGTGGTTCGCCACGCTGGGCCGTCGCCTGCTGGGGCCCGAGCTCGGAGAGGTCTCGGCGTGGCATTCTGGAGCCGCATCATGAGCGGCAAACGTCCCGACGGTCGGCGCCCCGACGAGCTTCGCGCGATCTCGTTCGAGCGCGACTTCACGCAGATGGCGGCGGGCAGCGTGCTGGTGTCGTTCGGTCGCACGCGCGTGTTGTGCACGGCATCGGTCGACGAAGACGTGCCCCGGTGGATGAAGGGCAGCGGCAAAGGCTGGGTAACCGCCGAGTACTCGATGCTTCCCGGTTCGTCGCCAGAGCGAGTCGACCGCGAAGCCGCGAAAGGCAAACAGTCGAGCCGCACCGTGGAGATCCAGCGCTTGATCGGCCGGTCGCTGCGTTCGGCGTGCGACATGCGGCTGCTCGGCGAGCGCCAAGTGCTGCTCGACTGCGACGTGCTGCAAGCCGACGGCGGCACCCGCACCGCCAGCATCTGCGGCGCCTACGTTGCGCTGCACGACGCGCTGTCACGATTGGTGGCGAGCGGTTCGATCAAACAGCACCCGCTGCACTCGTTGTGCGCAGCGGTGAGCGTGGGCATCCATTCGGGCACGCCGATCATCGATCTTCCGTACGTCGAAGACTCCACCGCCGAAGTCGACATGAACGTCGTGATGCTCGCCCCGCTCGACGGTGGCGTCGCACGGTTCGTAGAAGTACAGGGCACCGCCGAAGGGCAGGCCTTCACGCGCGAGCAACTCGACGTGTTGCTCGCCCTCGCCGAAGGCGGGCTGGCACAGGTGTTCGATCAACAGCGCAACGTGATCGCAACGCCGCCACCGTCTCGCGCGTGATCCAGGTCGTCTGTGCGTCGGCCAACCCCGACAAGGTGGCAGAAATTCAAGACTTGTTGCGCGGCGTCGTGCAACTGTTGCCGCGGCCCGCATCAGTGGGGGAGATCGTCGAAGACGCCGACACGCTTCTCGGCAATGCGCGGCTGAAAGCCCGTGCCATATGTGACGCGACGGGGCTTCCGGCGGTCGCCGACGACACCGGGCTCGAAGTCGACGCGTTGCAGGGTGCGCCCGGTGTGCACACCGCGCGGTTCGCCGGCGAGAACGCCACCTATGCCGACAACCGCGCCAAGATGCTGCAGTCGCTGCGCGGCGTGAAGCCGCAGTCGCGCACCGCGCGGTTCCGCACCGTCGCGCTGGTGGCGTACCCCGACGGCAGCGAACGCTGGGCAGAAGGCGTGTGCGAAGGCGGCATCGCCGAGACCGAGCGCGGCGCGCGCGGTTTCGGTTACGACGCGGTGTTCGTGCCGCGCGAAGGCGACGGTCGCACGTTCGCCGAGATGACGATCGACGAAAAACACGCGCTGGGGCATCGCGGGCGGGCGTTTCGCGCGCTCGCCGCGGTACTTCGCAACGGCTAGTTGCCAGCCGCGCAAGTCGAGTAGTTACCAGCCGCGCAGGTCGATCGGCCAGCGGTCGAGCACTTCGTCGCCGCGCACCAGCCACAGGTGGTCGTGCATCGCCATCGTTGGGTCGACGTGCGCCGGAATGACGCGCACCTTGCTGCCCACCGCAGGTTGCGGCGCGCGAGCAGCGGGGCGGCCCGCAGCAGCGTCGGCGGCCGCGCCGGTGCCGACGTCTACTTTCTCTGTCGCGAACGTGATGTGTTCGTCGGAGCAGAACCACACCTTGTGGCCGGCGATCGACGGATTGCCGTGGTCCATGCCGAGGCTCTTGAGCCCCACGTCGGCGACCGACCATTTCTCGTGCGTCGACACGACGGTGCCGAGAATGCCGAGTGCCTGGCGAAACGGCAGCCCGAGCGTGGAGTAATAGGTGTCCATCAACGCGTACGAACCGGCTTGCACCTCGGTGACGCCGGTGTCGCTGCGGTGCCGCGCGTGCACGTCGTGGTTGCCGGTGCCGCCCGCCGAGACGATGTCGCCGCCCACGCTCGTCGCTGCTTCGCGCAATTGCTGCATGGCCGACAGCGTCTCGCGCTGTTGCGCGGCGCGATCGTCGCTCACCATCAAGTGGCCTTCGTACCCCATCACGCCCCGCACCGTGAGCCCGCGCGAGCGGGCGAGGTCGGCCAGTCGTCCTGCGTCGTGCGGCGCGCAACCGCAGCGCGGCAAGCCGATGTTCACGTCGATCAGCACGTTGCGCAAGCCCGCGCGAGCTGCCGCGTCGATCGTGGCGTCAGAGTCGACCGCGATCGTGATCATCGCTCGGTCTTGCTCGGCGGCGAGCGCACGCAATCGCTCGAGGTCCACCACTTCGTTGGCGAGCAGCAGATCGTCGCCCAGTCCGGCGCGCGCCATGCCGATCATCTCGCGCACCGTGGCGCAGGTGAAACTGCGGTGGCCGTGGCGACGCTGTAGTTCGGCGAGCGCGGTGCTCTTGTGCGCCTTCACGTGCGGTCGCAGCAGCGCGCCGGGCAGCGTCGCGGCCATCGTGGCAAGGTTGTGCTCGAGCGCGTCGACGTCGACCAGCACCGCGGGCGTGGGCAGGTCGTGCACGGTTCTCGCGTGCTGGCTGCTCTTGGGGTGCATCGCTCGTGGCCTCCGTGCCGGCGGAGAGACTCGAACTCTCACTGGCGGCGTCCTAAGCGCCGTGCCTCTGCCATTGGGCTACGCCGGCCCGCGTT
>DAIPHP010000067.1:0-6675 GCA_036771295.1 Ilumatobacteraceae bacterium
TACGTGGTGGTCAGCACGTTCGCGTTCAACTACAGCGTCGTGTTCCCGAAGCTCGCCGACGTCAACTGGGGCAGTGACGATGCGTTCGGCTGGTTGATGACGCTCACCGGCGTGGGCAGCGTGGTCGGCGCGCTCGTCACCGCGCGCTTCCCGCGCGTGTCGTTGCGTTGGTTGGTGATCAATGTCGCGGTGCTCGGCGCCAGCAACATGGCCGTGGCGTTCGCACCGAGCCTGTGGGCGGCGTACGCGTTGTGCTTGCCGCTCGGCTTCGGCGGGGCGGCGATGATCGCGTCGGGCAACGCCATCAGTCAGCAAGAGTCGCCGCCCGACATGCGCGGCCGCCTGCTCGCGCTGACCGCAGTGGCGTTTCTCGGCAGCACGCCGATCGGCGGGCCGATCACCGGCCTCATCGCCGACTACGTGTCGCTCGAATGGTCGATGGCCTACGGCGGCGTCACGTGCTTTGCCTGCGTCGCGCTGCTCGCATGGTGGTGGCGGTAGGTTCGGCAGCCATGGGCGCGGCAATCATCTGGTTTCGTCGCGACTTGCGACTTGCCGACCATCCCGCGCTGAATGCCGCGCTCGCGCACGGCGTGACCACGCCGCTGTTCGTGCTCGACCCGCTGTTCGTCAACCGCTCGGGTGCCGCGCGTCTCGCGTTTCTGTACCGCAACATTCGCGCGCTCGACGCCACCATGAACCGCGCCATCGTGGTGCGCCACGGCGACCCGCTCGACATCGTGCCGCGTTTCGCGAAAGAGGCCGGTGCCGACACGGTGTTCGTGAGCGCCGACTTCGGCCCCTATGGCGCCAAGCGTGACAGCGAGGTAGAGAAGCGTCTCGCTGCGCAGGGGGTGAAGCTGGTTCGCGTCGGCTCGCCGTACGCCGTCGACCCCGGCACGGTGCGCAAGCCCGACGGCACGCCGTACGCGGTGTTCACGCCGTTCTCGCGCGGTTGGATCGCCCACGGTTGGGCAAAGCCGTTGCCCGCACCCAAGAACATGAATCTTCGCGGCGCACCCGACATCAAGTGCGACGGTATTCCCGCCGATCCTGAACTCGCCGCCGAGTTGCCGAAGGCCGGCGAAGAAGCCGCGTGGGCGAGGTGGGAGCACTTCGCTTCCGACGCGCTCAGCAAGTACAAAGAAGAACGCAACAACCCCGATCGCGACGGCTGCAGCATGCTGTCGCCGTACTTGCGCTTCGGCGTGCTGCACCCGCGCCAGTTGCTGGCCGAACTGAAACCCGACAAGAACGACGACCACTACCGCAGCGAGTTGGGGTGGCGCGAGTTCTACGCCGACGTGCTGCATCACCAGCCGCGCACGGCGTGGGAGAACCTGCAGCCCAAGATGAACGCGATGCCCGTCGACACCGACGCTCGCGCGAAAGAACGTTTCGCCGCGTGGTGCGCGGGTCGCACCGGGTATCCCATCGTCGACGCGGGCATGCGCCAATTGCTGGCCACCGGGTGGATGCACAACCGCGTGCGCATGATCGTGGCCAGCTTCCTCGTGAAAGACCTGCACCTTCCGTGGCAGTGGGGCGCGAAGTATTTCATGCAGCATCTCGTCGACGGTGACATCGCGTCGAACAACCACGGTTGGCAGTGGACTGCCGGCACCGGCACCGATGCCGCGCCGTATTTTCGAATCTTCAACCCGGCGATGCAAGCCGAGAAGTTCGACCCCAACGGCGTGTACGTGCGCACGTGGCTGCCGGAGCTGGCGAGCGTGCCCGACAAGTTCGTGCACGTGCCGAGCGAGAGCCCCGCGGGCGTGCCGAACGGCTACGTGGCGCCGATCGTCGACCACGGCGAAGAGCGCGACGAGTCGTTGCGTCGCTACAAGCTCGTCACCGGCAAGTAACGCCCGCCACACCCGCGCTCGCCGCGCCGCGGCAGTGTTCACACGGTGCTCGCCGCGCCCTGCAACGCGCATCTCAGTAGCCTGAACACAACGACCATGGCAACGAGTGGCGTCGACGACCGCAAAATCGCCGTTCTGCGCGCCGTCATCGAGCAGTACGTCTCGACGGGCCAGCCGGTGGGTTCGGGGCAGGTGGCTGCGATGCCCGGCATCTCCGTGTCGGCGGCCACGATTCGCAACGACATGTCCGCGCTCGAAGCCGAGGGCTATCTCGCGCAGCCTCACACGTCGGCCGGCCGCGTGCCCACCGACAAGGGGTACCGCCTCTACGTCGACCACCTCACTTCGACCGACGTCGCGCAAGCCGGCAAGTTGAACGCCGTCAGCCGACAGCGCCTCGGCGAGTTCTTCGACACCGCCCACTTTCGTCTCGAAGAAACGTTGCACCGCACGTCGCTATTGCTCGCGCAACTCACCAATTACACCGCGGTGGTCACCGGGCCGAGCGTGTCGGAGGCCGTGGTTCGTTCGGCGCAGATCGTGCTGCTCAGCGACCGCATCGGCACCGTGGTGGCGGTGTTGTCGAACGGCGACATCGAGAGCGAGAAAATCGAGTTCGCCTCGCGACCCAGCGACATGCAACTCGCTCTCGCCAACTCGCGCGTCAACGAGGTGCTCGTCGGCAAGACGTTGAGCTCGGTTTCGTACGTGGCGGCGACGGGTGCGGGTGTCGACGACGACGTCGAGACGCTCGTCGGCAAAGCCGTCGGTTCGCTCGCCGGCGGCCGCGGCCGTGACAGCGTGTTCGTCGGCGGCACGGCCAGTCTCACCACGGCGTTCGACGCAGTTGATGTCGTGCGCTCGGTGCTGGAGACCCTCGAACAGCAGTACGTGGTGGTGTCGCTGGTGCGCGACATGCTGAGCCGCGGTGTCAGCGTGGCGATCGGTTCGGAGACCGGCGTCGAGCCGCTCAGCGTGTGCTCGGTGGTGCTGGCCCCGGTGGTGCGCGACGGCGAGACCGTCGGCAGCGTCGGTGTGCTCGGCCCGACCCGCATGAATTATCCGGCTGCGCTCGCGACGGTCGAAGTGGTGAGCGACCGACTCGGCCGCCGACTCACCGAAGGCTGAGCCGCACATGGCGCAAGATTTCTACGAGCTGCTCGGCGTCGCGCGCGACGCATCGGCCGACGACATCAAGAAGGCGTACCGCAAACTTGCCCGCGAGCTGCACCCTGACAAGAACCCGGGCAACAAAGAAGCCGAGGAGAAGTTCAAGCGCGTCTCGCACGCGTACGAAGTGTTGAGCGACGACGAGAAGCGCGCGCGATACGACCGCTTCGGCGAGGCCGGCATGAGCGGTGCGGGTGGCGGCGGTGGCGACCCGTTCGCCGGCGGTTTCGGTGACATCATCGACGCGTTCTTCGGCGGCGGTTCGCCGTTCGGCGGACGTTCGGGCCCGTCCGGCCCGCCGCGCGGCCAAGATCTCGAAGTGGTGCTCGACGTGTCGTTCGTCGACGCGGTGTTCGGTTCGCAGCAAGAAGTGAAGGTGCGTACCGCGGTGTCGTGCGAAGACTGCGGCGGTTCGGGTGCGGCTCGCGGCACGTCGGCGTCGTCGTGCACCGAGTGTCGCGGAACCGGCCAGGTGCGTCGCGTGCGCCAGAGCATGCTCGGCCAGATGGTCACCACCAGCGCCTGCCAGCGTTGCGGCGGTACCGGCGAGATGATCTCGTCGCCGTGCGCGTCGTGCCGCGGCGAGGGTCGCACCGTGAAAGAAGTGTCGCTCAACGTCGAAGTACCCGCCGGCATCGACACGGGCCAGACGCTGCGCCTCACTGGTCGCGGCGCGGTGGGCCCGCGCGGAGGCGACGCCGGTGACCTCTACGTTCATCTGCGTGTCGCCGCGCACGACCGCTGGCGCCGCGAAGAAGACGACCTCGTCACCGACGTGCCCGTGTCGATCGCGCAGGCTGCGCTGGGCACCGAGCTCGACCTCGAGACGTTGGATGGCGTGGAGCACCTGGTGATTCCCGCCGGGGTGCAGCACGGCCACGAGTTCACCCTGCGCGGCAGGGGAGTTCCGCGTCTCACCTCTGCCGGCCGTTCGCGCGGTCGCGGCAACCTACGCGCGCGAGTGATGGTCGAGGTACCCACCAAGTTGAGCAACGAAGAGCGCGAGTTGCTGCGCCGCTTCGCCGAGTTGCGCGGCGAAGAAGTGACGAACGAAGGCCTGGTCGCCAAGATCAAGTCGGCGTTCTCGTGAACCCGGCCGGCTTCCTCTGCGCGGCACGCGCATGAACCCCGACCTGCGCGACTCGGTCGCGCACGTGTTCGTCGACCAGCTCGGCGCTCCGGTGCTGGCCGATAACGACCGGCATCATCTCGGGCGTGTGCTGCGCCTGCGCGACGGCGAGAGCGTGACGGCGTCAGACGGCCGCGGCCGTTGGCGTCGTTGCGAGTGGCACGACGGCGAACTTCGCGTCGCCGGCGACATCGTCGACACCGCCGCACCGACGCAGCGCATCGGCGTGGCGTTCGCGCCGGTCAAGGGCGACCGCAACGAGTGGGCCGTGCAGAAGCTCACCGAAATCGGCGTCGACGACATCGTGTTGCTCGCCCCGACCCGCCGTTCGGTGGTGCGGTGGTCGAACGTGGAGAAGCAGATGGAAAAACTCCGCGTCGTCGCTCGCGAGGCCGCCATGCAGTCGCGTCGAACGTGGCTGCCGACGGTGTCGGGGGTCATGTCGCTTGCCGATGCGCTGAGCCGCCCGGGTGCGGCGGTGGCCGACCCTGAGGGTGCGCCGCTCACGTCAGGCGCGCCGAGCCCTGCGCTCGTCATCATCGGGCCCGAGGGCGGCTTCGATGCCGACGAGATTCCGTCTTCTGCCGCGCGTGTCTCGCTCGGTGACACCATCCTTCGCGCGGAGACTGCCACACTGGTGGCGGCGACGTTGCTGGTTGCGCGTCGCACGCAGTAGGCAAGCGAGGTGCACATGAGCGAGAACGACTTCGACGAGGGCTCCTCGCCGTATTCGCGCCTCGTGGGCGAGCGCCTGCGCTCGATTCGTCTGCAAAAGAACATGTCGCTCGGCGACGTCGAGCAGCGTTCGAACAACGAGTTCAAGGCCTCGGTGCTCGGCGCGTACGAGCGCGGCGAGCGGGCCATCTCGGTGCCGCGTCTCGACCGTCTCGCCAAGTTCTACGACGTCGGCATCGACCAGTTGTTGCCGCGCGACCCGCTGCGCGTGGAGGTGGGCTCGGCCAACGCCCCGCAGGGCAAGTTGCGCATTGACGTTGCCAAACTCAGCCAGATGCAGGGCGCGCAATTCTCGATGTTGGAGAAGTTCCTGCGGATGATCCAGATTCAGCGCCAAGACTTCAACGGCAAGGTCATCACCGTTCGTCAGCACGACATTCGCGCCATCGCGGTGATGTTGGATGTCGCGGTCGACGACGTACCGGCACGCTTGGCGAGCCTGGGGCTCGTGTTCGTGCCGCCGCAGCAACAAGCGTGACCCTCCCTTCGCTGCGTTTCGCGCATCGCACGGCTTCACCCGCATGACCTGGTCGACGCTCGCGCCGCAGGCGGAGATCGGCTTCGGCGTGTACGTGCACGTGCCGTTCTGCCATCACAAGTGCGACTATTGCGCGTTCGCGACGTTCACCGATCGCGCGCATCTGATCGATCGCTATCTCGACGCGTTGCGAACCGAGATTGAACGCGCCGCCCGCGACATGCCGCAAGCCTCGACCATCTTCGTCGGCGGCGGCACGCCGTCGCTGGTTGACGCCGCCAAGTTGGTGCGGGTGCTCGACGTGATCCCTCGTCGCGCTGACGCGGAGTTCACCATTGAGTGCAACCCTGACGACGTCACGCGCGAGATGCTCGCTACGTACCGTTCGATCGGCGTCAATCGCGTGAGCCTCGGCATGCAGTCGGCCAAGCCGCACGTGCTGCTGTCGCTCGGTCGCACGCATTCGCCCGACAACGTGTCGCGCGCGGTCGACGCGATCGGCGCGGCAGGTTTTGACACGTTCAATCTCGACGTCATCTACGGCGGGGCGGGGGAGTCGCTCGACGATTGGTCGGCGACCATCGAGCAGGTGGTGGCGCTCGGGGCGCCGCACGTGTCGGCGTACGGGCTGACCGTCGAGGCCGGCACCGCGTTGGCCGAGCAGCCCGATCGTCACCCAGACGACGACGACCAAGCCGACAAGTACGACCGCGCCGACGACTTGCTCGCCGCGGCGGGGCTGGCGAACTACGAGATTTCTAACTGGGCCAAGCCCGGGCACGAGTGCCGTCACAACGCGGTGTATTGGAGCGGCGGCGACTACGCCGGTTTCGGCAGCGCCGCGCACGCGCATCGCGACGGGCGACGGTCGTGGAACGTTCGCACCCCCGACCGGTTCGTCGAACTCGTCGAGGCGGGCCGTTCAGCGGAGTCGTCGTTCGAACAACTCGACGACGACACGCGTGCTCTCGAGCGCCTGCAGCTGCAATTGCGCACCCGTGACGGCGTGCCCGTGTCGGCGTTGGCCCCCGCTGACGTCGAGGAAATGTCGGAGCTCGTGCAGCGCGTGTCGCGCGGCGAGCACGGCGATCGCCTGGTGCTCACGCGTGCGGGGCGACTGCTCGCCAACGAAGTGTCGCTGCGACTGCGCCTCGCGTAGTCGGCCCGTCGAACCTCGTCGCCACTCGCTGCGGGTGGGCCCGTCGAACCTCGTCACCACTCGCCGCGGGTAGGCTGACGGTCGCTTTCGGGCGTGTAGCTCAGTTGGTTAGAGCGCCACCTTGACATGGTGGAGG
>DAIPHP010000068.1:0-6674 GCA_036771295.1 Ilumatobacteraceae bacterium
TCGTCAAGCGTCGCCGCAAGCGAATGCGCAAGAAGAAGCACAAGAAGATGCTTCGTCGCACTCGCCACCAACGCAACAGCAAGTAAGTCGTCGCTCTACCGCGTCAGCGGCTGCGTGTCACGATCACGGTCGCGTCATTCAACGCGCCGCCGATGTCGTGTCTCCCGCGCAAGAACCACGTCGCACCGCTGCCCGCCAACGTCGGTCGTGATCCCGACGCTTCGGTGATTCGGTCGCGCCAACGCGCGAGCTGCGGTTCCACGATCAGTGCGGCTGGCTCGAGGTCGTTGAGGTCTCCGCGACGGTCGCGCTCCGGCAGTTGGTCCCACGCTGAGTACACCGCCGGCGTCGACACATGCAACGGTGGCACGACCAGCGTGACGTCGATCGGTTCATCACCGCGTTGACTCGCCGAGAGTGGTGCGACGTTCTCACCGATGCCGGTCACCCTCGCGCGGTCTCCCACCATGCAGAACGGGATATCGGCGCCGAGCCGTGACGCGGCGACCAGGTCGGTGAACCCCGCCCAGCGCAGCACCGCCGCGGCATCCGATGAACCGCCGCCCAGACCCCCGCCGTTGGGAATCTGCTTGTCGATGGTGACGCCGGCGCTGCGACCTGCCAGGCGCAGCGCACGGGCGACGAGATTGTCCGACGTCGTCGGTACGCCTGCCGCGAAGGGCCCCGTCACGGTGATGCCACTCGCCGACGGGTCGATTCGCACGGTGTCGGCGAGCGCCAGGCTGATCATTTCGGCGTCAATGAGGTGATACCCGTCGTCACGAACGCCGACGACGCGCAACGACAACGTCAATTTGGCGTGCGCAGCGAGCGTTGCCGGGCCGGTCATGCCGGGGTTCCCCCTCGCTTCGTCACCGCGAGCGTGAGCCGCGACCATTCGTCGAGCGTGAGCTCTTCGGCGCGTGCCTCCGGGTTCACGCCGGCCTCGGCGAAATCGTCGGCAGTGACGACGCCGTCCAGGGCTCGCCGCAGCATCTTTCGGCGGGTCGCAAAGCCCTGCCGGACGATCGCGAACATCGGTGCGAACGGGGCGTCGACGATCGGGCGATCACGACGAACGATCTCCACCAGCGACGACGCCACGCGAGGACGCGGCAAGAACACCGCCGACGACACTTCGCCCACGACGCGCGACGTGGCCCAGTAATCGACTTTCACGCTCACCGCGCCGAACGCCTCGTCTCCTGGTCGTGCCGCGAATCGTTGCGCGACTTCCTTTTGCACCATCACCAGCAATCGTCGCACCTTCGGCACTTTGTCGAGCAAGTCGGCGACCAGCGGCGTCGCCACGTTGTACGGCAGGTTCGCGACGACGGTCCACGAGTCGGCGGCGGCGAGCAACGCGTCCCAGTCGAGTCGCATCGCGTCGTCGTGCACCACGCGCACGTTCGAGTGTCGTGCGACGTTCTCGCGGAGCACTTCGAAGAGACCGGAGTCGATCTCGACTGCGGTCACCGACGCCCCGGTTTCGGCGAGCGCCAGCGTGAGCGCGCCGAGACCGGCGCCGATCTCCACCACGTGGTCTCCGGTCGACACTTTCGCCAACGACGCGATTCGACGAACGGTCTCTGGTTCGACGACGAAGTTCTGTCCGAAACTGCGCCGCGGGGCCAACCCGTGGCGCGCCAGCAGCTCGGAGGTCTGCGAGCGGGTGAGCGTCACCAGTTGATCGAAACCGGAATCGGCGCGTTGACGAGATCGGAGAGTTCGACGAACAGCCGCGTGTGCAGCACGATGCTGACGTTCGCGGGGGTGGACGGCATCATCACGTTCGAGCACGCGATCGAGCGACCGTTGTTGAGGTTTTTCACGACGAGCGTCGCGCCGTACGGGGCGATCGGGGCGTTGCACACGGTGTTGGGTGCGCCGTTCAGGCTGCTGAAGGTGGCGAGGCCGTTCACACCGACGTTCTCTGCGCTGGGGTAGGCGATCACCGCGGTGCCGGTGGGTGCGATGCCGGCTGGGCCGCCGAGAAACACCGGTGCCGGCGTCTCGGTCGTCGTCGTCACGTTGGCGTCCACGCTGACGCCTGCCGCAGCGACCGTGGCGACTTCGGCCTGCGGTTCGCCGCGCGTGAAGAAGATGACGACCGGCACCACCACGAGCGTGAGCAAGCCCACCAGCGTGATGCGACGGCGATCTTGCGGCGTGAGAAACACGAATTCGCCTCCTTGCGGAGGATTCACGCTACCGAGCGATGCCGGGAAACGCCTCGTGCGCGTTGGCCACCGTTGTGCGGGCAAGTTCCGCAACGTCGTCGCCGCGCACGCGCGCCAAGCATTCGCCCACCACGCGCACGAGAGCCGGCTCGTTCTCTTTGCCGCGGTGCGGCACGGGCGCCAGCCACGGCGCGTCGGTCTCGGTGAGCACTTTGTCGGCGGGGCAGAACTTCGCCGCGCGACGGATGTCGTCAGCTTTCGCGAACGTGACGATGCCGGAGAACGACAACCACGCTCCGCGCTTCACCGCTTCGCGTGCTTCTGCCTCGTCGCCGGTGAAGCAGTGAAAAATCACTCGCTCGGGCACGCCTTCTGCGTCGAGCACGTCGAAGGTGTCGGGCCACGCGTTGCGAGTGTGAATCACGAGCGGCAGGTCGAGCTGTTTGGCGAGCGCGATCTGTTGGGCGAACACGTGGCGCTGCACGTCGCGCTCGGAGTGGTCGTAGTGAAAGTCGAGCCCGCACTCACCGATCGCGACGATCTTCTTCGCGGCAAGGCCGTCGGAGTCGAGCAGGCCGCTGGTCGGCCCGGAACCCGCTTGATTCGTCACGAACGGGGCGATCGTGTCGAAGCCGAGCTTGGCGTCGTGCGGGTGCAGACCGACGGTGGCCCACACGTCGTCGTGCCGCGCGGCGATACCCAAAGCCAGGGCGGTCGTGTCGGCGTCGGTGCCGATCACGATCATCTTCGTGACGTCGCTTGCCTTGGCGTGAGCAATCGAGCCGTCGGCGCCGCCGGGCGTGCGGTCGTCGTACACGTGACAGTGAGTGTCGACCCACGCGACCACGTCGGAGTGATTCGCCGAACTCGCCGTCACGTCGTCTACGCCTTCTTGCGCGGGAAGAGCGGCTCGCCCTTCTCCACGCTGAGCCCGCCCGGGTACAGCCCCCATGCGGTGTCGACGCCGACGCGTCGCTCGTCGATGCGACCGGGCAAGCCGATGCGACGCCAGATTTCTTGCGTGGTCGTCGGCAACGCGGGATTGGCGAGGATCACGACGATGCGAAGTGCCTCGAGTGCGTCGCCCATCACCGCGTCGACCTCGGCGCCCGGTTGCATCTTCCACGGTTCGTGCTGCTCGAGGTGCGCGTTGGTGGCGCGGATCAGGTTCCAGGTTGCTTCGAGCGCGCGGCTCGGTTGCGCGCCGCGCCATGCGGTGTCGGCGTCGCGCACGGCCTGAGCGGCGACCTGCGCGAGCGGCGAGTCGTTGCGTGGCGCCGGGCCGCGGCCTGCGCACTTCTTTTCGACCACCGTCGCGACGCGAGCCGCCAAGTTGCCGAGGTTGTTCGCGAGGTCAGAGTTGTAGCGCGATACGAGACCCTCGTACGTGAAGTCACCGTCGTTGCCGTAGACGGTGTCGGCCAGCACGTAGTAGCGAAAGCCGTCGACACCGAACTCGTCGATCAAGTCGAGCGGGCTCACCACGTTGCCGGTCGTCTTCGACATCTTTTCGCCGCCAACGAGCAGGAAGCCGCCGACCGCCCAGCCCTTGGGCGGTTCGATACCCGCCGACATGAGCATCGCCGGCCAATAAACACAGTGGAATCTGATGATGTCTTTGCCGATGAAGTGCCAGTCGACCGGCCACTGCGAAGCGAACTGCTTGTCGTCGGTGCCGTAGCCGTGGGCGGTGATGTAGTTGGCGAGTGCGTCGAACCAGACGTAGGCGACGTGTTGTTCGTCCCACGGCAGGGGAATGCCCCACTTCAGCGTCTTTCGACTGACCGAGAAATCCTGCAAGCCGCCTTTGATGAAGCCGGTCACTTCGTTGCGGCGAAAGCCTGGCACGATCGCGTCGGGATGCTGCTCGTACCACTCGAGCAGCCGCTGCTCGAAGCGCGAAAGGCGGAAGAAGTAGTTCTCTTCTTCGACGTAGGTGGCCTTCGTCTTGTGGATCGGGCAGTTGCCGTCGGTGAGCTCGTCTTGCACGTAGTAGGCCTCGCAGGCGACGCAGTAGTGCCCGCGGTACACGTCGAGCTCGATGTCGCCGGCGTCGTAGCACGCCTTCAGCAGTTTCTGCACGCCGCGTTTGTGGCGGTCTTCGGTGGTGCGAATGAAGTCGTCGTACTTCACGTCGAGTCGCTTCCACGCGTCGGCGTAGAGCGGCGCGATCTCGTCGACGAACTCGCGTGGTGTCTTGCCCGCGGCGTCGGCGTACTGCTGCACCTTGAGGCCGTGTTCGTCGGTGCCCGTCAGCAGGTGCACGTCGTCCCCGCAGAGTCGGTGCCAGCGACTGACCGCGTCGGCGATGATCGTGGTGTACGCGTGCCCGAGGTGCGGCTTGGCCGTCACGTAATAGATAGGTGTCGTCGCGGCGAACTTTGGCACCACTCCAACCTACGCTCAAGGCGATGACTTTTCGGTTCGACGTCGCTACTCGCGTCACTGCGAACGGTGCCGGCGCGTATTCGGCGCGAGTGCACGACGGGTGGGACATCGGTGGCAACGCCAACGGCGGCTATCTGCTGGCCCTCGTGGCCTCTGCGTTGCGCGAAGCAACCGGCCGCGCTCTGCCGGTGGCGCTGTCGTGCCATTACCTCGGGCCGGTCAACGACGCCGACGTCGTCATCGAGACTCGACTCGTCAAGTCGGGCAAGGCGTTCGCCACCGCACTCGCCACCATGCGCCAGGGCGACCGCGTGATCGTCACGGCAATCGGCACGTGCGGTGACGCATTGCCCGGAGATTCGCCTGCGACCGACGGTGACTCGCGTGGTACGACGCCGACGTCGGCGCGCGGCGCCGTGTACTCCACGCACTCCATGCCGACGATGCCGCCGTTCGCCGACTCGGTGCCGCGCGGCCCGACCACGGCCGGTTTGCCTGGTCTCATGAACAACGTCGACGTGCGACTGCACCCCGACGACACCGGGTTCGCCCGCGGCGAACCCAACGGCACCGCGCTGGTGCGCGGCTGGTGTGCCTTTCGCGACGAGAGACCGGTCGATGCGCTGGCCCTCACGTTGTTCTGTGATGCGTTGCCGCCCGCGATGTTCAACGTTTCGGGGCCGCCCGGCTGGGTGCCGACGGTGCAGCTGTCGTTCTTCTTGCGCGGATTGCCCGACGGCAAGCCGGTGTGCGCGGAGTTCGTCACTCGGCGAATGCACGACGGCATGTTCGAAGAAGACGGCTCGATCTGGAATGCCTCAGGCGAACTGGTCGCGCAATCGCGACAACTCGCGCTCTTGCCGCGCTGAAGCGATCCGACCTACGCAGCCGATGTCGCTAGCGACGCGTCGCTAGAACTCTCAGCCGAGAGTCAGCGTCAATTCGTAGACGTGCCGCTTCGACACTCCGAATCGCGCCGACACTCGCGACGCAGCGTCTTTGCGGGTGGCGCCTCCGGCGATCTCGGCGCGAATCGCCGCGAGCAGCTCGTCGTCTGTCGGCGGGGCGGCGGGTGATGCTCCGGCGAGCACCAGCACGAACTCGCCGCGCGGTTCGGCGTCGGCGTGGCGCTTCACAGCGTCGTGCAACGTGCCGCGCCAGAGCTCTTCGTGCACCTTCGTGAGCTCTGCTGCGATCACGATTCGTCGGTGGGCGCCGCACATGGCTTCGAGATCGGTCAGCGTCTTGTGCAAGCGATGGGGCGCCTCGTAGAGCACGACCGTGCGTTGTTCGTTGGCGACGGCCTCGAGACGTTCTTTGCGTTCGGCGCCGGAGCGCGGCAAGAAACCCTCGAACACGAATCGGGCCGACGGTAACCCGCTCACCGTCACCGCCATGATTGCTGCCGACGGTCCGGGCATCGCGGTGACGACTCCACCGGCGTCAATCACCGCGCGCACGATGCGTTCGCCTGGATCGCTGATGCCCGGGCTGCCGGCGTCGGTGATGAGCGCCACGGTCTTTCCTTGTGCGACCATGCCGACCAACTTCTCTCGCGCGTCGTGCTCGGTGTGCTCGTTCACGATGATCAGCGGTTTCTCGCTCACGCCGATGCGTTGCAGCAGTTTGCTCGAGTGCCGAGTGTCTTCGCAGCAGATGACGTCGGCCTCTCGCAGCGCGTCGACGGCACGCGACGTGATGTCGGACAGGTTGCCGATCGGAGTCGCGACGAGGATCAGTTTTCCGCTCATCTGCCGGCCAATCGAGTACGTGTCGTCATCCGCGTCGCACCTCGACGACATCGCCGACACGCAGCCCCCAGCGCTCGAACGAGCCTGCCTTGGCTTCCACCACGGTGCGGGCGTCGCGCACCGGCAACGGCA
The DNA here is from genome assembly GCA_036771295.1 of Ilumatobacteraceae bacterium. GTDB lineage: Bacteria > Actinomycetota > Acidimicrobiia > Acidimicrobiales > Ilumatobacteraceae > F1-60-MAGs027. Next base: position 6,452 of record DAIPHP010000068.1, read on the forward strand.
GGCGCATCGGCGCGAGGTGCTGCACCTTCATCACCTGGGACTTGTCGTCGAGATACGCCACGTCAATCGCGCAACGCATGCCGAAGGTGTGAATCCACTTGCAGCGGGGCAGCACCAGCGCGAACTGCGGGTCGTTCTGGCCGATGAGCCCGCGGCGACGCTCGCTGCGCGACTCCGCCACCGTGGCGCTCGCCAGCACGCGACCCTGCGCGACGAGCCACGC
>DAIPHP010000069.1:0-4618 GCA_036771295.1 Ilumatobacteraceae bacterium
ACCTTCAGGTTATGAGCCTGACGAGCTACCGGACTGCTCTACCCCGCGTCGGGTCTCGTCAGCCTACCGCCGATATCGGCGCCTGCTCTCGCCCGTTCGCGCCGGGGTGCGTTGATGTTCGGTCGCAAATCGAAAGAGATGCTGCAGCGACTGCAGTCGATGCAATCAGAGCTCTCGACGATGCGCGACGAGCTGCTTCGCCGCGGGGCTGAACTCGACCGTGTGCAGACTGATCTTCGTTCGGTTGCCGACCGTCTTGGTGCCGTCGACGACAGGGTCACGCACATGACTTCTGCCCTCACCAACCAGTTGCACGAGTTGGATTCTGAGATCGAAAAACTCGCCGGCATCGCCGACTCGGCGAGTGCCGAGACGGTGAACGAGCTTCGCGCCAACCAGGTTCGTATCGCCAACGAGCAGGCGCGCTACGCCATCACGCTGCGACAAGACCTCGCCGAACTCGCCGAATTGCTGCGCCGCTCGCGCGGCTGAGCGTCAGCCGCCGACCAGGGCGATTGCCTGGCGCAGCAGTTCGCGTGCCTGTGCCAGCTTCGCTTGGTACGTGGCGAAATCTGGCGGGTTCGCAGCGAGCGCCGCGTTCGCTTCGTCGAACAAGGCGTCGGCACGTGCCAACAGTTCGGCCGGGGTGAGTGTCGACGTGTCGACGGACGGAACCGTCGTCGTGGTGACGGTGCCGGTGCCCGACGTGTCCGGTGTCGGCTCGACCGGTGCGGCCGATCCGTCGTTCACGCGTTCGCCGAGGTCTTGCGTGAATCCCGGCACGAGCCGGGCGACGCCCTCGCTGAGACTGTCGGTCATCACGACACGGTTGTTGTACGACACCAGGAACTTGCGGACGAAGATTTGTTTGGCGGAAGGGTCATCCGGGCGCACGAACAACGGGCGCACGTACATGAGTCCGCGCTGTACTGGCACGACTTGCAAATCGCCGAAGATGACGCGCGATCCTCGTTGGTCGAGCAGCGTGATTTGCTGAGCGATGACCGGATCGCTGCCGAACTCGGCGGCGATCGTCGCGGGGCCCTCGGGCAGCGGCTCCGCGAGCTCGAGTACTTGGATCTTTCCGTACGACTTCGGGTCGCTCGAGACCACCATCAAGGCGCGCAGTTCTTTTCGGGCGTTGTCCGCCGAGAACGGCACGAACGGTCGCAGCATCGAGAACGTCGGCTCGCCGAGACCGTCACCACCGTGGAACATCGTGTAGTACGGCTCGAATCGCAGCACGCTGGCATCTTGCACGTCGATGCTCTCGATTCCCGCCGCTCCGCCGGAACCGAGCACGCCGGACACTGCTTCGGGTTCGGTCGGCGGGGCTTGGGCGACGCTCCACGCGGCGTCACGGTTGAAGAACAGGGTCGCATCGTCGAACTGGTAGCGCCCGTACACGTTCGTCTGCACGCGGAAGAGATCCTCCGGGTACCGGAAGTGGCTGGTCAACTCGGTCGGCGCCTCGCTCACGTCGGTGAACAAGTCCGGGAAGGCCTTCGACCACGCGGCGATGATCGGATCGTTGCTGTCGACCACGTAGAACGTGACGTCACCGGTGAAGGCATCAATCACCGCTTTCACGCTGTTTCGCACGTAGTTGAACGAGATGTTCAACCCGCCGCCGGGTGTCAGCTGGTCGATGTTCGCCCGCTGGGCGTACGGGTATCTGTCGCTCACGGTGTACGCGTCCAGCACCCACTGCACGGTGCCGTTGACCACCACCGGGTACGGGTCGGCGTCGAATCGAAGGAACGGCGCGAGTCGCGCTGCGCGATCGGTGACGTTTCGGTCGTGCAGAATTCGCGACTGCGAGTTGATGAGGCCCGAGCCGAACAGGTTGTACTCGCCGTATTCGACCGCGTAGGCGATGCGACGCAGCGTGGACGAGAGTTGAACACCGCCAGTGGTGGGCTCTTTCGTGGTCGAGCCGACGCACGGTTGCTCGGCTTGTTCTGTCTTCACCAAGCCGTACTGGTCGATGCCCTCTCCGAAGTACAACTCCGGACGCGTGACGCCGAGGTCGACGTACACCGGGCGACCGTCGTCGGTCGTCGTGCTGGCGGGTGCGGCAATGACGCCACAGCCGTGGGTGTAGAGCAAGTGGCGCGACACCCAGGTGCGGTTCGGGATGCCCTCTGAGTTCAGTTCTCGCGCCGACACCATCACTTGCTGCAGGCGGCCGTCGAGTTCGTAGCGGTCGACGTCGAGGTCACGAACCGCGTAGAACGACGTCTGTCCTTCGTCGAGGATGAAGCGGTCGCGCATCTGGATGGGGTCGAGTTGCCGCACGTTGCGCAGCGGTGCAGGATCAGCGTTGAGCTTCGTCGCGGTCAACGGCTCGAGCTCGAGCGTCGTTCGTGACACGTCTTCCAGCCCCATCGCCGACTTCGTCGCTTCGATGTTGCGGTCGATGTACGGCAGCTCGCGCGTGCTCACGTTGGGCTGCACGACGAAGCGCTGCACCACAGCCGGGTACACGCCGCCCGCGGTCACTGCGATGACGATCCACAGCACCGTCGCCAACACGGGCAGACGCCAGCCTCGTTGGCGGAAGTTCGCCAGGAAGAGCACGGCGACGGCCAACGAGACGAGGATCATCAGCTGGATCGCCGGTAGCTGGGCGTTCACGTCGGTGTACGTCGCGCCTTGCACGACGCTGCGGGTCGAGCGCGTGAGGTCGTAACGCGAGAACCAGTAGTCCACCGCGCGAACGATCGACAACACGGCGAACAGCACGCTGAGGTGCACCTTCGCGAGCGGCGTCACTTTGCGGCCTTGGATCTGCAGCCTGATTCCGCCGTTCAACGCGTGCACGCCGGCGGTCACGAGCGTCACCAAGACGAGCGATGCGAACGTCCAGTCGACGAGGAACTCGATGAACGGCAGTCGCATGACGTAGAAACTCACGTCCTGGGAAAAGAGCGGATCTTTCGCCCCGAACGGAACACTGTTGCGGAAGAGCGACCAGTCCTGCCACTGGGCGGACGCAGGCGAGCCGATCAAGAAACCCAGCAGCGCCGCGACGATCACGCGGAAGCTCCAGGCGCGACCCGTCGAAAGTTGGCGGTATCCGGCGAGGGCCCGTTCTTGCGGGGTCGCCGGCACGAATTCAGGGCGGATGCGGTCGGCGATCCACATGTTCAACACGAGCACGAGGGCGAACACGATCGAGAATGCGGCGGCCAGCCCGAGGCGGGTGAAGAGGATGCCCCAGAACACGTCGGTGCGGCCCAGCGACTGGTGCCAGAGCACGTCTATATAGAAGGAAGCGACGCTGCGACCCGAAGCCACGAGAGCCACCAGTGCGATGAGCACTGCCGACAACACGATGCGACTGCGTCGCGGACGTCGGAACGTGAAACCACCCCCGCCAGGAAACGACGGACGACGGGGCAAATCTCCGGGGATGCGCATGGCGCGGAAGGCTACTTGTCGAGCGGCACGACGAGGCAGCGACATCCGGCATGTGCCAGGGGTTGTTCGTGTCCCGTCGGGAACTTCTCGCCGCGACGCACGCGTCCGGCGAGAGCATTGTCCTCCGCGTCGGCGCAGGCGGGGCCGTCGGGGTCGACCGCCCAGCACACGTGCGTCGCGTTTTCACAACCGAGAAACAGCCCGCGCGCATACGCGAGGTGCGCAATATCTACTACTACCGACTCCACACGCTGCGACTTCCATACGGCGAACTCGCCGCGAATCGACTTCATCAAGACGTCGCGATCGTTCGCCGACTGTTTGACCGCCGCAGTGATGCGCTCGCGCAACGGGTGCAACAGGTCGCTGACGATGAACGACTCGACGCTCTCGAGCACCGCGCCGTCGACGATGACTTTTCGCAGGTCCGCGCGTCGCGACTCCGAGAGCGAGCGCGCCGCGTTGACCGCGATCGCCGTCACTTCTTCCCTGATCGCCTCGGCGTAACGATGTGCCTGGTCGGCGATGCCCGGCATCATCGTCTCGACGAGAAGCGACGACCGTTTGGTGCCGACGTGCGTGAGCACCGTGTTTTCGTCGTCGGCCACGAGGCGCTTCACTGCTCGCCTCATCGCATCGAGCACACCGGAGACGACCTCGTCCCGCTGACGAAAGATTGCCGGGTCGACCGGCCGTGGACGCACTGCCTTGGTCGTCGGTTCGTGCGTCGCCGTCGTGCCGGCGTCCGCACTCGTACTCGCGGGCGTCTTGGTCACGAGATCCTTTTTCGTGTCTCGCGCCACGCGCTGCGGGCTCGACGAACGCAACCGCTCGAAAATCTCGTCCACGCGACTCTGCGCGGGTGGCGTCTCCGACGTCTCGGGCTGTGCCTCGACTCGCTCGAACACCGGGTGCTCGGGCGCTTTGTCGATTGGTGCGCGATCGTCGGGCGGCGGCGTGTCGAGTCGTCGTTTTCGGTCGAAGATACTCACCACCGGCGCGATGCGTTCTTCACGGTCTGCGGCGGGCTTGGCTGGCGTCGACGCCGTCGGAGTCTTCGTGTCGGCTGGAGTCGTCGACTGGTTCCTCGTCTCACCATCGCCCGGCACGACCACGACTTCGCTTGTCGCGATCTCTGAGGTCGTGGCCTCGGGTGTTCCGTCGGTCGGCACCGGCACGTCATCTTGAGTGGCGT
>DAIPHP010000069.1:4718-6659 GCA_036771295.1 Ilumatobacteraceae bacterium
GTCGTGTGCAACTGGTTCGCCGCGGCCCTGACCGCCGAGCTCGTTCATGTACTGCTTGGCGTCGAAAATCGGCGTGTCAGAGTCGCGTGACGGTCGTGGTGGCGGCGGAGCATCGGGTGGCACGAGGGGCGGCACGATGCCGGCACCGCGGATCGCCTCGTCGAACTCGGTGAGATCGCCGACCACGTCGGTGGCCGCATGACGCGCACGCTCGAATGCGGTGAGCAGTCGTTCGCGCTCGTGCACGAGGCGCTCCAGCTCCCGACGGGCCTCTTCGGTTCGCTTCGCGACGTCGGCCAGCACGCGTTCGCGGTAGGCACGTACCTCGGCCACGATCTCACGGCCCTGTTGTTTGGCAAGTTCGAGCTCTTGTTCGGCCTCGCTCGACACGTCCGAGCGACGTCGCGAGGCCTCGAGCGTGGAATCTTCCAGCATCCGACTCGCTTCTCGGCTCGCTTCGCGGACGATTTGCTCGGCCGACTCTGCGGCGCGATCGCGCATCGCCTGAGCGGCCTCGCGGGCCGCACTCAGCACTCGGGCCGCTTCGACCCCGATCATCTCCGTGATGGTCGACTCGTCGATCGTGGTCACGTCGACGGGTCCGCGCGCTTGCAAGGCCTTCAACTCGTTCTCGAGAAAGCGTTCGCGCTCGAGCAGACGTGCCATTTCAACCGACACCTGGCGCAGAAAGTCTCGTACTTCTTCTTCTCGGTACCCGCGGCGCGTGACGGTGAACTGTGCGGAGGCCACCGCTGCCGGCGACGAGGGATCCGGTCGCTGAAAGTCGAGGGCCATGCCCTAAAGAGTACGCCCGATCTATTCGTTGTTCGTGGAATCAGGCAGCGGATCGCCGCCGAGGCCGCGCAAGATGTCGAGTGCTTCTTGCAACGTGCCGACGGTCTCCACTCGCATGCGTGATCCGCCGATGCGTCGCGCCGCCGCGATGTCCTCGTCGCTCTGCGTCGACGGCACCAACAACAACTTGGCGCCGGAGTCACGTGCCGCAACCGCCTTCTGAGCGATGGCACCCACTGCGCCGATGGTCTCGTCGCCGTTGATCGTTCCTGTCGCGGCGACGCGAGTCTTGCCCGTCAACGAGCCTTCAGAGAGCTCGTCGAGCAGGGCGAGCGTGAACGCGAGCCCGGCCGACGGTCCACCGATTGAATCGGTGTCGATGCCGACCTCGAACGGCGTCTTCACCGAGCGAGTGTCGAGTGGCATCAATCCCACGATCGTGCGCCCGCTGCCGTCGGGCGCGGCGATGAGTTTGATCGTGATCTCCTGAACGGCTTCGTCTCCGTCGCGACGAATACCCAGCGTCGCCAGATCGCCCGGCTGCTTTCCGACCACGACATCGATCAGCGACGGCAGAGTCGGGGTTGGTTTGCCGTCGAACGTCACGATCACGTCGCCGGGCTCGAGCAAGGCGCACGCACTCTGCGGGTCCGGGGCGTCTTCGCACACGACTTCGTCGACGACGACCTCGCCGTAGACGAACTCCGACTCGATTCCCAGTCGCGTGAGCGCGACGAACTCGGCGATCTGTTTCGACGACACCATCGCGCGCGAGTTGCTCTCGCGCAGTTGAGACGGGGTCTGCGTGCCGAACCGTTCTTCGAAAGTGAGGATGTCGACGTCGTCATCGATCCACGCGGCGACGACGTCGAGCAACGTCAACTGGCTGCCGAGCGCCGTCACGAACATCACCTCGCCGTCGGATTCGTAGACGGTGGCGAACTGTCGAGCGTCGTCTCCGAACGTCATTCGCGGTGCCACCGACTGTGCAGAGCCTGGAGCAAGTTCCCACAACCGCACTCGGGTGAGAGACGCGGCGAAGACGAGAACGATCATCAGCCATGCGACGGTGAGCATCGGGAGCGCCCACCAGACGCGTCGAGAGGTGCCGAGTGAGGCAGGCGCGGGCGGGGGCAGGGGTACGCT
>DAIPHP010000070.1:0-6625 GCA_036771295.1 Ilumatobacteraceae bacterium
ATGCCGGTGTTGCCCGACGACGGCTCGAGAATGCGCTGACCCTTCACCAAACGACCCGTTGCATAGGCGCGCTTGATCATCGCGTTGGCGATGCGATCTTTCACCGAGCCGAAGGGATTCTGGTTTTCCAACTTGGCGAACAGCCGCACGTTCGACGACGGCGACAACTGGCTCACTTCAACGAGTGGCGTATTGCCAATCAGCTCGAGCACGCTGCGCAACGACCGCTCGGCGATGTTCGTTGCGTTGATATCGGTCATCGGGTGCTCCAGGGGGTGGCGTGTGCCCTCATCGGAATCTCGCAAAACCCGATAAGAGTTGTCAACAATCTAGCGGGTCGGGTCGGCCCCCGACGAGCCGGCGGGTCGGTCGACCGCTGCGGCAGCCGTCACGCCTTCTCGAGCGCCGTTTCGCTGATCTCCCCGTCGATGATGCGGAAGTTGCGCAACCGCGGAGGGTCGTACTTCAGGCTGACGATCGCGTAGTTCCACGCCGGGTCGGGCGCCTGTGCCACGGCGGTTGGGCTCGGATACGCCTCGGTGTGCGTGTGACTGTGCACCACTCCGAGCACCGCCAACCCACGATCGTCGGCGTCGCGTTCGACGCGCATGTAATCCTTCGGGTCGAGGGTGTAGACGATCGCCGATGCGGCGGCGTTGCGACACGGATGAAACTCGAGCGCGCGGTCGCTCCCCTGTTCACCAACCAGCAGACCGCACATCTCATGCGGCTTGCATGCCATCGCGTGCGCGACAATCTGCTGCTCGATCACGTCGGTAATGACGAGTCGCGACATTCCCACGAGTGAGACGCTACCTAGGCTCAATTCACCGCCATGGCGAAAAACAGCGACGAAAACACCGTGCTGGCGAGCAACCGGCGCGCCCGACACGAATACACCATCCTCGACGTGGTCGAGGCTGGCATCGTGCTGCATGGCAGCGAGGTGAAGAGCGTGCGCGCCGGCGAGGTGCAGATTGCCGACGCCTACGCGCACCTGTCGCACGGCGAGATGTGGTTGGAGAACATGCACGTCTCCACCTACAAATTCAGCCACGGCGTGGGTGCGCACGAGCCCGTGCGCCCGCGCAAATTGCTGCTCAACCGCACCGAGATTCGCCGTCTCGCCGAGCGAATGGCAAAGGAGCGACTTACCCTCGTGCCACTCGACGTTCATCTTCGGGGCGGACGAGTAAAGGTCGACCTCGCACTGGTGAAAGGACGAAAGAAGGAGGACCGCCGGGCTGCCATCGCCGAAAAGGAATCAAAGATCGAGATGCGGCGCGCGCGCGGCCGCCAGCGGCGCGGCAAACCGGAGTGACCAGCGACTCCTCGTCACGATCTCGGTACATCCGTGCGTACACTGAAGGAGTTACGCAAGTTCAACGGGGCTGACAGGTTTCGACGTCAGTGTCGCTGGTCGAGCGTGCGACCCGAGTTGCTCAGACTCGAAAAACGGGGCAACCAAACAACTGCCAACAAGCAGTTCGCTCTCGCCGCCTAATTCGTTAGGTGTCGGAGAGCACTCGTGAGCCGCAAGGTCGCACGGGGCCGATCCACCGCAGCCCGGCAACAGAAGCGGAGGATGACAGCGGGAAAGCACGCTGACATTGGGAAAGACCGATGACTTTTCGGAAAGACGAGACGCGGCCTAGGTAACTAGGTAGTCGACCCGCCGACGGTGTTGCGACAGCACCACAGCGGGGATGGTCGTATCACGGGCGCTCAACGGCTGATGGACGGGGGTTCGATTCCCCCCAGCTCCACCATTTCATCCTGCGCGTTGTGACGTCACGTCGAGTCACGCCTCCGGTGTCACGCGCACCACGAGCGCACCACGAGCCCAGTCGTCGAGCCCGTCGTCGGTGCTCTTGTAGCGGTCGGCAACAGCCCGGCGAACGTTTGCGTCTTCGGGCACGTCGACCACGGTGGCTCTCGCGACGACTTCCACCGGGCCGACCCGCAGCATCACCCGTGGTTCACGACGCAAGTTGCGCACCCAGTCGGTACCGCCGTCAGGTTCGGTGAACAACCATGCGCTGCCGTCGTGCACGACGAACCAGATCTCGATGGTGTGCGGCCTGCCGGTGACGCGACCGACCGTCGTGAGATAGCAGTACTGGTGGCGAGCCCATTGGTCGAACACCGGAACGGACGTCACAGCACGACGCTACGCATCATTGACAGACTGAAGACCGTGACGTTCGTCCGACGAGCTGCGGTCGCGACAGCTGTGATCGCAGGCGTGCTCGCGGCGTGCGGCGCGACGGCGAGCGCGCCCCGCACCTGCCCCACCGATGACATCTTGCCCACGATGAACACGTACGTCTCCGGTTCGATATTCATCGACACGCCGTGGGAACCGGCGCCCGACACCGACCTTGCCGCCGCCATCGCCGCCGGCGGCGTCGCTTGCTCGTACGGCATTCAAGAAGCCGAGGTGGGCGCCACGATTCTGTGGGCGCCGGCTGACGGCACCTTCGACGTTCGTCGCGAGCAGTGGAAGCTCGACGGACAGACGGCGGTCGACATCCCGGGCGCCGACGAGGCGTGGGTGCTGCAAGAGACCATCGGCGAAGACAACCACGTGTGGACGATCAACATGCTCGTCGACGGCGTGTGGATTCAGCTCAACGCGACGTTCTTGCAAGACCTCGCTGAAGCACAGCCGCTCGTCGACGCCGCAATCGCCGCCGTTCGCTGAGCGTCATCGCGGTGAGCGCCACCGTTCACTGAGCGACTACGGGTTGCAACGCGGGCAATGCCGCGGGTCCACCCCGTGCGCGCCCGACACGCGCACCGTGGCGGTGGCGTCACACCGCGCACAACCGAAGGTCTCGCTTCGCACCATGCGCGTCTCCGTGCCGCACTCGTTGCACGGGGCACCGACGTTGCGACGCACGACTCCCCACCCGGGCGCAGCGCAGCGAGAACACAGCACCACCAGCCGACGCGCCAGCCGCTCGCTTGCTCGAGCGATCACGGCTCGCCGCGACGGGCTGTGATGAGCACGAAGGTCGTTCTCCACCCGCACGGTGCGAGTCGGTGACGCCTCGGTGCAAATCGTGACGGCTTCTCGCAGTACCGCGAGATCGTGGATCCCCTTCACCATCAGGTCGAAACCCTCATCGGGTCGGACGATCAGACCGTGGTCAGGAAACCCCGCCGCTGCAAGCGGAATCGCGTCGGCGTCACCGTCGCGCACTTCCACGCTGATTGCCGGAACCCCGTAGTCGACTTCTGCCTCGCCGATCTGCACGCCGAGGTCGTCGTCGACGAGCATCACCAGTTCGAGACAGGCGTTGACGAACGGGTTGCCCTCGAGCGGACCGAACGATCCTTCGCTGGCGATGCCGATGCGCAGCCCCGAGGCGGCGATACCCAGGCGGGCCTTCGCGGCGCACACGTCGCGTTGCGAACCGGTGCGCGGTCGGTCGCCGGTGAACGTGCCGAGCGAGTCGGTGTCCACCTCGTGGGCGACCACCTCGAGCCCGACGTGCGCGGCGAGTTGCGGCGCCACGAGCGGCAGTTTGTCGTGTCGCGTCGCGAGCACGGCTCGCTTGCCGCGATACGGATGGCCGCCGATCATTCCGCCGCGAGCGACTCGTTCACGATCGAGCGCAGGCTCCGGCGCTCACTGTCCTTGACCTTTGGTGTAGCCGGGTTCTCCGTCGAACGTGAAGAGACCTTCGCTCTTGATCAGCGGGTGCCCTGCGGCATCGAGACGTGCGAAGAGCGCGAGCACCTGCGCGGTGGTCACGGACTCTCCCAGCCCGACGAAGCGACAACGGAAAGCGTCGACGCACAACGTTTCGGGGGCGCCGCCGGGATACACCTTCTGACCGCGGTTGGAGAGCATGTCGAGCCGGAAGTCAGGCGACGCGAGCGTCTCAAGTTCGCGACCCAGCCGATCGGGGGTCGTGTCCGGCTCGTCGAGAAACACATCGACGCCAACTTGCACCTTCTTCTGGCGTGCGCGACTCGACAGTTTCACTTCGATCGGGGCGGACAATCCGTAGGCGACCGGGCGCAACACCTTCGGCGCACTGCCGAGGCGGCTGATGACTGCGTCAGCGAAACCGGCCGAGCCGACTTCTTGCTTGCTGATGTTCACGTCGTAGATGTCCGGCGTGTGGATGCCGTCCTCGAGAGTGGCCAACCAGGCATTGTGCACGCTGGTGGCGACGTCGCCTTGGCCGACGTGCACCAGCATCTGCACCGCAGCCAACAGCAACCCTGACGGATTCGCGATGCCTTTGCCGGCGATCAGCGGTGCCGACCCGTGGATGGCCTCGAACATGGCACAGTGCGCACCGATGTTGGCGCTGCCGGCGAGACCGACCGAACCCGCGATCTCCGCGGCCACGTCAGACACGATGTCGCCGTACAGGTTGGGCAGCAGAATCACGTCGAACAGCTCGGGTGCGTCGGCGAGACGGGCAGTGCCGATGTCAACGATGAGGTGCTCGAACTCGATGTCCTTGTACTCGCGCGACACTTCGGTCGCCACCTCGCGAAAGAGACCGTCGGTCATCTTCATGATGTTGTCCTTGGTGAACGCGGTGACTTTCTTTCTGCCGTAGGCGCGGGCGTACTCGAACGCGTACCGGGAGATGCGTTCGCATCCCGGGCGCGTGATGAGCTTCAGGCACTGGTACACCTCGTCGCTTTGACGGTGCTCGATGCCGGCGTAGAGGTCTTCTTCGTTCTCGCGGATGACGACCACGTCCATCCCCGGATGGCGAGTGAACACGAACGGCTCGTACGACGGGCACGGGCGCACGTTGGCGTACAGGCCGAGCGTCTTTCGGATCGTGACGTTGAGGCTCTTCATTCCCCCGCCCTGCGGCGTGGTGATGGGCGCCTTCAGGAACACGCCGGTGCGGCGCAATGAGTCCATCGCAGACGGTTCGATGCCACCGGGGTTACCGCGGGCGTACACCGCTGCGCCGACCTCGATCTCTTCTATGTCGAGACGTGCGTCCGCGGCATCCAGCACGCGCAGCGTGGCGTCCATGATTTCTGGGCCGATACCGTCGCCTCGGGCCACGGTGATGGATGCGACGTTCTTTTTCACTCAGGCCTCCACGCTCGGCTCCTCATTGATATATGCAGTATAAATCATGTTTTTAAATTCTTGTCAACTACTACATTTGTTGCTGAATCGTGGCTACTCTTGAGCTGTGCCTCGACGACGCACCGCCGTGCCTGTCAGCGTGCCCGACTGGACGTTTCTCACCAACCACGCACACGTGCTGCTGTGCATCGTGCAGAACCCGCAGGTTCGCCTGACTGACGTGGCGAAGCTCGTGGGCATCGGCGAGCGCGCGGTGCACAGCATCACGACCGACCTCGTCGACGCCGGCTACGTGGTGCGTCGCAAACGCGGCCGCAACAACGTGTACGAAGTGAACCTCGACCGACCGCTGCGCCACCCGCTGGAGGCGCACCACAACGTGGTGGAGATCTTCAGACCACTCGCCCGCCGACCGAAGGGGCGTTAGGCGAGTTTTCCTGAGCGGTACTTGCGCCACCCCTGGAATCCGGCAGCGCCGTACACCACCATCACGAGCGGCACGATGATCAGCATCGCCGTGCGGAACAACTCGGGCGCCGAGCTGTCGCCCGCCTCCATGATCAGGTACGCGACGTACGCGACGTAGAACAAGACGAGAAGCGAGCCTTCCCACTTCTTGATCATGAATCCGTTCCAGCAGATCGGCAGGAGCACGATCGTCGCCGCGAGCATCACCGGGAAGTCGAGACGGATGACTTCGCTGTTCACAGCCACACCGTTCGACGACACCGCCGCAGACGCACCGAGCACGGCGAGCAAATTGAAGATGTTCGAGCCCACCACGTTGCCGACCGCAATATCGCGTTGGCCACGAACGGCGGCAAGCACGGAAGTTGCGAGCTCAGGAAGCGAGGTGCCGGCTGCCACCACGGTGAGGCCGATCACCAGGTCGCTCACGCCGAGGGCCGAGGCAATCTCGGTCGCCGAATTGACGAGCAACTGCGAACCAAGCACCAACAGCGCAAGACCGACCACGACGAGCCCGATCTGGAAGGTGAGCGACTTCGAGAACGTCGACCCCTCTGCACTTTCGACAGCATCTTCGTACTCTGCCTCGACAGCCGGCGACTCACCTTTGCGGGCACCACGCAGCAACCACACCGTGTACGCGATGACACCGAGGAAGAGCAACACGCCCTCGAGACGGCCGACCACGTCGTTGAGGATCAACCCGTAGACCACCACAGTGATCAAGATGAGCACTGGAATGTCGAACTTGAGCAGCCGCTGCTCTATCGACAGGCCGCTGATCGCCGCCGACAACCCGAGAATCGCGAGGATGTTGAAGGTGTTGCTGCCGACGACGTTTCCCAACGCGACATCGGCGCTGCCCGAGAGTGCCCCACTGACCGACACCGCCATCTCCGGCGCGCTCGTACCGAACGCCACCACCGTGAGACCGATCACGATCGGCGCAACACCGAGCTTCGCTGCCACCGACGATGCGCCGCGCACCAGCCACTCGGCGCCCACGACGAGACACACGAGTCCCACTACCAGCCAGACGAAGGTCAGAAAATCCATTCGGCGAGGTTACTTGCCGCCGAC
>DAIPHP010000071.1:0-6527 GCA_036771295.1 Ilumatobacteraceae bacterium
ACGATGATCTGGTCACGCGCCAAGTTCATGGGCATGAGGAACTCACCTCATCTCAAATGAAGACTGCGAGCGGGGTCGCGCCCCGCGTCGGATCAACCGATGACTTTGACGTTGTGCGCTTCGACGCCCTTGCGGCCCTGGCCGAGTTCGAACTCGACCTGTTGGCCCGCGAGAAGGGTGCGGCGCCCGGTGCCTTCGATGTTGGAGAAGTGCACGAAGACATCCTGCTCGCCATCGCGAGAGATGAATCCGAAGCCCTTCTCGTCATTGAAGAACTTGACGGTACCGGTTGGCATGATTACTCATTTCTTTGCTTGTCGTGACTCACCGAGTGGTGCGTCAGTCGTTCACACTACCCACCGATGTGCGGAATAGCGAGTCGAGTCGACGAATTGTTCGCGCACGACGCGGCACGAGCACGACCGGTGGCGCGCTCGAAATGACGATTACTTCCTTACCACGGCTTGTAATTCGCGGATCCGCAGCTGATGGGTGGCGCCGATTCGCACGTCCGGCAAGCGTCCGGAGGCGCCGAGGTTGGTCTTCCACGTGATCTGCCACACGGTGTCGAGCCGCGCGTGAAACCGGTCGTCGTTGCGCACGCTCGACGGCAGCGGGTACTCGTACTGGCACTCTGACTCGACGAAGTCGGGGAGCAGCGACGTCCACGGCAGCCCGGGGCCGTCGCACTCGACGGTGTCACCGATGCCGTCACCTGGCGTGAACTCGAGCGAGTCGGGCGTGGCGGTGGTGGTGACGGTGAGTATCCCGCGCGGGGTCGGCACGCGAGCGGTGACCGACACCGGCTTCCACAAGAGCGGGTTCACCCAGAACCACGTCGGAATCTTCACCACGCCTCGGTGCTTCGCGGGAGAAAAATTCTCGGTGAGCACCGGGATGAGTTCGCGTACCACGTTGCGGGTCGACTCGGCGACTTGCTCGGTGGTCACGTGGGGGAGCCACACGAACGACGTGTCGCCGTCTCGGTCGCACTCGTAGAGCGACCACGTGAGACCCTGCCACTCGCGAGTGACCACCGACGGGCTCACGCCTTCTTCTTGGATCGTCACCGGGCGAACCCAGTGGCACTGGTCGAACGAACTGCTCGAGTCGTACGAGACACCCGCATAGATATGGTCACCGTCGACGCCGGCGTCGGCGGCGCGCGCATCGGCCGGCATGGCGATCGCCGTCAACAGGCACACGGCGACGACGAAGCCGACGCGGGCGAGCACACCGGCGCGCGCGGCGGCATCACTGGGAGAGCTCGTGTTCATGGCGTGCAGAACCTCGCCACCGGCGAGCGGCGCTCGATGCGCCGTTGCCAGAGGCTCCACGAGTCGTCGGTTTTGGCGAGCGTCCACTCGACGCGGCGGGTCCAGATGGTGGTGTCGAAGATGATGTCGCCGATCTCCGTCTCGGCCATGCTCGAGTCGAAGAAGACGCGCGTGTCGTATTCGCAGGCCATGATGCGTGCCCGATCGTCGCTGGTGATCGTCAGCGACTCGATCGCCCACTGCAGGCGGCCCTCGTCGGGCTTCGTTCGCATGTTTTCTGCGGCGTAGAACGCGAGCGACTCGGTGAGTCGCTGGCGCTCGGGCGATTTCGCAGCGGTGAGTCGCGACACGTCGCAACGATTCGGGCGGTGAAAGCACGCCGTCCAGCCAGTGACGAGACGTTCGAACGCCTTCTCGACGCCTGCGTGCGTGCTCGAGTCGCCACCGCCTGATGCGGCGGCGTCGTTGGGCGAATCGGGAGAGCCGTCGACGATCGTCGCCTCGCCTGCGACCGACTCGGCGGCGGGATCGTCGGCGACGTCGCCGAGTGCGGGCTCGTCGCTCAAAGCCGCAGCGCCGAAGTCACCGTGATTCTGATCCGAAACGTCGCCGAAAGTGAGCTGGGCGGGCGAGCCGCAACCAGCGACGAGTGACGCGAGCAGTACGGCCACCGCAGTGCCACGAAATCGGGGCGTGCTGGTGCGCGCGGTGACGCGTAACGGCTCGTGCCGTGGCGGGTGAGACATCTGTGGCTCCTTGTCTGGTGACGTGACGGTGGTTCGGCCCTGCTCGGCACCGACTTGGAACCAAACAGGACTTTGTCAGATGTGTGCACGTCCCCGCGTAATCGTGCGTATGAGGGGGTCGGTAGCCTTCATAAACCCCAAAAATGACCGAACACCCCGATCTCCCCTCCGAACAAGCGCACATCGACCGGGCCTACGAGAGCCTGGCGGCGGCCCGCGAGCAGGCGCTGTCGATCCGCAAGCTGACCACCGGCCAGACCGGCGGCACCTTCCAAGAGCGCTATGAGCGCAACTACTTCGACGAGAAGCTGGTGCAGATGCTCAACGAATTCGACATCGGCGACGCCGCCCTGGTGTTCGGGCGCATCGACCGCACCCCCGACGGCGGCGGCAACCCCGAGGCGTTCCACATCGGTCGCCTGGCCGTGCCCGACGAAGACAACAACCAGCTGATCGTCGACTGGCGGGCACCGATCGCGGAGCCCTTCTACCGCGCGACCGGCCGCGACACCATGCAGCTCGTGCGACGCCGGCACTTTCTCATGGAGCGTCGCACCCTGGTGGCGATCGAAGACGAACTGTTCGGAGAGAACCACCTCGGCATCGGCAAAGACGACGGCCTCGACCAACCGCAGTTGCGCGGCCAAAGCGTGCTGCTGGCGGCGTTGCGCAAGGGCCGCAGCGGGCAGCTCGGCGACATCGTCGCCACCATCCAGGCGGAACAAGACGTCATCATTCGCGCCCCGAACAAAGGCGTGCTCGTCGTGCAAGGCGGTCCCGGTACCGGCAAGACGGTGGTCGCGTTGCACCGCGCGGCATACCTTCTCTATACGCACAGGTTTCCGCTCGCCGAGCAGGGCGTGCTGGTCGTCGGGCCGAACCGCGTGTTCTTGCGCTACATCGAGCGCGTGCTGCCGTCGCTGGGCGAGTCGGGTGTGCGCGAAGTGGTGCTCTCCGACCTGGTCGGCGGCATTCGATTCGGCGCCGTCGACTCGCCGCTCGCGCGCCGCGTGAAGGGCGACCTGCGCATGGTGGAAGTGCTGAAGCGAGCCATCAAGCAGCGTCAGCGCACGGTGTCGACCGACTTCGAGTTGCCCTTCGGCGGCAGCGTGCTGCGACTGCGAACCAACGACGTGTCGCGCGTGGTGCGCGAGGCGCGCCGGCGCAACAAGCGACACAACGAACTGTGCCGTGCCGTCGAGGGCGAACTCGTCTCGATGCTGATGCCCCGCATGCGTGACCAGGAGTACACCTTGGCGACCGCCCGCACTCGCTTGCGCGAGTTCGCGGAGTTCCGCGCCCTGATGTTCACCATCTGGCCGTCGCTCGCCCCCGACGAACTGCTGCACGACCTCTTCGGGTCGAAAGCCTTGTTGCGTTCGGCGGGCCGAGACATCTTCACCGAAGAAGAGATCGCGTCGTTGCACCGCCCGCGGGCGGAGTCGTTGGCCCAAGCGCGGTTCAGCGACGCTGACGCCGCACTGCTCGACGAGGCGCGCAGCCTGCTCGGCCCCAAGCCGCGAAAGGGCGGCGTGCTCGACGAGTCGGACGAGATCGAGACGTACGGCCACATCATCGTCGACGAAGTGCAAGACCTCACGCCGATGCAACTGCAGATGGTCGCCCGTCGATCGTTGAACGGTGCGATGACCGTGGTCGGCGACATCGCCCAAGCAACCGGGCCGTTCGCACCGTCAGATTGGCGCGACGTGTTGAATCTGCTGCCCAAGAACCGCGACGCCAAGGTTGCCGAACTGTCGGTCGGTTACCGAATCCCGCGGCAAATCATGGAGTTCGCCGGTCGTTTGTTGGCCACTGCCGCTCCAGGCCAGACGCCGCCCACCGCCGTGCGCGAGGGCGACCATGATCCGCGCATCGTGAAGACGTCGACGAGCGACCTGATGTCGACCGTCACGAAGGAAGCAGGAGACTTGGTCGGCGCGCTGGCCGACGGTCGCGTCGCGGTGGTGTGCCCCGACGACATGGTCGACGACGTCGCTGCGTCGCTCGATGCGGCCGGGCTCGCGTACGGTCGCGCGGGTGCGACGGCGCTCGAAGCGACGCTCACGATCGTGCCGGTCAGCGTGGTGAAAGGGTTGGAGATGGACGGCGTCCTCGTCGTCGAGCCGACCGCAATGTACGAGTCACCCGACGTCGGGCCGCGCGGCGTGTACGTCGCACTCACGCGATCGACGCAGCGGCTGGTCGTAGTGCATGCTCGCGAGTTGCCGAGCGAACTACTGACCACCAAGTGAGACGAGCGCGAGCCGCAAGAACGACGCCGCTTTGCTGGCGTCAGCCGGGCGATTGCGTTCCACCGCGCTGCGGGCAAGTGCCACCACGCGACGCAAGTCGTAGTTGATCTGGTCGGCGAGTTCGCCGAACTGCGCCACGATGAGCGGCTCGGCGAGCGCCCACGCCTCGTTGATGCGATCGAGATGAGCGCGCGCCGCCGGTTTGTCGTCGTCAAACACCGCACGGCTGAGCGAGGTCACTTCGGTGTCGAGCACTTCGGCGAGTTCGTCGAGGCTCGAACCTGCGAGCGACGGCAGCGCACTGGTGTCGGTGACGGCGATCGTGGTCGTCACCTTCGAATCGATCACCTCAGTCGCGCAGCCTGTCGCGAACGTCGCACCGAGCATGGCCGTGAGCGTCGCGGCAACTCCACGCAGAGCCGTGCGGGTCGACGCGCGACGAGGATCGGTGCGAGTCGCCATGCGACCTCAGAGCGTGACGAGCAGTCGGCTGCTCACGTAGGGCGAGAGCGTGATCGCTCGGTCGGTGGCGTCGTGCACGGTCACGCTCGCCGCACCGTTCTTGCGCAGGGTGAGCGTGCACTGGCGACCGGGCAACAGTTGGTGTGACTCCAGCTCGGCGAGCGCGCCGTCACGTTCTTCCACGTCTTCGGGAATCCGCACGAGCGTGAAACGCGAACCGACCGCGACTTTCTCCAGCGGCGTGACCGCGAGCGTGCTCGCAGGGGCGCCCGGTATGGGGTTGCCGTGCGGGCACGTGGACGGGTTGCCGAGCAGGCGGGTGAGACCCGCTTCGACCTCATCACTGATGATGTGCTCCCACTTGCATGCTTCGTGGTGCGCGTTCGACCACGACAGGCCGATCACGTCGGTGAGGAAACGCTCGGCCAGACGGTGCCGGCGGACGATCCGCGTGGCCAGCTCTTCGCCCGCGGGCGCGAGCTGCAGCAGGGTGGAATCGACTCGCACGAGGCCGGCGGCCTCCATTCGCTTCACCATCTCCGACACGGAAGCGCGCGAAACGTCGAGACGCTCGGCGAGGCGCGCCTGGATGATCTCGGCGTTGTCTTCGCGCATCTCGTAGATGCACTCGCAGTATTCCTCGAACGCCGGGTGATGCTCGCCAGCGGTCGGCATGGCGCTCAGCGTACCTATCGGCACACCGAGTAGGTACTCTTCGGCGGTGGCCAGCGACGAGGTGCTCGAGCGTTTTTCGCCCGCCGTTCGTGCGTGGTTCACGTCGTCGTTTCCCGCGGCGACCGCGGCGCAAGCGCAGGGATTTGCGCGAATTCTCGACGGAAGTCACACGCTGATTTCTGCGCCGACCGGCAGCGGCAAGACGCTCGCGGCGTTTCTCGTGGCGATCGACCGGCTCGTGTCGCGCGAACCAGGCGAAACTGCGGGCACGCGCGTGCTGTACGTGTCGCCGCTGCGCGCGTTGGCGTTCGACGTCGAAAAGAACCTCCGTGCCCCGATCGTCGGTATTCGTCACGCCGCCGAACGTGTCGGCGCGAGTTTCGTCGAACCGTCGGTCGCGATGCGCACCGGCGACACGAGCGCACGCGACCGGCAGCGCATGCTGCGCAACCCGCCCGACATCCTCATCACCACGCCCGAGAGCTTGTACCTGATGCTCACGTCGTCGGCTCGCACGACGCTGGCCAACGTCGACACGATCATCGTCGACGAAATCCACGCGATCGCGGCCACCAAGCGCGGCGCCCATCTCGCGTTGTCGCTCGAGCGACTCGAAGAACTCACCCGGCGATCCCCGCAACGAATCGGACTCTCCGCCACGCAACGCCCGCTCGAAGAAGTAGCGCGGTTTCTCGGCGGCTATCTCGACGGCACTCCGCGGCCGGTGGCCATCGTCGACGCCGGTGCGCGCAAGACGCTGGAGGTCGAAGTGGTCGTTCCGGTCGAAGACATGGGCGAGCTCGGCAAGGTGACGCACGAACTGCGCAGCGGGCCGGCGACGGCCGCAGCGGTCGAGCGGCGAACGAGCATCTGGCCCAGCATCACGCCGCGAATCCTCGAGCTCGTTCAGCAGCATCGAAGCACGATCATCTTCTGCAACGCACGACGCGGTGCCGAGCGTCTCGCAGCACAGCTGAACGAGCTCGCCGCTGATCTCGGTGTCGGTGGCGACGACGCACAAGGCAACTCGATGCAGGGCAAATCGATGCAGGGCGATGCACGGGGCGACGCACCGCCCGAGTTCGTGAAGGCGCACCACGGGTCGCTGGCTC
>DAIPHP010000072.1:0-6371 GCA_036771295.1 Ilumatobacteraceae bacterium
AGTTGTTGACTTCGGGCGGAAACCACTCGACGCTGATGTTCTCGTTCTCGGCGTCCTTGTTGACACGCTCGCGGTTGCGACGGAACTGGCTGTCCTTCATCGGGATGTACAGCAAACGCATGTACGCGCGACGGGCGAATTCGTCGATGAGGTCGGGGTCGCCGTAGTCGCCGATGATCTCCCAATGCGGGTACACGGGACCCGTGTAGGTGATGCGAATGTGGGCTCGCGGTGGCTCTTTGGTGACGTCAGACATCGGAACTCCTCGGAGCGAGAAAGGCTATCGTCAGAAAGAGTGAGTGACCTCGTAGCCGCGCTGGACATCGGCACGAACAGCTTCCATCTGGTCGTCGCCAAACCGGTTCCCGGCGGCTTCGAAGTGGTGACGAGAGAGAAAGAAGTCGTCCGTCTCGGCCACGGCGGCGGCGACATGAAGGAACTCTCGGAGGAGGCGATGGAGCGGGGCGTCAAGTGCCTGAAGCGGCTCGCCGGAATCGCCGAGTCGCACGATGCGGAGGTGCGCGCGGTCGCGACCAGCGCCGTCCGCGAAGCCAAGAACCGATCCGAGTTCATCAAGCAGGTTCGTAAAGCGGCGGACATCGAGATCGAGGTCGTGTCTGGCGTGGAGGAAGCCCGGCTCATCCACCTCGGGGTGCTGAATGCGATCGGTATCCACGACCGCCCGATGTTCGTGTGCGACATCGGCGGCGGCTCGACGGAGGTCGTCGTGGGTCTCGACGACGAGGTGCTGTTCGCCCGCAGCTTCAAGCTCGGTGCAGTTCGCCTCACCGATCGGTTCTTTTCCGGCACGACCCTGCACCCGAGCGCAGTGCCGAGTTGCCGTGCGTTCGTGCGGTCGATGCTCTCGGTCGTGGCACCCGAAGTGCTGGAGCTCGGGTTCGAGGTCGTCGCAGCCTCCTCGGGAACCGCGGAGACGATCGCGCGAATGATTCTTCGGATGCGCGGCGAGGCCGAACCCAAGAGCATGAACCGCTTCGAGTTCTCCGGAGACGAGGTTCGCGCAGTCGTCACCGCGCTGCAGTCGGTGTCGACGGTCGAGGAACGCATCAAGAAGTTCGGGCTCGAGCCGAATCGTGGCGACATCATCCTCGCCGGCGCGCTGATTCTCGAAGGTCTGGTCGACACGTTCGAGCTGAAGTCGCTGATGTTCTCCGACTACGCGCTGCGCGAAGGTCTGCTGCTCGACACGCTGCGACGCGAAGGACTCATCGAGGTCGACGAAGACCACGATGCCGCGCGACGAAGCGTGCAGCAACTCGCCGACCGGTGCGACGACAGACCCGACCACTCGCAACACGTGGCGAATCTCGCCGGCCAACTCTTCGACCAACTCGAAGACGCCCTCGCGCTGCCCCCGGAAGGACGCCAGTTGCTCGAGTTCGCCGCTCTCTTGGCGAACGTCGGCGTCGTCGTGTCGCACGCCAAGCACCACCTGCACACGTATTATCTCGTCCGCAACGCGGAACTGATGGGCCTCAGCGACCGCGAGGTGGAGATCATCGCCCAAGTGGCGCGGTACCACCGAAAGAGCGTCCCGAAACCCGAGCACGCCGAGTTCGCGGCACTCGCGTCGGCCGACCAGCGGCTGGTGCGTTCGCTCGCCGGCATCCTGCGCGTGGCGATCGGTCTCGATCGCACCTATGACGCGCGCGTGAAGTCAGTGACAGTAAAGGTGAACGCGACGGACATTGCAGTCACCGCAAAGCCGCGCGGCAAGAAAGCCGACGTGGCGCTGAATCTCTATGCGGCAAACGAGCGCAAGGGGCTGCTTGCTGACGTCAGCAAGCGCAAAGTGAAGTTCGACGAGGACTGAGCCGCGCCGAGCTCAGGCCTGAGGGGCGGCGCCGCCTTCGGGCTTGGAGTCTTTGTTGACTTCGGCGTTGCCCTCGGAGAGGCCCTTTTTCAGCTCACCCTGTGCGCGACCGAGGTTGCGCGCGATTTTCGGCAGTCTCGAACCACCGAAGAGCACTACGACAAGGGCAATGATGATCCAAATTTCTGGGCCGCCGGGCATGACCGCACCCTATCAGGCGAGGCCGGAAGGCTGGTTAGGCGACTGCCCGTGCAACGTCGAGCGCGTCAGGCGCTGACGGAGCCGCGATTGGCCTGGGCGCGCTGGCGTCGCAAACGACGACGCTCGCGCTCGGAAAGTCCGCCCCAGATGCCGAACTTCTCGCCGTTGGCGAGGGCGTATTCGAGGCACTGCACGCGAACTTCGCAACCACGACACACTTCTTTGGCTTCGCGGGTGGAGGCACCACGCTCAGGAAAGAAAAGATCGGGATCGACACCCAAGCAGTTGGCCTGGTCTTGCCACGCGCGGTCATCGCCTTCCGCGCTCTCGATTCGTTGATTCACTATCCCCTTCTTCCTAACCCCGCCAAATAACAGCCGTGTCATTATGACAGGTTCGAGCGGGTCGCGCAAGTTATGGCGAGGGACGCGTCGTCATCATCAAGGTCGTCCTCGCACGTCTCGCCGAGCGACGTTCAGCTCGCGCGACGACCTTGGCTTCGGCGCAGCGATCGCTTGTGCTCGAGGAAGTCGACCAGCACGTACTCGCCCAGCGTCTCGGGCGTGGTGAAGAACGCGCGACCCTTGTTGATCTGCGTGAGCTGCTCGACGAACCCGCGCAACGCACCCGTGGCGTCCAGCATGAACGTGTTGATACGAATGTCCTCCCGCGTGCATCGCAGCACTTCGCGCAGGGTGGCCTCGAGGGTCGCGTACGCGGGCGGGTAGCTGAAGAACACCTCGCCGTCGCTCTGGATGTGGGCCGTCGGCTCGCCGTCGGTGATCATGATGATTTGCTTGGTGCCACCCTGGCGGGCCAACATGCGTCGAGCCAGGGTGAATCCGTGCTGCATGTTGGTGCCGTAGACGAAGTCCCAAGAGACCTCCGGGAGCTGCTCGTGGCGCAGCTCGCGGGCGGTCTCGCTGAAGCCGACGAGACCCAGGTAGTCGCGCGGGAATTGCGACGAAATCAAGGAGTGGAGCGCCATCGCCACCTTCTTGGCGGGCAAGAAGTTGTCGCGCATCGGCATGGAGAGCGAGAGATCCACCATCAACACCGTCGACGACCTGGTCATTTGTTCGGTCTGGTCGATCTCGAAATCGTCGGGGTGCAACACGAGAGGCAGGCCGCCCCCTTGCCGGCGCAACGTGTTGCGCAGCGTGCCCTGCAGGTCGAGATGGAACGGGTCGCCGTATTCGTAGGCCTTCGTCTCGTGGGCGCGTTCGTGGCCGGCCCCGATGCGCTCGATGCGGTGCTGGCCGAGGGCGTCTCGCTCGAGACGCCCGAACAAGTCGCGCAGGGCCTCGCGGCCGATGCTGCGCAGGCCGCGCGGGGTGAGCTCGAGGCGACCTTCTTTTTGGTCGATGAGGCCTGCTTGGCGGAGCGTTTCGGTGAGCCGCGACAGCCGGTCGAGCGAGTCGGCGGAGACGTCGCCCAACAGGCGGCGTACCGCGTCGAGGTCGACTTCTTGCAGGGCGGCGGGCGACGACGCGTTGCCGAGGAAGTCTTCGAGGGCGTCGAGGTCATTGAGTTCTTGGATGCGCTGTAACGCCTCGCCGAAAGGCATCGGCTGGTCGCCGGTGAATTGTTGGTTGCCGTCCCAGTCCATGCCGGGGTGAGAACGGCGCAGGTTGTTGGAGAGCCGATCCATCTGCCACTGCAAGTCGGCGTCGTCGAGCATCTGCGACATGAGGTTCTGCAGCTCTTCGCGCTGCTCGGGCGTCATCGAGTTGAACATCGCCTGCGCGGCGGCCATTCGACGTGCGAGCAATTCGAGCAACTCGGCGAGAGTCTGCGGGTTCTCCGGGAAGAAGTCGCCGAACTCTCGCATGAACTCCTCGAACCGCGGGTCTTCGCCGCGCTCGTTGCGTTCGATCATCTCGTTGAGTGCCGCCATCATGTCCTTCATGCGGGCGACGTCTTCGGGCGACATGTTCTTTGCCGCGCTCGACACCTGCTCGAACTGTCGCTGCGCGACTTGCTGGCGGAGTCGCTCGACGAGTTGCTCGAAGCGTCGTCGGGAGTCTTCCGACTGGAAGTCGTAATGGCTGAGCTCGTCGACTTTTCTGGCGAGATCGTCGGGCAGCATGTCGAGGCGCAGACGTCGTTCGGTCGCCGCGTCTCGCGCCACCGCCGCTCGTCGCTCGTCGCCCGACTCGTTGGCTCGTCTCTCTGCCTCGTCGACGGCAAGACGTTCTTCGTCGACGATGTCTTCGAGCTCTTTGGCGACGTCGTCGAACTCGCCGCCTAGTTGGCCGCTCTCACGTATCTCTTTCCTTCGCTCACGGAGTTTGCGCAGCGTCTCGCGCAAGCCCTCGATCTCCCTGCCGTTGCGGTCGCGCAGGCCCTGCTGCATGATCCGGCGAAGCGCGGCGTTCGGGTCGCCGTGATGAATGAGTTCGTCGGCGACTTCCTTGATGAGCGAGTCGGCGTCGAGTTCGAAGCCTTGCTGGGTGCCGTCCCAGCGCGAGTAACGGAATCGCGCGCCCATACGCGAACCGTAGCATTGTGGTCACGATGCGTTACCCGCGCACGATTCTGTTCGTCGACTTGTCGGGTTTCACCGCGTTCATCCAGCGGACCGACGACGACCAAGCCAAGGCGATGCTGAAGGACTTCCGTGCCGTGTCACGCGACCTGGCCTCCGAGGTCGGCGTGCGCATCGACAAGTTCCTCGGTGACGGGTTCATGGCCATCGCCACCGACCAGAACAGCGGTGTCATCTTCGCGATGGAGCTGCAGCGCCGCTTCGCGGAACGCCTCGGCGACCTGCGGCTGCGCATCGGTATGGCCACCGGCGACATCATCTTGTTCGAGGGCGAGGACTACATCGGCGACGCGCCGAACCTGGCCTCCCGGCTCTGCGACGAGGCGGCCCGGTACGGCGTGCTGATCCCCACCGAGCAGGCTCGCCACCTCCCCGAAGGCATCACCGCCGAGCACGTCGGCGAGTTCATGTTGCGAGGTTTCGAGCACCCGATCCACGTGTCGAGACTCGTGGGCACCGCGCCGTCGGGTTATCGCAACGACACCGAAGAGCACTGGACTCGAACACCGTTCGCGGTGTGATCGCGCGGCGAACGGCATCACCTGACGAGGTCAGGGCGTGTTCGCGAGAGGCGCGACTAGACGTTCGCCGAACGCGAGCGGTAGACGGCCCGCCCGCCTGAAGCGTCCTTGTTGAGGCGCTTGGCGAGGTGCAGACCCTCGAGCACGAACTCCACCGCGCTCGCGACCGACGCCGGTGATTCGTCGGCGGCGACGAGACTCGTCGCGAGCGTTCGCAACTCGGGGATGTCGGCGGCGAACTTGACGAGTTCGGCCGATGACACGTCTTCTCCCGTGTTGGCGACCGTACCCGACTCGAACGCGGCGAGAACCTGCTTGGTCTTGTCACCGGGGACGCGCCGCTTGAACACCTGCAGCACGGCCCCGCGCACGATCTGCTCGAAGACCGCACCTTCGCGCCCTTCGTCGACGCTCTCGATCTCGATCTTTCCGGCGGTCGACGCCACCAGCGCGTCGAGGTCGCACACGCGCGGTGCCACGACGTTTTCTCCGGCCAGAAGGCCGCGACGTATCGCGTTCGCCGCGAGCAACTCGTGGTTGCTCACCGAGAGCCGCACGCTCACGCCGCTTCGTTGACTGACGTTCGCGTTGCCGCGCGCGAGATGGCTGATCTCCGCGACGATTTCTTCCATGAATGCCGGATAGCGAACCTGCACGTCGCCGATGGTCGCCGGCCGCGCCTCTTGGCGCACGATCGCCACTTCCGTGTCGACGTCCAGCGGATAGTGCGTGCGAATCTGGCTGCCGAAGCGGTCTTTCAGCGGGGTGATGATGCGCCCTCGATTGGTGTAGTCCTCCGGGTTCGCCGACGCGACGAGCAGCACGTCGAGGGGCAGTCGGATCTTGTACCCGCGCACCTGCACGTCGCGCTCTTCGAGCACGTTCAACAAGCCCACCTGGATTCGCTCGGAAAGGTCGGGCAGTTCGTTGATGGCGAAGATGCCGCGGTTCGTGCGCGGCACCAGCCCGTAGTGCAGGGTGAGCTCGTCGCTCAGGTAACGACCTTCGGCAACCTTGATCGGGTCGACTTCGCCGATCAAGTCGGCGATTGACGTGTCGGGGGTCGCGAGTTTCTCGCCGTAACGATCGTCTCGGTGCACCCAGTCGATCGGAGTCTCGTCGCCGCGCTCGCGAACCACGTCGCGCGCATGGCGCGACACGGGATGGTACGGGTCGTCGTTGATCTCGCTGCCGGCGACGATCGGCATCCATTCGTCGAGCAATCCGGTGAGCGAGCGGATGATTCGCGTCTTGCCCTGGCCTCGCT
>DAIPHP010000073.1:0-6239 GCA_036771295.1 Ilumatobacteraceae bacterium
CATCGGCGCGCGCGGCGTGCATCGCGGCCGCCGAGAAGCTCGGCTGCACCCTGCGTAGCTAACTTGCTGACGTACTGAAGTCTTCAGAAGTGGACGTTTTCACATCAGCTCTCTGAGTCGTCGGAGTTCGGGTAGCGCTAGGCGATCTTTTGGTCGGTCGGCAGTCGATTTGGAAGCGATGATGTCGTCAAGTGACGCGAGCAGCAGTGGGCCAGTCTCGAGATCTACGGAGGACGCACGCTGCAGCAAGTCCGAGTAGGTCTCGAATCGCGTAGATGAAGTCCGCATGGAGAGAAGGACGTCAACCGGACCATAGTTGGTCATCCACGTAGAAGTCCCGAACGCCCGCAACGTTCGTCCGTCCAGAGGAATCAGCAGCGAAGCTATTTCCCGCTGGGATATTCCTCCAACGCGAAGTCGGGCACCAAGGTGTCGAAGTGCACGTGCAAGTTGTTCGAGATTGTCAAGGTCGCCCGATGGTACAAGGTCAAGATCGCTCGTCGCCCTGCGCGCACCGTAGAGCCGACAGGCGACACCCCCTACGAGGAGGTACTTGACTTCGTGACGTCGAAGAATGGCGACAATGTGCTCAGGGTCAAACTGACTGTTGGGTTCTGATGGAGATGACGTCGGTGGCATGCTGCTCCCGGAGTTCGGCCAGAAACTGGCGCACTTTCTCTGGGGTGTCGAGCACGACACCGACGTTGGAGATCGGCAGGTCATCCACAGTGGGTGGAGCATTGCCGATCAGATCGTTGAGATCCCCAATGAGCTGAATCTTCCTGATCATGTGCTCAAAGTAACAGTGGGGTGGATGCTGTCAAGTTGACGCCATGATGATCGCGGCCAGCACTCGTGGTGCAGCTAAGGTCGCGGCGTGGCAAACTTGTTGCCCGACGCTGAAGTCTCGGCTGCATACATCGAGTTACGAGCGCGAGTCGTAGCGCTGCTGCGGTCGTTGCCGGAGTCCGCAGGAGACCGCGTCGTGCCGCATTGCCCAGCGTGGACGGTTCGCGAACTCGCCGCGCATCTCCTGGGTGTGCCCGACGACATCATCAACGGTCGTATGGAGGGTGTCGCGACTGACGCCTGGACTCAGGCCCAGGTCGAACGCCATCGCGGCAAGACGCTGAAGCAGATCGCCGACGCATTCGACGGGTTGTCAACACAATTCGACGCGATGCTTCCGCACTTTCCAGCGATGGCACGCTCCCAGATGACGATGGACGCCGTCACCCACGAACACGACTTGCGTCATGCCGTCGGTCAGCCCGGCGCCCGCGACTCTGCTGCGGTTTCGGTGGCAGTGGCATGGCTGCGGCAATGGGTGAGTGGGAGAAACGTCCCGCAGAGCAATTCGCTGAACACCGCATGGCTTACAGAGTTCGACCTCTTGCGGTGCCTCACTGGGCGTCGCAGCCTGTCGCAAGCCGAAGGGCTCGGTCTGCCAAGCGATGTGCTGGCAGCGGTGCAGGCAGGCTCCCCATTTCGCCCGCCGGCTCAGCCAGTGGTTGAATAGGAACAACCCGCAAGCAGGATCGGCCTGGTTGCGGTGATTCACGGAAAGGCACTCCCACATGTCCACCACGGCACCGATGCGCCTGCACCACACGGCGTATCTCACGAAAGACCTCGAAGCCACCCGCAAGTTCTACGAAGACCTGATCGGTCTGCCGCTCGTCGCCACCTGGTCGGAAGCCGACGAACTCTTCGGAGCGTTGCGCGTGTACTGCCACTGCTTCTTCGGTATGCCCGACGGCAGTGCGCTCGCGTTCTTCCAGTTCGCCAACAAGGGTGACCAAGACCAGTTCGACCCGCCGCTCACGCCGTCACCGTTCCGCCACATCGCGCTGAACGTGTCGAAAGAAGGACAGGACGCCATTTTCAAGCGCTTGCAAGACGCCAAGTGGAAGCCCGAGGGCACCTACGTGCTCGAGCACGGCTACTGCCGCTCGCTCTACACCGAAGACCCCAACGGCATGTTGCTCGAGTTCACTGCCGACGCTCCTGGCGCCGACAAGATCAACGCCGACCGTCGCAAAGACGCGCACGCAACGCTCAAGCGTTGGCTGGCCGGCGATCACACCAGCAACAACACCTACCGCTGACCGCGCTCGCGGCACGACGCTCGCCGTCGGCCGCGTGACCGTCAACCGATCGGAGCCGACATGAGCACCCCTCGACGCCCGCTTGAGGGCCTGCTCGTCGCCGACTACTCGCGCGTGCTGGCCGGGCCATACTGCTCGATGCTGCTCGCCGACATGGGTGCCACCGTGATCAAGGTCGAAGGTCCCGCTGGCGACGACACGCGCACCTGGGTGCCGCCCGTGAAAGACGGTGTTGCGACGTATTACATGTCGATCAACCGCAACAAGCGGTCAATCGTGCTCGACTACGCGAAACCCGAAGATCGGGCGTTGGCCGTGGAGCTCGGTCGGCGCGCCGATATCGCGCTCGAGAACATGAAGCCGGGCGGCATGAAGAAGTTCGGCCTCGATTACGAGTCGCTCGCCAAGATCAACCCGCGGCTCGTGTACCTGTCGATCAGCGGCTTCGGCACCAAAGAGGGTGCATGGCTGCCGGGATACGACCTCGTCGTGCAGGCGGTGTCGGGCTTGATGAGCCTGACGGGCGAGCCCGACGGCCCGCCGTTTCGTGCCGGCATCTCGGTGTTCGACGTGATGACCGGTTTGCACGGCACCATCGGAGTGCTCGCCGCGTTGCAGCAGCGCCACGTCACCGGTCGCGGACAGCACGTCGAGGTGAACTTGCTGTCGTCGGCGATGTCGGGGCTCGTCAACCAGACCGGGGCGTACGCCGCCGCCGGGGTGGTGCCGTTTCGCATGGGTAACGCGCATCCGTCGCTGTTTCCGTACGAAGCCATGCCGACAAAAGAC
Source organism: Ilumatobacteraceae bacterium (assembly GCA_036771295.1). GTDB lineage: Bacteria > Actinomycetota > Acidimicrobiia > Acidimicrobiales > Ilumatobacteraceae > F1-60-MAGs027. Next base: position 2,898 of record DAIPHP010000073.1, read on the forward strand.
AAAGACCTCATCATCGCCGCAGGCAACGACAAGCAGTTCCGTTCGCTGTGCGAAGTGTTGGGTATCGAGCATCTCGCCGACGACCCGCGGTTTCGCATCAACGCCGACCGCACGAAGAACCGCGAAGAGCTGCGCCCGCACCTGTTGGAAAAGCTTCGCGAGTGGGCCGCCGACGACTTGTTCGTCGCGCTCAACAAGGTGGGGGTGCCGTGCGGGCCGATCAACTCCATCGGTGACGGAGTCGAGCTGGCCGAAAAGCTCGGTCTGCAGCCGCGAGTCACGGTGGGCGAGGGCGCCCGCGCGGTCGACCTGATTCGCAATCCGATCGCCTTCAGCGACGCCACATTGCGATACGAGCTGCCGCCTCCGCGTCTCGGCGAGCACACCGACGAGATTCGCGAGTGGCTCTCGAAGCCGGCGAAATGAAAGGACCGTCATGACTAAACAGACGTACCGCACGGGCCTCGGCACCTCGAACGCAGACACGATCACGTTGCTCGGCCACGACCTGGCCGGCGAACTGTTGGGAAAGACCTCGTTCGGTGAGTTGGCGTTCTGGTTGATCACGAAGCGTCGTCCGACGAAGGCGGAACTCGTGATGTTCGAAGCCGGGCTGACCGCGCTGGCCGACCACGGTTTCACCCCGACCGCCATCGCCGCGCGGCTCACGTACACGAGCGCACCGGATTCGCTGCAAGGTGCGCTGGCCGCCGGCTTGCTCGGCGGCGGCTCGCGTTTTCTCGGAGTCACCGAAGACTGTGCGCACTTCCTGGCTGACACGCTTCGCTCACACACCTCGTTGCCGTCGACCGACGCCGAATGGGACGCGCTCGCCACCACGGTGATGACCGACCGCAAGAAGCAAGGCAAGTTCGTGCCGGGGCTCGGCCACCCGGTGCACAAGGTGCAAGACCCGCGCACGCCGGTGCTGTTCGCGTTGGCCAAAGAACACGGCACCTACGGCCCGCACCTCTCTCTGTTTGCCGCGCTCGGCAGGGTGGCACCGGCCGTCTTGGGCAAGAACCTGCCGCTCAACGGTGCAGGAGTGTGCGGGGCAGTGCTCGCCGATCTGGCGCTTCCGATGGGTGTGCTGCGCGGTGTGGCGCTCTTGGCGCGATGTGCGGGCATCCTCGGGCACCTCGTGGAAGAGCAGACCGACCCGATCGGCATCGACGTGTACATGAACGTCGATCGCAACATCGACTACCAGCCGCCAGCCCGCTGAAACCCTTGCCAGGCAAGGCCTGACGAGAGGGACTTGCGCAATTTCCTCGGTCGGCACCGTGTGTTGCGGTCCTGTGACAATCAACACCTTCGGCTTGTGCAGTCGTTACTGTCGGTCGTGGAGCGGCGTTCGCCGCTTCGCCAACACAACAGAGGGGTAACTCCACATGGCATCACTTGCACCTAGCGCCTCACAGCGCTGGCACAACTGGGTTGCTGCGCATCCGGTCGGCGGTCTCGCCGTCATCGGTGTGATCGCAACCCAACTCGGCACGTACTTCGGGTACGTGTTCCCGGCGGTCGGTCTTCCGACCCTCCCGTGGCCGATGTACAACGGCGCGCTCGCGCTGGGCATCAACGGCCCGAGCTGGGGCAGCTACTTCAACCCGGACTTCACCATCGCGGGCACCAATGCCGGCTGGTTGTTCTTCTCGGGTCAGGCGCTGCACTTCGTCAACGGCATCGTCTTTGCGATGCTCTTTGGCATCTTCGCCCACCACGCAATTCCGGTGAAGGGGCACGTGGCCAAAGGTCTGGTCTACGGCGTGATCATGACGATCATCAGCGCCGGTCTCTTGGTTCCGTACGCCTACGTGGCGGAGCAGGGCTACGGCCTGTTCCTCTTCGACGGCCCGGATGGCTGGAAGCTCCCCGCGGGCATCCTCATCTGGCACCTGATCTACGGGTGGTTCATCGGAATGCTGTACCAGCCGAAGGACAACGCCTAACGGCACATCTTCGGGTCGCTTGACCCGCTGTATTGCACGCGACGGCAACGTCGCGCGACGAGGACCCTGGTTCCACTCCGGTGGGCCAGGGTCTTTCGTTTCTCTCAGACGCTCGACGCGGGTCTGCCCGCGCGCGGGGTGCGTCGACGACTAGCGAAAGAGCCGGGCTCCGGCGCGCTCGCACCCTTCGGCGAGCGAGGCGAGCTTGGAGAACACGACGTCGGGGTCGATGTTCTTGATGCCGACGTGCACGGAGAACCCGCAGTCGACACCGGCCATGAGCCGCTCGGGTTCGACGACCTGCGCCCATTGCATGAGCCGTTGGGCGATGAGTTCCGGGTGCTCGATGTAGTTCGACTGCGGCTCGATCACGCCGGGGCAGATGGTCTTGTGCTTCGGTACGCCGAGTTCTTTCAGCACGTGCCACTCGTGGGCGTGCCGCGGGTTGGCTCCTTCGAAGAGCACCGTCGGCGGCTTGGCCTTCCACACGATGTCGATGATGTCTTTCACGGGCACGTCGTGATTGTGCGGGCCGGGGTAGTTGCCCCAGCACAAGTGCATGCGCAACTGCTGCTCGGGAATGTTGCGGACCGCGTGGTTGAGCGCTTCGATGTTGAGCGCGATCGTCTTGCGGAACTCTTCGAGCGAGAGCGAGGCATAGGCGGAGTGCCTGCCCATCGCCAGGTCGGGGCAGTCGAGTTGCACGACGGCGCCCGAGTTGGCGATTGCCTCGTACTCGAAGCGCATCGCTTCGGCGATGGCGAACACGTACTCTTCCTGCGTCTTGTAGTGCTGGTTGGCGAAGAAGATCGAGATCACACCGGGCGAAGCCGCGCTGGTGAAGATCTGCTCGTGGCCGTGCTTCTTTGCCGCGGCCGACAGCCACTCCATGTCGCGAACGGCAGAACGCTTGTCGATCACCTCGATCGGTCCGGTGCACGCCGGGGCATTGCGCTTCTGGCGGCCGGGGTTCTCGTTGACGGCCTCGGCGCTGCGCGGATAGTCGACGAGGTCTTGAAAGTGGTAGTTGCGAACGCTCTCGCCGTTGAAGCCCGAGAGCCGGTCTTTCACGTAGGTGGCGTACGACGGTTTGGTCATCTCACCGTCGTTGATGACGGTGACGCCCGCGTCGATCTGCTTCTTCACGATCTCGTCGATCGCGGTGTGGAAGCGCGATTCGAGCTTGGCGGGGTCGACGGGCACCCCGTCGCCGAGTGCCCACATGGTCTTGATGAGGTCGTCCGGGCGGGGGAGGCTGCCGGTGTGGGTGCTGGGAATGCTGCGCGTCACGACGCCACCGTAGTGGGTGCTGAGAGCGGCGAGACCGGCCGCAAAGGTCAGGCGGGCGGGATGAGCGCGCCGGAGAACACCTGCCACGCGAGCAGCGATT
>DAIPHP010000074.1:0-5995 GCA_036771295.1 Ilumatobacteraceae bacterium
GGCTTCGGCGATTCTTTTGCGAGTGATTCGCTGGCGCTCCCGGCAGGAATCGAACCTGCGACCTGCGGTTTAGGAAACCGTCGCTCTATCCAACTGAGCTACGGGAGCCAAGCGTTTTGCGAGCGTCGTGTCCCTGACTCTTCGCCCAACGGTCAGGCTAACTACTCTCGCCGCCGAGGCAGGTTGACATGTCAGACGCTCCACGACTGAAGCACAAGTACGGCACCATCGACAAGGAGTACGGCGTGCATCTCGCCACCCGCCCGCCGGAACACGACGGGCCGATCTACATGGTCAACTTGATGAAGTACCACGACATCGCGCAGTACACCGAAGATGCCGGCGTCGACAAGCCCATCAGCGGTCGCGAAGCCGACGACCGCTACAACCCGGCATCGATCCTGGCGAAAATCGGGGCGACGATCGTGTTCGTTGGTGACGTCATCAGCAACCGCGAAGGCGACGAGGATTGGGACCGCATCGCAATCGTTCGCTACGCGACTCGCAAGTCGTTCATCGACATGCAATCACGCAAGGACTTTTCCGACAAGCACGTGCACAAAGCTGCCGGTATGCAACGCACCATCATCGTGTGTTGCCGACCCGAAGACTCGTCGCTCGACCAGCGCGGCCGACCGAAATCGGACGACGATCGTCTCGTGGTGATGGTGGTACGACGTACGAGCGATCGCGCCGCCGCTTTCCGAGAAATCCCGGGCGCCGTCAATCTCTCCGCGGAAGGCACGATCATCGGCGACGGCCGCAAATGGGACACCGTTCAGTTCGTTCCGGTCTCCTCGCGCGAGCACCTGCAGAGCGTCGTCTCGTCGCTTCCTTCATACGCGGCCGGAGAGGCGTTCGTGATGGGCGTTCGTGCATCGATGGACTCGATCACGCAAGGCTGACGTGCACCTCGAGATCGACCGCCGCGACATTCGCTCTACTCGCGTCGTCGAAACGAGCGCGCCGACCGAACTTGCCGAAGGCCAGGTCGTGTTGAAGCTCGAACGTGCGGCGTTGACGTCGAACAACGTGAGCTACGCCTTGAGCGGCGACATGCTCGACTACTGGGGCTTCTTCCCTGCCGAGTCTGGCTGGGGTCGCCTGCCTGTGATGGGGTTCGGAGTCGTGTCGGCCTCGAAGAATGCCGACATCGCAGTGGGCGGACGGTACTTCGGCTTCTTCCCGCTCGGTGATCACCACGTCGTGAATGCGTCGTCGTCACGCGGCGGATTCGTCGACGCGGCACCGTGGCGCGAGAAGCATGCCATGGCGTATCGCAGCTTTGACCGTGCCGACCCGACCCCGCATGACGATGCAATCCTCATTCTTCGCGGGCTTTTTCTCACCTCCTACCTGCTCGAAGACTTTCTCCGTGAGCGAGAGAACTTCGGGGCCGAACAGGTCGTGATCACGAGCGCATCGAGCAAGACGTCGATCGCCCTCGCCCACTGCGTGCAGCGTTTCTCGGATCTCGACGTCGTCGGCCTCACGTCCTCAAAGAATGCGGCGTTCACCTCAGGTCTCGGCGAGTACGACTCGGTCATCACCTACGACGAGGTGTCCGCCATCACGAACGTGCCGACGATCGTGGTCGACATGGCAGGTAACCCGAGCATCGTCGGCAACGTACATCGCGCGCTCGCCGGCTCGGTGAAGCACTCGTGCAGCGTCGGTGCGACCCACTGGGATGCCCAGCGCGCCGGGGCCGATGTACCGCCGCCGAAGCCGGAGTTCTTCTTCGCCCCGTCTCAACTCGCCAAGCGCGGCAAGGAGTTCGGTCGTGACGAGCTCAACTTGCGCATCAACGAAGCACTCGGCGTTTTCATCGAGAGCAGCACCCGCTGGATGACGATTCGTCACACCGTCGGCGCAAGCGCGATTCGCGAACTCTACGACGATCTCGTCGCCGGGCGCGTCGAGCCGAGCGTCGGCAACATCGTCGCAGCCGACTAGTACGGCAACGTGTAAGAGTTCTCGAACTCGTCCTGCAGCACCGTCGCGAGTGACTGCGTGGTGTCGACGACGATCTCCGACTCCGGCACGCGGACGCGATACGACCACCCGGCAGGCATCTTCAACCTCTCGCCGAGCGTAGGAAGCGCGTCTTCGCTCATCTCAGGATCGACTCCCATGCACAGCGCTTGCATGACGAACGCCTTGCCGTTCGGATCGACCAATTCGTAGACCGGCTTGCCGGCGTCGAAGAAGAACACCGAACCGCGGTTGACTTTGTTCTCGTTGTAGGGCCCGGCTCCGGGCTTGTCGCCGAGCGGAATGACGGCGATTCGTCGAAACTGGATGCCGCCGAATTCTCTGATCACTGGTTCGACTGCTGCGACCTTCGTGCCGAGACCGTCGAGCAACCAGCGCCGCGGGCCGTTGAGTTTCACGAACACCGCACCCATCTCTTTTGCGATTGCTGCCGCGTCGAGCTTCTCCCACAGGTGCTGCGGACAATCGTTGAGCATCTGCGTGCCGTACACCTCGGCGTGCAGGCCGTCTTCGCGCAAGTACACCGGTATCACTTCGCCGTAGCGAACACCACGCATGTTGTCGATCAGTCTCGGCGGGCGGTTGTGGTCGGCGCTCATGTCGATCGGTCCGTTGCCACACCGTAGTGCTCTTCGGCAACAATTGACGCATGGAAGCGGCAGGGCGCACGGCCCCGGCAGCGGTCGACGTCGTCATCGTCGGCGCAGGATTCGCCGGCATGTACATGTTGCACCGTGCGCGCAGCGCCGGGTTCACCGCCGTGGTGTTCGAACGCGGTTCAGGTGTCGGCGGCACTTGGTATTGGAACCGCTATCCGGGTGCCCGCTGCGACGTGCCGAGCCTCGAGTACTCGTATCAATTCTCCGACGACCTGCAACAAGAGTGGGAATGGTCAGAGAAGTACGCGACCCAGCCGGAGATTCTCCGCTACGCCGAACATGTCGCCGAACGTTTCGATCTGCGACGCGACATGGTGTTCGACACGAACGTCGAGTCACTTCGTTGGCAAGACGACACGTGGCTCGTGACTACACGACCATCCGGCACGACATCGAACTCCGCCAATGTCGTGAGTGCGCAACACGAGGCGACGACGTCAGCCAGTTTCGTGGTGCTCGCGACGGGCTGTCTCTCTTCGGCGAACAAGCCGCGCTTCGTCGACGACCACTTGTTTTCTGGCCGCACGTACCACACCGGCGCTTGGCCGAAAGAGGGTGTCGACTTCTCCGGTCAGCGTGTGGCGGTGATTGGCACCGGTTCTTCTGGAATCCAGTCGGTTCCGGTCATCGCGTCGCAGGCTGCGCATCTCACCGTTCTGCAGCGAACACCCGCGTACTCGATCCCTGCGCGGAACCAGAAGCTCGACCCGTCGTACGTCGCGGGCATCAAGGCCGATTACAAGGAGTTCCGGCGAAAGAACAGCATGACCCGTGCGGCACTCGGCGGCGACACGCCGACCGGCCCCTACGGCGCGCGCGAGGTGTCCGACGACGAGCGGCGGGCGGCACTCGAAGCTCGCTGGCAGAAGGGCGGCTTGCTCTTTCTCGGCGCGTTCAACGACGCACTCACGAACCCGGAGTCGAACCGACTGATCGCCGATTTCGTCCGCGACAAGATTCGCAGCATCGTGCGCGACCCCGAGACAGCCCGCAAGTTGACGCCCGAGTCGGTGATCGGCTGCAAGCGACTGTGCGTCGACACCGATTACTACGACACGTTCAACCGGGCGAACGTTTCGCTCGTCGACCTGCGCGAACAGCCGATCGAGCGGTTCACGGAGCGCGGCATCGTGCTCGGTTCACCCGCCAGTGACAGCACTGACGGCGCGGCCAGGTGTTCTACCGTCGAGCACGAGTTCGACGCGATCGTCTTTGCCACCGGGTTCGACGCCATGACCGGCGCAATCGAGAAGATCGACATCATCGGACGCGATGGCCGACGATTGCGCGACGCATGGTCGGCCGGGCCGGTGAACTACCTCGGTCTGGGCGTGCACGGGTTTCCGAACCTGTTCACCGTCACTGGCCCAGGCAGCCCCTCAGTGCTCACGAACATGATCGTCTCGATCGAGCACCACGTGGAGTGGATCACGGAGTGTCTCGCGTGGATGAAGTCGAACGGCAAGGCGACGATCGAGGCAGATTCCGCAGCGCAAGACTCTTGGGTGCAACACGTGAACACCGTCGCCGGTATGACGCTCTACACCTCGTGCAGCTCCTGGTACCTGGGGGCGAACGTGCCAGGCAAACCGCGCGTGTTCATGCCGTTGCCGGGCTTCCCTGCATACGCCCAAAAATGTGCCGAAGTGGCCCAGAACGGATACCGCGGCTTCCTGACTTGACATCGTCAAGTACGCTCGCGATACGTCTACTGGGAGGCAGTCGTGACAACAGTCGAGCGCACTTCGTCGAATCCGTATCTCGCCAACAATCTCGCCCCGGTGCACGAGGAAGTGACCGTCTCTGACCTGCGCGTGACGGGCACGATCCCCGCTGAACTCACCGGCCGGTACTTGCGCAACGGGCCGAACCCGGCCGGCAGCGTCGACGAGAAGTCGTATCACTGGTTCTTGGGACACGGCATGGTGCACGGCGTGCGACTCGACGAAGGTCGGGCCGCGTGGTACCGCAACCGCTGGGTGCGCACGAAAGACGTTTGCGACGTGCTCGGCGGAACTCCTCCACCGTCGGACTGGCCGGACGGTCACGCTTCCTTCTCGGCGAACACCAACGTGATCGGGCATGCCGGCCGCACCTACGCCATCGTCGAGGGTGGCTCTGCTCCGGTCGAGTTGAGTTACGAGCTCGACACGGTTCGCGTCTCCAACTTTGGCGGCACGTTGCCGCACGCATTCTCGGCGCACCCGAAGCGTGATCCGAAGACTGGCGAGTTGCACGTCATGGCGTACTACTGGGCGTGGGGCAACCAAGTGCAGTACTTGGTCGTCGGCACCGACGGACGCGTTCGCAAGCACGTCGACATCCCGCTACCGGGCGGCCCGATGCTGCACGATGTGGCCATCACCGAGAAGTACGCGCTCGTGTTCGATCTTCCGTGTGTGTTCAACCTCGATTCCGCGATGAAGGGTGTGCGCTTCCCGTACTTCTGGGACCACAACTACGAGGCACGCGTCGGTCTGCTGCCGCGCGACGGTGCGGCCGGCGACATCACGTGGGTGCCAATCGACCCGTGCTATTTCTTCCACCCGATGAACGCGTACGACGACGGCGACGAAGTGGTGCTGGACGCGGTGCGACACCCGCGAGTCTTCGACCGCGACCGTCGCGGACCAAACGAAGGCGATCCGGTGCTGACGCGCTGGCGCCTCAACGCAAAGACCGGTGCCGCGACAGAACACGTCATCGACGGACGTCCGCAGGAGTTCCCGCGAATCAACGAGTCACTGACAGGCCGTCGCTACCGCTTCGGTTACTCGTCGGGTATCGGGACGGGTTTTGCCCAAGACTCGCTGATCAAGACCGACGTCGAGACGGGCTCGGTGCAGCGCCGCGACGATCAGCCGCGCTACGGATACGGCGAGCCGGTGTTCGTCGCGCGCGAGGCCGCAAAGTCCGAGGACGACGGCTGGGTCATCGCCCTTCGCCACGACACGCAGAACGACACGTCAGACCTCGCGATCTTCGACGCCCAAGCGATCACCGACGATCCGGTCGCGGTGGTGCATCTACCGGTTCGCGTGCCGAACGGCTTCCACGGCAACTGGGTGCCCGACACCAACTAAACACCTCGCGCAGGGCCATCAGTTGGCGGGCTGACTTCCAGAGTCGTCTCCTGCGTCACACACTTTCAGGACAGGCTTCGGTCGTTCGGCGACCCGACTTGACAATCCCGACGGGAGTGATACGAACATGACCATGACCCAGACCACCAGCTTCACCGGAACTGCCGACGAGCGACTCGTGACCGTTGCCGATCTGCGGTACGAACTCGAGCGTGAGCGGCAGATAACGCTCGCTCACTTTGCCCGCATCGATCAGCG
>DAIPHP010000075.1:0-5880 GCA_036771295.1 Ilumatobacteraceae bacterium
ATTTCGCCGAGCGGTAGTCCTTGTTCATCAGCGCGATCACGTCGAGCGAAATTTCTTTCGGGCACGCCGCCGAGCACTCGCCGTGGTTGGTGCACGAACCAAAATGTTCGTCCATCGTGTCGACCATCGCCTCGGCTCGCTTGAAGCGTTCGGCTTGGCCTTGCGGCAGCAGGTTGAGGTGCGAGATCTTCGCGCCGACGAACAAGTTGGCTGCACCGTTCGGGCACGCTGCCACGCACGCTCCGCAACCGATGCAGGCGGCGGAGTCCATGGCGGCATCGGCCACCGGCTTGGGCACCGGGATGAGGTTGGCGTCGGGCGCGCCGCCGGTGGGCGCGGTGATGAATCCGCCGGCTTCGACGATGCGGTCGAACGCCGAACGATCGACCATCAAGTCCTTGATGATCGGAAACGCGCCGGCACGCCACGGCTCGATCACGATCGTGTCGTCGCTGTTGAACGACCGCATGTGCAGCTGGCACGTGGTGGTGGCTCGCTGAGGGCCGTGCGCCTGGCCGTTGATCATCAACGAGCACGTGCCGCAGATTCCTTCGCGACAGTCGTGGTCGAAGACGACGGCTTCCTCGCCCTTGGCGATCAGTCGCTCATTCAGCACGTCGAGCATCTCCAGGAACGATGCCTCGTCGGTGATCGACTCGATCACGTGAGTCTCGAAATGGCCCTCGTCGTTCGGGCCGGCTTGGCGCCACACCTTGAGCGTGAGGTTCTTCAGCGTGCGGCTCACTTGTAGCTCCTCGTCGCCAACTTGATGGTCTCGAACGCGAGCTCTTCTTCGTGCAGGCGGGCATTCGAAGCGTCGCCGCTCCACTCCCAGGCCGAGACGTGGCAGAAGTTCTCGTCGTCGCGCTTGGCTTCGCCGTCGTCGGTTTGGTACTCGACGCGGAAGTGACCTCCGCAGCTTTCTTCGCGAGTCAACGCGTCCTTGCACATGAGCATGCCCAGTTGGAAGAAGTCGTCGACGCGGCCGGCCTTCTCCAGCGTCTGGTTGACGCCCTCAGCCGAACCGGTGACGCGCAGGTCCTTCTTGAATTCCTCGTACAACGCCGGAATCTCGCTGATCGCCTTCTCCAGGCCGTTGCGGTCACGCTCCATGCCGCAGTAGTCCCAGATGATCTTGCCGAGTTCGCGATGGAACCAATCGGGTGAGCGCGTGCCCTTCACGTTCACGTAGGCGCGGTAACGGTCGCGGGCCTCTGCTTCGACGCGCTTGAACTCGGGGTGGTCGGTACCGGGCACGGTCTTGTTCAGGAGCGGCGCCAACCCGTTGCTGATCGTGTACGGCAGCACGAAGTAGCCGTCAGCAAGACCCTGCATCAGGGCGCTCGCGCCGAGGCGGTTCGCGCCGTGGTCGGAGAAGTTCGCTTCGCCCGCGGCGTACAGACCCGGGATCGTCGTCTGCAACTCGTAGTCGACCCACAATCCGCCCATCGTGTAGTGGGTCGCCGGGTAGATGCGCATCGGCACTTCGTAGGGGTTCTCTCCGGCGATGCGTTCGTACATCTCGAAGAGGTTTCCGTAGCGCTCTTCCACCACGTTGCGACCGAGACGGTTGATCGCGGCAGAGAAGTCGAGGTACACGCCGTTCTTCAGCGGGCCGACGCCTTGGCCCCTGTCGACGAGGCGCTTGGCCGCGCGCGACGAGATGTCGCGCGGCGCCAAGTTGCCGTACGACGGGTAGAGGCGCTCCAAGTAGTAGTCGCGGTCAGCTTCCGGAATCTGGTGCGCCGGGCGCTTCTCGTCGGCGTTCTTCGGCACCCACACGCGGCCGTCGTTGCGCAATGACTCGCTCATCAGCGTGAGCTTCGACTGTGTCTCGTCGGCCTGCGGGATGCACGTCGGGTGAATCTGCGTGTAGCACGGGTTGGCGAAGTACGCGCCGCGACGGTGCGCGCGCCACGCGGCAGTGACGTTGCAATTCATCGCGTTGGTGGAGAGGAAGTAGACGTTGCCGTATCCGCCGGTGGCGAGCACCACGGCGTGCGCGGCGTGACTGGTGACTTCGCCGGTCAGCAGGTCGCGCACCACGATGCCCGACGCGCGCCCGTCGATCACCACGACGTCGACGAGTTCGCAACGGTTGAACAACCGCACGCCGCCGAGGCCGATCTGTCGCGCGAGCTGCTGGTACGCACCGAGCAGCAGCTGCTGACCCGTCTGGCCGCGGGCGTAGAACGTGCGGCTCACTTGCGCACCGCCGAAACTGCGGTTGTCGAGCAGTCCGCCGTACTCGCGGGCGAACGGCACGCCTTGGGCGACCATCTGGTCGATGATGTTGACCGACACTTGGGCCAATCGGTACACGTTCGCTTCTCGCGAACGGAAGTCGCCGCCTTTGATGGTGTCGGTGAACAAGCGGTGCACGCTGTCGCCGTCGCCTTGGTAGTTCTTTGCCGCGTTGATGCCGCCTTGCGCCGCAATGGAGTGCGCGCGGCGCGGCGAGTCGTGGAAGGTGAAGGCGTCGACTTGGTAGCCCAATTCGGCGAGCGTCGCCGCCGCCGACGCGCCGGCAAGACCGGTGCCCACGACGATGACCTTGAACTTGCGCTTGTTGTTGGGGTTGACCAACTTGGCGTCGGCCTTGAAGTTGTCCCACTTGTCGGCGAGCACGCCAGCGGGCACTTTCGACGCCAGCTTGCTGTCGGTGGCGGGTCGGTCTTGCAGCATCGTCATGACGTCACCTCGTTGATTCTTGGATCATCTTGCGGGTCGCTTCGCGGTCAGACACTGACGACTCCGATCAGCACCGCGACCGGGAACGACACGTTGCCGATCACGACGATCGCGGCAAAACCCCGCGCGAACGCCGTTCGCCATGCGTTGAACCTGGGGTTGTTCCAGCCCAGCGACTGGAAGATGCTCCATGCGCCGTGCGACAAGTGCAGGCCGAGCAGGAGGTTCGCGACGATGTAGAAGATCGCGACGGGCCAGCGCTCGAAGCTGCGCACCACGTTGGCGTACACCTCGGCTCGCACGAACTCGCCGTCAGCACCGATGGTGTTCACCACGCCGAAAGTGAGGTCGAGCAAGTGCCACACGATGAACAGGGCGACGACGATTCCCGAGATGCGCATCGAGCGACTCGCCAGCGACGCTTCTTGGTAGTCGCGCGCGCTCTGGTACTTCACCGGGCGGGCCTTGCGGTTGAGCACCGTCAGCGACCACGCCGCGTGCAGGTGCAGGGCGAGCATGCCGATCAGGCCGATGCGCAGGATCCAGAGCACCGACTCTTTCGGTGCCAGCGGGTAGAGCAGCTTCTTCAAGAACTCCGCGTACTCGTTGAGTTCCGCGGCGCCGAAATACATCTTCAAGTTGCCGATCATGTGGAAAAGCACGAAACCCATGAGTGCGACTCCCGAAATGGCCATCGCGTACTTCTTGCCGACGGCCGTGGAGTACAGATCGAGCAAGAAGGGCTTGCGGCGGCGCGTGGTAGTAGCGGTTCCGCTCACCGGCTTGCGGCTGGGTGCTTCGATGGTGCTCATGTTTGGCGTCTGACCGAAAACGAACGCTAGTTGTGCGCCTCCCCGACCCAGAACTCCACATTGCGACTGCCGGCGTGATGCCCGTCTCACCGGCCCCAGACCCGAACCTCCCGCCGAGAGGCGATTCACGGCACGGGGCGCAGATTCTCTACACTCATTCGGACCCATAAATCGGGGATCTGCCCTTGGGCGGCCCCACTTCGTAGCGAGGAATGATCACACGTGACTGCTCTTTTGGCATCTGAAGGCGGCTGGCAGGACTTCACCCTGAAGGGTGGCGAATGGCTGGTGCTTGCACTCTCGGGGGCGGCCTCGCTGCTCGCGATTGCCGTCGGTTTCTTCCTCGCAAAGTCGGTAATGGCCCAGGACGAGGGCACCGCCAAGATGAAGGAGATCGCCGGCGCGATCCAGGTGGGCGCCCTCGCCTACTTGAAGCGCCAGTTCCGCACGATTGGCATCATCCTCGTGCCGGTAGCGATCATCGTGTTCGTCACCTCGGTGGCCATCGAGAAGCCGTCCGGTGAAGAAGCCCTGGGCTTCGTGTCGTCGGGTGTCTTCCGCACCATCGCGTTCTTGCTCGGCTGCGTGGCCTCGGGTCTCACCGGCTACATCGGCATGACGCTCGCGACGCGCGGAAACGTGCGTACCGCCGCGGCGGCCCGTCGCGGGTCGATGCGCGAAGCGCTCGAAGTTGCTTTCCGCACCGGTGGCGTGGCCGGCATGTTCACCGTCGGTTTGGGTCTGCTCGGCGCGACCGTGATCATCGCGCTGTTCCAGAACACCTCGTCGGCGATGCTCGTCGGTTTCGGTTTCGGCGGCTCGCTGATCGCGCTCTTCTTGCGCGTCGGTGGCGGCATCTTCACGAAGGCCGCCGACGTCGGCGCCGACTTGGTCGGAAAAGTCGAAGCCGGGATTCCTGAGGACGACCCGCGCAACCCCGCCGTGATCGCCGACAACGTGGGTGACAACGTCGGCGACTGCGCCGGCATGGCAGCCGACTTGTTCGAGAGCTACGAAGTAACGCTCGTCGCCTCGATCATCCTCGGTGTGGCCGCGTTCAACTCGATCGGTCTCAACCCCGCTCTCGGCTTGGTGTTCCCGCTGGCGGCTCGCGCCATCGGCGTGATCGCCTCGATCGCCGGCGTGTTCGCCGTGCGCGCGAAGGAAGGCGAACTGAACGCGTTGAAGCCGATCAACCGCGGCTTCCTCACCGCCGGCATCATCACCGTGATCGGCACGCTCGCCCTCGCGGTGACCTACGTCGGCAACCCGGCCAAGGGCAGCATCGGCCACGCCGGTGCCGAAGTCACGATGTCAGGAATCGGCTGGCGCGTGTTCGGCGCGGTGCTGATCGGTCTGATCCTGGCCCAAGTGCTGAGCCGACTCACCGAGTACTTCACCGGCACCGAGTACGGCCCGGTCGAAGAAATCGCCGAGTCGGCCGAAACCGGTCCGGCAACCGTGGTGCTCTCGGGCACCGCAGTGGGTCTCGAGTCGTCGGTCTACGCAATCATCTGCATCGCAGTTTCGCTCGGCGCCACGCTGTGGCTCGGCGGCGGCAACGTGCAGCTCTCGCTGTATCTCGTGGCGCTGTGCGGCATGGGCATGCTCGCCACCACGGGCGTGATCGTCTCCGAAGACACCTTCGGCCCGGTCGCCGACAACGCAGCAGGAATCGCCGAAATGGCCGGCGAATTCCAGGGCGAACCGCGCAAGATCATGGTCGGTCTCGACGCGGTGGGCAACACCACGAAGGCCGTCACCAAGGGCTTTGCGATTGGTTCGGCGGTCATCGCCGCCGTCGCGCTCTTTGCCTCGTACATCGAGACGATCGCCGGCGAACTCGGCTTCGCCAAAGAGGGCATCAAGGGTGACGCCATCTTCAGCGACCTGCGCACTCAGATCAACGTCGCCGACGTGAAGACCTTCATCGGTCTCTTGATCGGCGGTTCGATCGCGTTCATGTTCTCGGCGCTCGCGATTCGCGCGGTCGGCCGCTCGGCCGGCGTCGTCGTGCAAGAAGTACGCAAGCAGTTCAAGGACGGCGGCATCATGGCGGGCACCAAGAAGCCCGACTACGGCCCGGTCATCGACATCTGCACCGCGGCGTCGCTGCGCGAGCTCACCACCCCGGCACTGCTCGCAGTGCTGACGCCGGTGATCGTCGGCTTCGGCATCAACTACTTCGCGCTCGGCGCGTTCCTGGCGGCCGTCATCCTCACGGGTCAGCTCATGGCCAACTACTTGAGCAACGCCGGCGGTGCATGGGACAACTCGAAGAAGTACATCGAAGACGGTCACCACGGCGGCAAGGGTTCCGATCCGCACAAGGCCGCGGTCATCGGCGACACCGTCGGCGACCCGTTCAAGGACACTG
>DAIPHP010000076.1:0-5662 GCA_036771295.1 Ilumatobacteraceae bacterium
GAGCGCCGCGAGGGCACCGAGAACGAACCAGAAGAGTCGGCGAAACATGACCGCTTCAATCGTACCGTCGGGGCGGAATCACGGACCCGTGCGGCGAGTTTCCGTCACGCAGATGCTCCGGTACTTCGATCGACGCGCCGCTGAGCAGCGACTCGCGGGCCGCTTCGATCGCGTCGGTGACCGCCCGACTCTTCGGCGCGTTCGACAAGTGCATCACTGCGTGCGCCAGGTTGTACCGCGCCTCGGGCAGACCGACGTGTTCCACCGCCTGGGCGGCCGCCACCGCGGTCGTCAACGACGTGGCGTCGGCGAGACCCACGTCTTCGCTGGCGAACACGATCAACCGCCGCGCGATGAAGCGCGGGTCGTCGCCGGCCTCGATCATCCGTGCCAGCCAGAAGAGCGCCGACTTCTCGTCGCTGGCCCGCATGCTCTTGATCAACGCCGACACCACGTCGTAATGGTCGTCTCGGCCGTACCGCAGGGCGCTCGTCGACAACGCAGCTTCGGCGTGCTCGACCGTCACGTGCTTGTCGGGGGCCAAGGCGATCGCGACCTCCAGCGACGTGAGTGCTTGGCGACCGTCTCCCCCGCTGCGTTCCACCACCAAAGTGCGCGCGTCGGCGTCGAGCTTCGCGTGCTCAGCAGCCGCGCCGCGGTCGAGCAATTCGCCGATGTCGTTGGCACTCAACGGTTCGAGCCGCAGCAACGTCGACCTGCTGCGCAACGGTGCGTTGACCTCGAAGAACGGGTTCTCCGTCGTCGCGCCGATCAACGTGATGAGGCCGGCCTCCACCGCGGGCAAGAGCGAGTCCTGCTGTGCGGCGTTGAAGCGGTGGATCTCGTCGACGAACACGATGGTGCGTCGTTGATGCTCCCCCAACCGGCGTTGCGCCGCTTCGATCACTTCGCGAACATCCTTGACCCCCGATGTCACCGCGGAAAGACGCACGAACTCTCGCTTGGTCATCGCCGCGATGACTTCGGCGACCGTGGTCTTGCCGGTGCCCGGCGGCCCCCACAAGATGATCGACGACAAGCGGTCAGACTCGATCAGGCGTCGAAGCGGACCGCTCGGCCCGAGCAAATGCCGTTGTCCGACGATGTCGTCGATCGTGCGCGGCCGCAGTCTCGCGGCCAGCGGTGCTTGCTCGCGCAGCGAGTTGATCGCCGACTGCGTGAAGAGATCGTCGTGCGGCTCGGTCATGGTGCGGCGCCTGGTGCGCACCACGACGCTAGGTCAGGACGCTCGTGCGGGCAGACCGCGCTGCGATCAGTTCGCTGGTTTTGGCAGCGTGCGCAGTGATCAGTTCGCTGGCTTTGGCAGCGTGCGCAAGCCGAGTTCGCCGAGCTGCGTCGCTTCGACAGGGCCGGGTGCGTTGGTCATCGGGTCGAGGCCCGACTGCGTCTTGGGGAAGGCGATGACTTCGCGAATGTTCTCTTCTCCGGCAAGGATCGCGACGAGGCGATCGACACCGAAGGCGAAGCCGCCGTGCGGCGGGGCTCCGTACTTGAACGGCTGCAGGAAGAAACCAAACTTGCGGTCGGCGGTCTCGTCGTCGATGCCGAGCAACTGGAACACGCGTCGCTGCAGTTCCGGTTCGTGGATACGAATCGAGCCTGAGCCGAGTTCCCAACCGTTCAGCACGAGGTCGTAGGCCAGCGCGCGAACGTTGAGCGGATCGGTTTCCATCTTGGCGAGGTCGTCGGGGTGCGGATGACAGAACGGGTGGTGTCCTGGTTGCGGCTTTTTCGTCGTCGGGTTGACGCCGACGAACAACGGGAAGTCGACGACCCACACGTATCGATAGGGGCCTTCGTGCACCGGCGGGCGGGCGATGTCGTTGCGCAGCTGCCCGAGCACCGTGCACGTGGTGCTCCACTCGTCGGCCACGAGCAACAAGAGGTCGCCGGCGGTCGCGCCGAGCGCGGAAACCAGCGCCGACTTCTCCGCGTCGGAGAGAAACTTCGCCACCGGCGAGTCGAGCGCGCCGGCGTCGCCGACCTTCATCCACACGAGGCCCTTGGCGCCGAGCTGCTTGGCGCGATCGGTCATCTGGTCGAGCTTGTTGCGGCCCATCGCCGCGGCCTCGGGATACGTGGCGGCGTCGACGCGCAGGCCCTTGATACAGGCGGCCGAGGCGAACGCCTTGAAGCCCGTGCCGGCGAACACCGGCGTCAGTTCGACGAGCTCCATGCCGAAACGCAGGTCAGGCTTGTCGGAGCCGAAGCGGTTCATCGCGTCGTGCCACGTGATGCGCTCGATCGGCGGCGGCGTTTCGCCGGTCGCCGCTTTCGCTGCGGCCATGACGGCGCGCGAGATGGCGTTCAGCACGTCGTCTTTGCCGACGAAGCTCATCTCGGCGTCGAGCTGAGTGAACTCGTATTGGCGGTCGGCACGCAGGTCTTCGTCGCGCAAGCAACGCGCGATCTGGTAGTAGCGGTCGAGACCGGCGACCATGAGCAACTGCTTCCACAGCTGCGGCGATTGCGGCAACGCGTAGAACGAGCCAGGCTCCTTGCGCGACGGCACGAGGAACTCGCGGGCGCCCTCCGGCGTCGACGGCATGAGCAGCGGAGTCTCAACTTCGACGAAGCCCTGGTCGTCCATCGCGGCGCGGATGGCGGAGTTCACGCTGGCGCGAAGGCGCAGGTTGCGCTGCATTCGCTCGCGGCGGATGTCGAGGTAGCGGTACTTGAGACGGATGTTCTCGTCGACTTCGTCGGCACGCTGGTCGATCGGGAACGGCGGCGGTTCGGCCGCGTTCAGCACGGTGAGCGTGCAGTTGGTGAGCTCAACTTCGCCCGTCGACAAGTTGGTGTTGACGGTGCCCGAGGGTCGCGCCGTGACGGTTCCCTCGATTTGCACCACCCACTCGCTGCGAGCATCGGCGCCGTCGTCGATGACGCACTGCATGACGCCCGAGTAGTCGCGCAGGTCGACGAACGCCAACTTGTCGCCGTGCTCGCGGCGACGCGCCACCCAACCTGCGAGGCGCACCGTGGTGCCGATGTGCGACGCGTTGAGTTCGCCGCAGGCGTGCGTTCGCAGTGTGGTGGAGGTCGTCATGGGGAGTCAGCGGCCGAGCGCTCGGCGCACGCTGGCGACGAGATCGTCGCGCTGCACCGTCTGCTGCGAGCCGCCTTCCATCGTACGGATGATCGCGGTATTCGCGGTGAGTTCGTCGTCACCGATGATCACGGCGAGTCGCGCGCCGGACCGGTCAGCGACCTTCATTTGCGCCTTCATCCGACGACCCTCGTAGGCGCGGTCAGACCCGATGCCAGCGGCCCGAAGCGCCGTGCAGATCGCAGTGGCTTGTGCCCCGCCGGTGATGTCGACCACGAACACCTCCACGCGCGACGCGGGAGGAGCAAAGACACCCTCGGCATCGCAGGCCAGGAGCGTGCGGTCGAGCCCGAGCGCAAAGCCGATGCCCGGGGTTTCCGGACCGCCGAGTTCGGCGACGAGCCCGTCGTAGCGACCGCCGCCGCCGATCGCGGTGTGCGCCGCGGCGAGCGCCGTCGACACGAACTCGAACGTGGTGCGTCGGTAGTAGTCGAGCCCGCGCACGAGCCGGTCGTTCACGACGAACTCGACGCCCGACGAACGCAACGCGTCTTGCACCTGCCCGAAGTGCGCGGCGGCTTCGGCACTCAGGTGGTCGGCCATCTTCGGTGCGGCGGCGATGAGCGCCGCATCTTCGGGGCGCTTGGAATCGAGCACGCGCAGCGGATTGCGCTCCAGCGTGGCTTTGCTCTCGGCCGACAGCGCATCGAGGTTCGACGAAAAGTGGGTGCGCAGCGCCGCGGCGTAGCGGTCGCGATCGCCGGAGTCGCCGAGCGAGTTGATCGAGAGCTCGACCTTTTGCAAACCGAGTCGTGAATAGAACTGCATCGCCAAGGCGATCACTTCGGCGTCAAGCTGCGGGTCGTCGGCGCCGAGCACCTCGATGCCGACTTGGTCGAACTGCCGGTAGCGGCCTTGCTGGGGCTTTTCGTAACGGAAGTTCGGTCCGCCGTACCACACCTTCCACGGTGTGACGGGCCGGTGCTCGACGAAGGCCCGGCACACGCTCGCCGTCTGCTCGGGCCGCAGCGCGACACGCCGGCCGCCTTTGTCCTCGAAGTCGTACATCTCCTTCGTGACGATTTCGGTGGTCTCGCCCACTCGCAGAAAGACGCCGAGATCCTCGAACATCGGCGGGATGATGTGCGAGTACCCCGCCGGCTCGACGACGTCGGCGAACAACTGCTGAAAACTTCGCCAGCGGCCCGACTCGGGCGCCAAGATGTCGCGGGTGCCGGGACTAGTGGAGAACGTCGGCACGCGTCAAGGCTAATTCGCTGACGGGTGCGTGGAGGCGATGTCGTCGTCGGCAGCGACGTCGGATTGACCCGGCACCAGTCGGTAAGCGTCGTACACGCCGTCGATGTTCTTGATCATCGTCAGCATCGACTGCAGGTGGCCGGGGTCGGAGAACTCGAACTCGAATCGCATGCGAGCCACGCGGTCGCTGCCCGTGTGGGTGGTGCACGACACGATGTTCACGCGCTGGTCGGACAGCGCGTTGGCGACGTCGCGCAAGAGGCGCGTGCGGTCGAGCGCGACCACTTCGACCGCGGCAACGAAGGTGTGCGAGTCGTCGATGCCCGCCCACTCGACGTCGATCACACGCTGCGACTGGTCGGTGGTGAGCGCCATCGCGTTCGCGCAGTCGACGCGATGCACCGTGACACCGCGCCCGCGCGTGACGAAGCCCATGATCTCGTCGCCGGGCACCGGCGTGCAGCACTTGGAGAGTCGCACCAGCACGTCGTCGAGCCCCTCGACGAAGACGGCGTTCTTCGACTTGGCGGTGTTCGTGCGGGCGCGCATCGCCGGAAGCACGGGCACTTCGTCCGACGCGTCGGGCGATCGCAGGGCCTCCGCAACGCGGGCGACGAGCGGGCGGACCGCGACCTTCTTTTGCCCGATCGCAGCGAGCAGACCGTTCAGGTCGGCGTAACCGAGCGCGGAGATTTCTTTGGCGAGTTCGGGCGAGGCTTCCACGCGGCGCATCGACAAGCCGGCACGCCGCAGCTCTTCGACGAACTCGTCGTGGCCCTCGTCGACCATGTCCTCGAGTTGCTCGCGAGTCCACCACTGCTTGATCTTGTTCTTGGCTTTCGTCGACGCGGCGAACTCGAGCCATCCCTGCGACGGCCCGGTGCCCTCGGCTTTCGACGTGAGCACTTCGCACGTGTCGCCCGAAGCCAGCTTGTAGTCGAGCGACACGAGCCGACCGTTGACGCGCGCGCCGACGCAGGCATGACCGATCTCGGTGTGCACCGCGTACGCGAAGTCGACCGGCGTGGAGTTGATCGGCAGCGAAATCACCCTGCCCTTCGGGGTGAAGACGAACAGCTCGTCTTGCTCGAGGTCGGTCTTCAGCCCTTCCAAGAACTGTCGCGGGTCGGACACCTCGCCTTGCCAGTCGATGATGCGGTTCAGCCACTCCACCTCTTGCGGGCTGGCGGCGTCTTTGTACGCCCAGTGCGATGCCACTCCCCACTCGGCGCGCTGGTGCATGTCCCGCGTGCGGATCTGCACCTCGATGGTCTTGCCGTCCGGGCCGATCACCGTCGTGTGCAGCGACTGGTAGAGGTTGAACTTCGGCAT
>DAIPHP010000077.1:0-1903 GCA_036771295.1 Ilumatobacteraceae bacterium
CTTCACCGTCATCCTCGGAGATTGGTCGCAGATACAGGTCGATCGCCTGCCACAGCGTGTACGAGATCGGATACCCGAACACGCCGACCACGAGGGTGACGGCGACGGTGCTGCCGAGCACCGGTACGAGCGGCACGTCCGGGTACGTGCTCACGACGCCGATCAACATGGTGACGAGCAGCGAACCGCCGGTGGTGATGAAGCTGATCGCCATCGCGCCGAGCATGAATCCTTCATAGTTGCGTTCCCAGCGCAAGCCGCAGCCGGCGCATCGTTCGCGGCGCACGAACCACTTTTCGAAGAACGCACGACGATCGCCGCAATGCGGGCAACGACGCACGAGACCGCGTCGCAGCATCACGCCGAGCGTCGGCGACGCGCTCATCGGCGTTAGCGGACGAGTTCTTCGACGAAGTCGGCGAACACGCCGGCGTACGTCATCGCGGCTTCGTCGGTGTGCATCACCGAGATGAGCCACTGCTCGTCGAGGCCGGGCGGCAACAACACGCCGCGATTGATGCCGTGCATCCATTGCGCGAACGCGAGGTCGAAGTCGGTCGCCTTGTAATCGCGGTAGTTGCGAATCGGCTCGGGAGACCACGTGACGCAGCCCTTCGCGCCGAATTCCACCACGTTGGCGGGCAGCGAGTGCTGCGCGATCACCGAGCGGCACGCTTCGACGAGACGATGGTTGCGATCGATGACTTCGCGGGTGGTCTCCGGAGTGCAGACCTCGGCGAGCACCGCGCGCGCGGCCGCCATGCACAACGGGTTGCCGTTGTAGGTGCCGAGGTGCACCACGCGACGGTTGGTGATCTCGTCCATGTACTCGCGCTTGCCGCCGAACGCACCGAGCGGCAGGCCGCCGCCGATCGACTTGGCGAGCGCCACGAGGTCGGGCTCGACTCCGAGGGCACCCTTGGCACCCGACCAGCCGGCGGTGATTCCGGTCTTTACTTCGTCGAACACCAGCAGCGTGCCGTACTTGCGCGTGATCTCACGCGCGGCCTGCAAGTAACCGTCTTGCGGCAGGCAGATGCCGATGTTCTGCATGACGGGCTCGACGATGAAAGCGGCGATGTCTCCCCCGCGCAGGGCTCGCTCGAGAGCTTCGGGGTCGTTGTACGGCACCACGATGGTGTCGCCGACGACGCCGCGAGTGATGCCGGCTGACGACGCCACCGAGTTCGGCGAGTCGGCCGGGCCGGCCTTGTCGAGCGCCGGCTTCATCGAGATCATCACTTCGTCGTGGTGGCCGTGGTAGCCGCCTTCGACCTTCACGATTTTCTCGCGGCCGGTGGCGGCGCGCGCGACGCGCAGGGCGTCCATCGTGGCCTCGGTGCCGGAGTTCGTGAAGCGCCACAGCGGGAAGCCGTAGCGGGCCGTCAGCAGTTCGGCCACTTCGGCGTTGCTCGGGCACGGGGTGACGAAGAGCGAGCCGTCGTCGAGCTGGGCCGATACCGCTCTGCGAACTGCCGGGTGCATGTGCCCGGCGAACAAGGCGCCGAAGCCCATGTTGTAGTCGACGTATCGGTTGCCGTCGACGTCGACCGACCAGTACTCCTGGGCGCGGGCAAGCACGATCGGGTACGGGTCGTAATCCTGGAAACTCGACGGCACGCCGAGCGGCAGCGACTTGCGCGCCCTGGCGTTTGCCGCCTGGGAGCCCTTCGTGCGGTCGGCGTAGGTCTGCAGTTCGCGAGCAGTGATTTCCTTGGCCCGCGTTACCAGAGATTGCGTCAGCGTCTTGTCAGCCGCTGGCATGGTTATCAGCTCCAAACAGGTGTGTACCCACAGCCTACCCGTGGCAGAATGGAGCGCCCTTGGTGGGCGTAGCTCAGTTGGCTAGAGCGCTAGGTTGTGGTCCTAGAGGTCGCGGGTTCGAGCCCCGTCGTCCACCCCA
>DAIPHP010000077.1:2003-5650 GCA_036771295.1 Ilumatobacteraceae bacterium
CGGACTCTTAATCCGCAGGTCCTCGGTTCGAATCCGAGGGGGGGCACCAAGTACGTGCGTTACGGTGAGGGTATGTCTCGCCTGCAACTCGCGCTCAACGTCGACGATCTCGACGCCGCAATCGCCCACTACACCAAGATCTTCGGTGTCGGCCCCGCGAAGGTGCGACCGGGGTACGCGAATTTCGCGATCGCGAATCCCCCGCTCAAGTTGGTGCTGATGGAGAATCCCGAGGCCGAGGATTCGATCAACCACCTCGGTGTCGAGGTGGAATCCGTCGACGAAGTGCGCGCCAGCCACGAGCGCGCGACGAGTGCGGGTTTGCCCGTTCACGTGGAAGGCGAAACCACGTGTTGTTACGCCGTGCAAGACAAGTTCTGGATTCACGGCGGCGAACACCCCTTCGAGGTGTACACCGTGCTTGCCGATGCCGATGCGATGTCAGGCGACATGTGCTGCACTCCGGCGGCCGAGGCCGTGACGCTCACGCGCCGTGCGCCGGCCGCAGCTGATTGCTGCTGAACTGCCGCGATCGCCCGCTGAGGGCGAAGTCAGCCGTTGATCTCGGCCAGACGGGCCTTGGCCATCTTTTGCAGCAGCCCCGCGTCGACCTTCCAGCCGACCGGCACTTTGAACGTGTGCTTCAACGGGTCGTACTTCGCGAGGACGCCGCGAAACTCGTCCATCACCGCCTTGCTGAACGGGTTGAGCGTGATGTGGTTCTTCGACACTGACACACCGAACACGTACGCGGTGCCCGAGCGCAACATCGGTTGGTTCCACGCCATGACTAGCTCGAGCTTTGGATGCTTCGACGTGATCGCCTTGAAGATCGCTTTCACCGTGCGCGCCTTCTCGGCGTCGAGCGTAGAGAAGTACTGCTTCGGGTCGGCGTGGCGTTTCGACGACGTCGACCCGCGGTGATACATCACGAGCGCGTTGGCATGCTCGCGGCTGAAGCCGTGTCGCTCGCGCAGAAGGTCGACTTGATCCTGGTACTTGTCGCTGCGCAGTGACGCCAACTGCTTCAACCAGTACGCGACCGGCTTGCCGTGCTTCTTTTCGATTCGCGGAAAGTGCGCCGAGCGATCACCGCTGCGAGTTGGCATGAAGACAACGCTAGACGCGGCAGACGGGCAACTGCCCCAATGCCGACGCCGCTAAACGCGCTCGAACGTGCTGACGACTTCGACGTGATGCGTGTGCGGAAACACGTCGAGCACTTCCACGTTGGTCAACGAGTAGCCGGCGTCGACCAACAACCGAGAGTCTCGCGCCGCAGCCACCGCGTCGCACGACACCAGCACCACGCGGGGGGCATCGGTTTGGGCAATCACGGCGACGCCCGGCTTGCCCAGTCCGCTGCGTGCGGGGTCGGCAATCACGAGGCCGGCTTGTTGGGGCGCCCAGTGCTCGAAACGCGCGTGCACGATTTTTGCGGTCTGTCCACGCAAGTTGACCTGCGCGTCTTCGCAGGCCGATTCGCTCGACTCCACCACCACCGTGTGCACGCCGACGGGCACCACGGTGGCCGCGAACAACCCGACCCCGCCATAGGCGTCAATCACCGGGCCGTCAGCACCGTCGAGCGCGCCTTCTGCCGCGCGAGCGACCGCATCAACGAGTAGCTCCGCAGCGTGACGCGACGCCTGAAAGAACGATTGCATCGACACACGCAGCCGCACTCCTGCGACTTCTTCGTGCACCACCGCCGCAGCCCCGGTCACCACGTCGTCGGGCAGCCCGAGCAGCCGGGCCTTGTCGTGCGACCACACGCCGCGTTCGTCGGTGGCGTCGCCGCAGCGCAGCGTGACCTCGCCCGATCCGCGCACACCCACCTCGGCCACGAGTTCGGCGAGTCGCGGATGCATCACCAGGCACGACTCGATGTTCACCACGTCGTGCGAAGCCGCGCGGCGGAACCCGAGCCGACCCTCGCTCGTCACCGCCATTCGCACCGTGGTGCGCAACGCATCGTGACCGACGCTGCCGCCCTTGCGGATCTCTGCCTCGGGCAGCCGA
Source organism: Ilumatobacteraceae bacterium (assembly GCA_036771295.1). Taxonomy (GTDB): domain Bacteria; phylum Actinomycetota; class Acidimicrobiia; order Acidimicrobiales; family Ilumatobacteraceae; genus F1-60-MAGs027. The sequence continues at coordinate 4,026 of DAIPHP010000077.1, forward strand.
CCCGTTCGAGCGAACGCCTCGCGGACGATCTCGACTTTCGCGTCGTGCTGGGCCGACGCAGCAAGATGCTGCCAGTTGCAGCCGCCGCACCCGTCGCTCACGTGGCGGCACGGAGGCTGCACACGAAACGGCGAAGACGATGCCACACCGACGAGTCGGGCGCGCGCAAAATCGCGTTTTGCTTCGACGATCTCGACGTCGACGTGTTCGTCGCCGATGACGCCCTCGACGAACACCACGCGACCGTCGGCGTCGCGGGCCATGCCGTCACCGCCAGCGACGAGACGCTCGATGTGCAGTCGTCTCGTGGCGCCGACGTTCGCAGCTGAATCGGCTCTCGTCACGACCTTCGACCCTAGGCTTGAACACGCATGCGCCCCGTGCAGATCGCTCCGTCGGTGCTGCCGGTGGATTTCTCCAAATTGGGCGAAGCCATCACGGCACTCGACGCCGCCGGCGTCGATCTCGTGCAGTGGGACGTCATGGACGGCCAGTTCGTGCCGAACCTCACGTTCGGCCCCGCCGTGATCGCGTCGACGCGACACCTCACGAAAAAGCCGTATGAGGCCCACCTCATGGTGTTGACGCCCGACGTGATGGCCAAGCGATACGTGGAAGCCGGTTGCCAGCGGCTCATCGTGCACGTCGAAGCGTGCGAGCACCTGCACCGCACCCTCGGCAACATTCGCGAACTCGGTGCCAACGCGGCCGTCGCGTTGAACCCGTCGACGCCGCCCGACGAGATCGCGCACGTGCTCGACTTGGTCGACCTCGTCTTGGTGATGACGGTGAATCCGGGGTTCGGCGGTCAGTCGTACATCTCGTCGATGGAGCCCAAGATCCGAGCGGTACGCGAGATGATCACCCGCGCCGGTCTCGACGACCAGGTCGACCTTGAGGTCGACGGCGGCATCTCCCCGACCACCGTGACGGGTGCGGCTGGTGCCGGTGCCAACGTGCTCGTCGCCGGCAGCGCGCTCTTCAAGGACAAGGCCGGGCTCGGCCACGCCGTGAGCGAGATTCGTTCGCTCGCTACTTCCGCATTCCGCGGATAGACCCGGCTATCAGCACGCGGGTGGCCGCGAGCAAGAACAGCAACGCCAACCCCGCGCCGATCGGCAGCAGGAACGCCCGCAGCAATCCAGCGCGATCGCTGAGCATCGGTCGCAGGATGCCGGTGTCGATCGGGTCGCCGTTCACTCGCAAGGTGCGAACGGGGTCTTCGTAGTCGGGGCACGACACGCGTTGCACCGCCGCGACCGCGTCGCCGCCGAACATGTCGGGCGGTACCCGCACTTTCGACTCGAGCACAGGCACGTCACCGCGGATTCCCGACGGTGCGGCGACCGCACCCACCAAGAACCGTCGCCCGACGTCGAGGTAGCGAACGTCGTCGATCGGGTACCGAACCGTGAGCACGCCGTCCCGCAAGAGGTCGGCGACGGTGCCGTGTCGCTCTGACAAGACTTCGAACAGGACGAAGTTTGCCTCGACGCGCGCGACCTCGCCGACGAACACACTTCGCAACGGTTCGGGCGTCGTGCACGACGACGGCACGGTGGTGACGGCCGACTCGATGATCAGCGACTCCGACACGTCGGTGCCGCCTTCTTCGTCGCCGCCCT
>DAIPHP010000078.1:0-5617 GCA_036771295.1 Ilumatobacteraceae bacterium
TCCGGAGCAGGACCAGCGACAACTCCTGCGACGGATGTAACTGAGCGCCGTGGTGGCGCGTGATTGCCGCTAGACGCCGAGACGCTTGGCGAGCAACTCGATTTTCGCGTCGGGCTGCACCACCGCGACACGCACGTTATTGGCGCCGCCGGCACCGTAGAAGTCGCCGGGGCTCACCAGCGCTCCCCCTTCGCGCGCGAGCTTCTCCGCGAACTGCCAACCGTCTCGTGCGTCGAACCACAAGTAGAAGCCACCGGCCGGCTGCGGCACCGCGATACCCGACCACTTCGACAAGATCTCGGCGGTTCGCCTCAGTCGCTTCGCGTACACCTCACGCTGCGCAGCGACGTGCGCGTCGTCGTTGAGCGCGACCACCCCGGCGGCCTGGGCCGGCCCCGGCACCATCATGCCCACGTGCTTTCGCACCTCTTTGAGGTACGTGACGACGTCTTTGTCGCCGGCATAGAACGCCACGCGAACCCCCGCCAAGTTCGAGCGCTTCGACAACGAATGCAACGCGACCACGCCGTCGAGCCCGTGCTGCAAGATGCTCTCACCAGCGCGCTGCCAGGTGAACTCGACGTAACACTCGTCGCTGAACACCGTCACGCCGTGCGTGCGGCCCCATGCTGCCGCGGCGCCGAGATCGTCGAGCGCGCCAGTGGGGTTGCTCGGCGAGTTCACCCACAGCATCAACGCCCGGGCGGCATCGGCGGCGCTGATCGCCGCGAGATCCAGACCGCCAGCAGCGTTCATCGGCACGGCCACGGGGCGGCAACCGGCGAGAATCGCCCCCATCTCGTACGTCGGATACGACACGGCCGGAAACAGCACGGTGTCGCGGTCGGGACGACGCAGCTTCATGTACTGGGGCGCGGTCGCCACGAACTCTTTCGAGCCCACACAGGCGGCAATCTGCGACAAAGCGACATCGATGCCGAAACGTCGCCGCATCCAATCGCGGGCGGCCGAGCGCAGCGGCTCCGAACCGATGCTCGGCGGATACCCGCGCTCGGAATTCGACGACGACAATGCGGCGACCACGGCCGGCGTCGGCGGGTCGCACGGCGTGCCGATCGACAAGTCGATGACTCCGCCGTCGTGCGCCGCGGCGTGCTTCGCCAGAGCGTCGAGCCGGTCGTACGGGTACGGCGGCGGAACGAAGGGCTGGGCGCTCATGACGGTGTGACGACGAATTCTGTCAGGCGGCCCCGCGACGCATCGGCCAATCTGGCGCGCACGCGAATGCCGTTGTCTTCGTGGGAAGTGGAGACCACTTCACCCTCGCGATGAATCGATGCCATCACGTCGCCGCGCTCGTACGGCACCAGCAGCTCGACCACGGCAGTCAACGAACGCACGCGGTCGGCGATGGTGCGCAGCAGGTCGTCGATGCCCTCGCCGGTGGCGGCAGAAATTGCGACCGACCCGGGGTTGTCGTAGACGAGGCGTTTGGCGGCATCGTGGTTGGCGTCGCACTTGTTGAACACCAGCAGCTCCGGCACGCGATCGGCCTCGATCTCCCCCAGCACCTCGCGAACGGCGGCGATCTGGCTCTCGGGGTCGACGGCACTCGAGTCGACCACATGCAGCAACAAGTCGCTGCGGGTGGCCACTTCGAGCGTGCTCTTGAACGCCTCGATCAACGTGTGCGGTAGGCGCTTGATGAAGCCGACCGTGTCGGTGAGCAGCACCGGCTCGCCGCCGGGCAGGGCGAGACGACGCGTCGTGGGGTCGAGCGTGGCGAACAGTCGGTTCTCGACCAGCACGCCGGCATCGGTCAGCCGGTTGAGCAGCGTCGACTTGCCGGCGTTCGTGTAGCCGACGATGGTGACGTTGGCGAGGCCGCTGCGCGAGCGCCCCTTTCGTTGTTCGTCACGGGTGCGTTGCAACTCGCGAAGTTCGCGGTCGAGCTTGGCGATGCGGTCGTTGATGCGGCGACGGTCGGTTTCCAACTTCGTCTCGCCGGGGCCGCGGGTGCCGATACCGCCGCCTTGCTGGGTGAGACCAGCGCTCGCGCCACGGCGAATTCGCGGCAGTCGGTAACGCATCAACGCGAGCTCGACTTGGGCCTTGCCTTCGAGCGTGTGGCTGTTCTGCGCGAAAATGTCGAGAATCACCGCGGTGCGATCGATGGCCGTACGACCGAGCGTCTTTTCGAGATTGAACTGCTGGGCGGGAGAGAGTTCGTTGTCGAACACGACGGTGTCGGCGTCGACCGCCAAACACGTCGCCTTCAGTTCGTCGACCTTGCCCTTGCCGATGTACGTCGCAGGGTCGGGGGCGTGCCGACGTTGCGTCAGGCGTGCGACGACGTCGGCACCGGCGGTGTCGACGAGACGTTCGAGTTCGTCGAGGCTCTCGTTGGTCTGGTCGTCGTCGCGGCCGTCGAGAGTGACTCCGACGATCACGATCTTCTCGCGAATCGTGCGCTCGATCAGCGTGCGACCGAGCGCCTCCTGGTACGGCGTGCTCACAGCGCCACCTCGAACGTGCCTACGAACTTGGCCGGGCCCGTCAACATCACTCGCCCGCGCGTCGGGGCGTTCAACGTGACCACCGCGTCGCCGCCCGGCATGTGCACCACCACCTCGCACCGCTCGGTTTGCTGCGGCACGAGACCCCACCACACCGCCGCCCACGCGCTCGCGCACGCGCCGGTGCCGCACGCCTGCGTGATGCCGGCCCCGCGTTCGTGCACCCGCATGGTGATGGAGTTGAGTTTCGGGCCCGGTTCGATGATTTCGAGATTCACCTGCGGAATCATCTGACCCAGTCGCGCGAGATTGACGGCGTTCACGTCCTCCACGCCCACCACGGTGTGCGGGTTGCCGACCGACACGTGCATCGCGGGCCGATCGGGGCTGGTGCCGATCGACGCCCAGCCCTCGGGTTCGCCGATACGCGTGACTTCACCCATGTCGACGCTGGCCATCACGGAGTCGTCTGACTGGGCGCCGACGGTGACCTGCCGCTCGCCGGCGTCGGTGTGCAACCGGTAGACGCGTTCGCCGCGCGCGTCGTCGGCGCGAAACAACGCATGGGCGAAGCATCTCGCCCCGTTGCCGCTCATCTCCGCGCTGGATCCGTCGCTGTTGTACAACTTCATTCGCGCATTGACGTCGTCGATTCGCTGCAAGAGCAAGAGGCCGTCGGCTCCGACACCCGAACTGCGGTCGCACCACGCGCGCGCAACCGCCGCCCAGTCAGGCGTGTCGGTCACCGGCGCCGCAACTGAGCGGTAGGCGTCCACCTCGGCGAGGTCGAGCACGAGAAAGTCGTTGCCCCAGGCGTCGAATTTGCTCACTCGCACAGTGGATTCCTCGCCCTCATGCCTATCGCAGGGCGGCGAGCACCCGCGGCGTCACCTCGGCGACGGGGTCGTGCCGCACGGTCACCCATTCGATGCGCGGGTCACGCCGGAACCAGCGTTCTTGACGGACGGCGAACTGCCTCGTGTGCAGCACGATTTGACCGACCGCCTCGTCGAGGGACAGGCGTCCCTCCAGGTGCTCGAGCAACTCTTTGTACCCGAGGGCTTGGCGCGCCTCACGCGACAGCGTGAATCGTGCGGCGAGACCGCGAACTTCTTCGAGCAGACCCGCCGACATCATCGCGTGCACGCGACGCTCGATGCGCTGCGACAGCGTCTCGCGCGGCCACACGATGCCGATCTGGCGAACCTCGCTTGGCGGGTACGCGCCGGTGCCCGGCCCGAACGACGAGAACGGCTTGCCGCTTCCGATGCACACCTCGAGCGCGCGCTCGATGCGACGGCGGTTCGACTTGTCGGTGCGCGAGGCCGCCAGAGGGTCGAGCTCTTGCAGCCGGGCGAACAGCGACTCGACGTGCGGCTCACGTTGCAGTTGTTCGCGAACCTCGGGCCATTCGCCCGGCAACTGCAAGTCGTCGATCACCGCAGTGAGATACAGCCCCGTGCCCGCCACGAACAGCGCGTCAACACCCGCGGCCGCTATCGCCTCGCGGGCTCGCGCGGCGTGAGTCTTGAACTCGGCGACGGTGAACCGTTCGTCAGGATCCACGAGATCGAGGCAGTGGTGCGGCACTGCGGCTTGGTCGGTGGCGGTGGGTTTGGCCGTTCCGATGTCCATGCCGCGGTACACCTGCATCGCGTCGACCGCGACGATGTGGGCACCTGTCTCGCGCGCCACCGCCATTGCGACGTCGCTCTTTCCGCTGGCGGTCGGCGCGACGATGGCGACTTGGCGCATGCTCACGCCGAGGCGACGGCGATGCGCGTGCGGTGAGTCGGCAGTGCGGTGACTTCGACGAGTCGACCCGACAGGTGGAAGCGCGCGGCATCAAGAATCTCGACGTTGGCGTACGTTCCGAGCCTCAGTTTCTCGTCGGCGGTGAAGTGCACGAGCTTGTTCTGGCGCGTGCGGCCGGTCAGATGGTCGGGGTTCTTCTTGCTCGTGCCCTCCACGACCACCTCTTCGGTGCGACCGATGCGTGCCCGGTGCTTGCTCACCGCCGTGCGGTCGAGCACCACCTTCAAGCGTTCGTATCGCTCGCCCACCTCCGTCGGGTCGCAGAACTTGTCGACCATCTCGGCCGCAGCGGTGCCCTCACGCGGAGAAAAGATGAAGGCGTACGCCGAATCGAACTCTGCCGCTGCGGCGACCTCCATCGTCTGCTGGAAGTCAGCTTCGGTCTCGCCGGGGAATCCGACGATCACGTCGGTGGTCACTGCGAGGTCGTCGATCGTGCGTCGTGCTTCACTCAGGCGATCGAGGTAGCGCTGAGCGGTGTATCCGCGGTGCATGGCGGCGAGCACCGCGTCGCTGCCTGACTGCAACGGATAGTGCAAGTGTTCGCACACCGACGCCGTGTCCGCCATGGCAAGCAACGTGTCTTCGCGCATGTCCTTGGGGTGCGGGCTCATGTAGCGAACACGCTTCACACCCGGCACCTCGCCTACCGCACGCAACAACGCGGCGAATTGCGGGGCGATTCGTACGGACTCGTCACCAGCGCGGCGGCTGGCCAACGACAGGTCGCGACCGTACGAGTTGACGTTCTGGCCGAGGAGGAAGATCTCCGACACGCCCGTCGACACCACATTGCGCACTTCCTCGACGATCTGGTCGAAGGGTCGACTGATCTCCTTGCCGCGTACTGCGGGAACGATGCAATACGCGCACGTGTTGTCGCAACCGATCTGGATCGTCACCCAGCTGCGGTACGACGTCTCGCGCTTCACCGGCAGCGCCGACGGGAAGAGTGCGTAGTCGTCGACCACCGCCTCGTCGAGAATCTCCGTGACCGGGCCGCTCGCACGTGCGTGATCGAGCAGGTCGACCGTGCGGTGCACGTTATGGGTGCCGAGCACCACGTCGACCCACGGGGCACGCTGTCGTACGACGTCGCGGTCCTTCTGGGCCAGGCAGCCGGCGACCACGATCTGGCGCGACGGATCGGCGTCTTTCCAGGCCTTCAGCGTGCCGAGCGAACCGTAGAGCTTCATGTCGGCGTTCTCCCGAATGCAGCAGGTGTTGAGCACCACCACGTCGGCAGACGCTTCGTCGGGGGCTTCTTCGAGGCCGTCGTGTTCGAGCAGACCACTGATGCGTTCAGAGTCGTGCTCGTTCATCTG
>DAIPHP010000079.1:0-5537 GCA_036771295.1 Ilumatobacteraceae bacterium
GTCGCGACGCGTCACCAGCCCGCGACGCTAAATCGCGTCGCGGCCCTCTTCACCGGTGCGAATTCGCACCACGCGCGACACCTCGGTGATCCACACCTTGCCGTCGCCGATCTTGCCGGTGCCGGCGCTCTTCACGATGACTTCGACCACGCGGTCCGCGACCACGTCTTCGACGACCATTTCGAGCCGCACCTTCGGGATGAGGTCCACCTTGTACTCGGCGCCTCGGTACGTCTCGACGTGACCGCCTTGACGACCGAAACCACGCACTTCCGTGACGGTGATACCGGTGACGTTGGCCGCCTTGAGGGCGTCCTTCACGTCGTCGAGCTTGAACGGCTTGATGATTGCAGTGATGAGTTTCATGTTGATGCTCCTGTCTTGATTAGTCGTGGTAGGCGGTCTCGGAGTGCAGTGCCAGGTCGAGGCCGGTCAATTCGGCCTGCTCTTCGGCGCGCACGCCGATGGTGGCGTCGAGCACCTTCATGATCACGAAGGTGAGGATAAATGACCAGACGATCGCCGCAGCGTTGGCGATTGCTTGCTCGATCAACAGCGTCGTGTCGCCGCCGTAGAAGAGCCCGGCTGCGAACTCGGCCCCGAAGAACTCGGGGTTCGAGAAGAAACCGATCAGCAACGAGCCGACAAGTCCGCCCACGAAGTGCACGCCGACCACGTCGAGTGCGTCGTCGTAGCGAAGCTTCGTCTTCAGGCGCACCGCGTAGCAGCAGATGGCACCGGCGATGAGCCCGATGATCACCGGGGCGATGCCCGACACGTAGCCGGCACCGGGAGTGATGGCGACGAGACCTGCGACGATGCCCGACGCGGCACCGAGGTTGGTCGGTCGACCGTCGCGCAACCACTCGGTGAGCACCCACGCGAGACCGGCAGCGGCACCAGCGAGGAACGTGTTCATGAACGCTTGCGCGGCTTGACCGTTGGCGTTCAACGCCGAACCGGCGTTGAAGCCGAACCAGCCGAACCACAGGATGCCCGTGCCGATCATGACGAGCGGCATCGAGTGCGGCGGGGCCGGGTCGACGCGGCGTCGACCGAGCACCATCACGGCTGCCAACGCGGCGATGCCGGCGTTGACGTGAATCGCCGTGCCACCGGCGAAGTCGAGCGAACCGCGCTGGCCGAGCCAGCCGCCGTACACCCACTTGAACACCGGCACGTAGACGATGAAGAGCCACAGCGGCACGAACACCGCCCACGCGGCGAACTTCATTCGCCCGGCGACAGCACCCGAGATGAGTGCCGGTGTGATCGCCGCGAACATCCCCAAGAACGCGATCGTCGCGAGCGTTCCGCCGTCACCCGCCTCGGTGATGTCGCCGAGGATGAACGAGTCGAAGCCGCCGATGAAGTCGTTTTCGAACGGCACTTGGGCCAGCGAGTAGCCGAGCACCATCCACAGCACCGGCACCGCCAACACGCAATAGAAGTTCATCATCAGCATGTTCAGCACGTTGCGGCGCCGGTCCATGCCTCCGTAGAAGAACGCCAGTCCTGGCGTCATGAAGAGCACGAGCGCTGACGAGATCAACACCCATGCAAGGCCTGCAGGTTCCATCGTTTACTCCTTGGTCACACGTTGATTGATTGGTGCGCGGAGACGACGCTGGCTTCGCTGAAAAAGACCGTAGGTGACGAAGGTTTCTCGCCTGTGAGGTACGTGTTTCCGCAATGTTTTCTTTGGTTGCCCTAACATTTCGTCAAGGCGACAACGACGTCGTCGACCACCGCGAATGACCGCACACGACCCCGCGCACGACACATCGCTCGAGTCGATCGAGTACCGCATGCGCGAAGCCGGACGCTGGCTCAAGCTCGAAGACGGGGTCATCGAGACGCTCATCGCCCCGCGACGCGTGCTCGAAGTGTCGATCCCCATTCGGCGCGACGACGGCACCCGCGTGCGCTTCACCGGTTGGCGCGTGCAGCACAACATCACCCGCGGCCCGGCCAAGGGCGGCATTCGCTACCACCCCTCGGTGAACCGCGACGAGACGGTGTCGCTCGCCGTCGCGATGTCGTTGAAGACCGCGCTCATGAACCTGCCGCTCGGCGGGGCCAAAGGCGGGGTCGCCGTCGACCCGAAGCTGCTCAGTGAGCGCGAGCTCGAGCGCGTCACTCGCCGGTACGTGTCGGAGATCTTCGCTTTTCTCGGCCCCGACAAAGATGTACCCGCTCCCGACGTGGGCACCAACGCCCAGGTGATGGCGTGGGTGATGGACCAGTACTCCATCGGCATCGGCCATGCCGTGCCCGGCGTGGTCACCGGCAAGCCGCTCGCTCTCGGCGGTTCGCTCGGGCGCGACTCGGCGACGGGTCGCGGCGTGGTGGAGGCGGCATCGCTCGTGTGCCAGGCCAACGGCACGTCGCTCGAGGGCAAGCGCATCGTCATCCAGGGTTTCGGCAACGTCGGCATGTGGGCGGCACGCTTGGCGGCCGGTTGGGGTGCCAAGATCGTCGGAGTCTCCGACGTGGGCGGCGTGATCGCCAGCGAGAAAGGCCTCGACGTGCAGGCCCTCGTGCGCGCGACTCAGAGCGGTGTCACGAGCGTGGTCGACGCCGGCGTCGGCGAGGTGATCGCGCGCGGAGTGCAGAGTTCGACGCAGGTGTTCGCATTGCCGTCGGACATCGCCATGCCGTGCGCGCTTGGCGGTGCGATCGACAAAGACGAAGCCGTGTCGCTCACCGCCAGGTATGTCATCGAAGGGGCGAACGGCCCGCTCACCCCCGCCGCCGACGACGTGCTCAACGATCGCGGCGTCATCGTGGTGCCCGACATCTACGCCAACGCCGGCGGTGTGACGTGCTCGTACCTCGAGCAGTGCCAGAACTACGCGCACTTGCAGTGGGACGAGGACGAAGTCAACGCCTCGGTGGTCAACACGATGCGCGCGGTCTTCAAACGGCTGCACACGTTCTCGGAAGAAAACGGGCTCACGTACCGCGCGGCAGCCTCGGTGCTCGGCGTGAAAGCACTTGCCGACGCGCACCAGCTGCGCGGACTGCATCCGTGACGAAAGCCCAGAACTAGGCTCGTTGCATGGCAAACGAGAAGACGAAGGCGTACCTCGACGACCGCAAGCACGTGTTTCACTCGTGGTCAGCCCAGGGATTGATCGACCCCGTCGACGTCGTCAAGGCCGAGGGCTCGTACTTCTGGGACTCCAACGGCAAGAAGTTCCTCGACTTCTCCAGCCAGCTCGTCAACGTCAACATCGGCCACCAGCACCCCAAGTTGGTGAAGGCAATCCAGGACTACGCCGCCAAGATGTGCACGATCGCGCCGTTCCACGCCAACGACATGCGATCCGAGGCGGCGCGACTGATCGCAGAAGTCGCCCCGGGCGATTTGAACATGGTGTTCTTCACCAACGGCGGTGCCGAAGCGGCGGAGAACGCCGTCCGTCTCGCGAAGCTGCACACCGGTCGCCACAAGGTGCTCACCATGTACCGCTCGTACCACGGCTCGACTTCGGGCGCGATCGCGCTCACCGGCGACCCGCGTCGCTGGCCGAACGAGACAGGCGCTTCCGGAGCCGTCAAGTTCTGGGGCCCGTACCCCTACCGCTCGGCGTTCCACTCGTCGAACGAGAAGGAAGAGTGCGAGCGCGCGTTGCAGCACCTCGAAGACGTGCTCATGGTCGAAGGTCCGCACACCGTGGCGATGATCGGTCTCGAGACCGTCGTCGGTACGAACGGCATCTTGGTTCCGCCCGAGGGCTACCTGCAGGGTGTTCGCGATTTGTGCACGAAGTACGGCATCGTCATGATGTGCGACGAAGTGATGGCCGGATTCGGCCGTTGCGGCGAGTGGTTCGCCGTCAACAAGTGGCACGTCACTCCGGATCTCATCTGCTTCGCCAAAGGCGTCAATTCCGGCTATGTCCCGCTCGGCGGCGTGGTGATCAGCCAGAAGATCGCCGACACGTTCAAAGAGCGCGTGTACCCGGGCGGCCTCACCTACATGGGACACCCGCTCGCCTGTGCCGCCGCGGTCGCGTCGATCAACATCTTCAAAGAAGAAAAGGTGCTCGAGCACGTGCGCAAGATGGCCGAGAACGTCGTCGCCCCCGAGCTCGACCGGCTGAAGGACAAGCACCCGTCGGTCGGCGACGTGCGCGGCCTCGGCATGTTCTGGGCGATCGAACTGGTTCGCAACCGCGACACGAAGCAGCCCTACGTGCCCTTCAACGCCGCCGGCGCCGACGCCAAGCCGATGGCTGAAATCGTCGCGTTCTGCAAGCAGCAGGGCCTCTGGCCGTTCACGCACTTCAACCGCATCCACGTGGTGCCGCCGTGCACGACCAGCGAAGCCGACCTGCGCGCCGGTCTCGCGATTCTCGACGAAGCGCTGAACATCGCCGACAAGCACTACGTCGGCTGACCCCGGCTGCGGTCGCCCCACCGCGCACATCGACACAAAAAGCGAAGGGTGCGGGCCGCTTTCGCGACCCGCACCCTCGTGTCGATTCATGCGGCAACGAGTGCCGCAATCATCGTCGTGCTTAGTTGCCGCCCTCGTTGAGGGTGACCGTGATCGGAGCGTACGACGAACCCGACGTGTCGACACCGAGACCAGCGAGGATCTCGAGCGCCTTCGTCACGATGTCGTTGGTGTACGCCTCGGCATCCGGAGCCTTGGTCAGCACCGTGCCGCCCTCGAGGTTCTTGGTCTCCTGCGAGAGTGTCGCCGTGCGATCCCACGCAGCCTGGTCGATGAAGCCGACGCCGTTGGCGGCCGGCCAGATCAACTTGTTGACCTCGTTCATCTGCCACAACTGGTGGCTGGCGCCGAGCTTCGAGCCCTTCGAGAGCACGATGTCACGGCACGATTCCACGTTGTCACGGCAGTAGGCCCAACCCTGGAGCGACGCGGCGACGAACTTCACCGCGGTGTCGGCGTATGCCGCATCGCTGGCGAGACGCTCGCCCGACGCCCAGATGGCGTCCTGCAACATGCCGACGCCGGCCTCTTCGTACGAGACGACGTTGAAGTCGTCCGCCGTGTAGAGCTCACCCGTTGCCGGGTTGACGGCCTCGAGCACTTGCGCGTACTCGTTGTAGGTCATGGCTTCTGCGGCATCGATGTCACCGGAGAGCAGACCGACCATGTCGAACTGCTGCTGCACGAGCGTGACGTCCTTGGCCGGGTCGAGACCCGCCTTGGTCAACGCGGCGAAGATCTCGAACTCGTTGCCGAAGCCCCAGTTACCGATCTTCTTGCCCTTGAAGTCCTCCGGCTTGGTGATGTTCTTGTCCTTGAACGACACCTGCAGAGTGCCCGAACGCTGGAACACCTGCGCGATGTTCACGATGTTCGCGCCGGCCTCGCGGCTGGCGAGCGCCTTCGACACCCACGAGATCGCGAAGTCAACGTTGCCGTTGGCCAGCTCGGTCTGCGGAACGATGTCGACACCGCCTTCGACGATGGTGACGTCGAGGCACTGGTCGGCGTAGAAGCCCTGGTCTTGCGCGGCGAAGTAGCCGGCGAACTGGGCCTGGGTGAACCACTGCAA
>DAIPHP010000080.1:0-5392 GCA_036771295.1 Ilumatobacteraceae bacterium
CAGCGCGGTTGCGACTAGGCGCCTTTGGGCCTGAACGCGGCGAGCCCGCCGCCCACTTCGAGGCGAGCACCACCGATCAAGTCGACGCAGTAGGGAATCGCTGGCAACACGGCCGTCAAGCAGTCGGCGATCGATGACGGCTTGCCCGGAAGATTCACGATCAGCGACGAGCCGCGAATACCGGCGGTCTGGCGTGACAAAATCGCCGTCGGCACCACCTTGAGCGACACTGCTCGCATCAGCTCGCCGAAACCCGGCATCATCTTCTCGCACACCTGCTCGGTGGCCTCAGGGGTCACGTCGCGCGGTGCCGGCCCGGTGCCACCCGTGGTGACGATCAGGCAACAGTGCTCGAGGTCAGCCAAGTCGCGCAACGTGCGGGTGATGGTGGCGACGTCGTCGCTGATCACCCGGGCCACCGGTTCCCAAGCGCTGGTGAGGTGTTGAGCGAGGAACTCTTTGATTGCGGGGCCGCCCTTGTCTTCGTACACGCCGGCCGACGCGCGGTCGCTCACCGTCACGATGCCGATGCGCGCGACGGTCACGGCTGAATCTCCTTGGGGTCGCGCGGCGAACGGTCGAACAGGTTGACGAGAGAGCGTCGCATCTGCGACACACCGTATCGGGCGCCGACGCGTCGCTGCGACTCGCGGGCCACGCTGATGCCGCGCTCGAACGCGTTGCGGTACGCCGAGAGCAATCGCGACTCGGTGTCGCTCAGCAACAGCGGCTCGAGCGACGCCGGCCACGTGCGGGGCTCGAACCCGAACTGCGTGTAATCGTCGCGATACACGGCCATGATTCGTTCGGCACTGGCGCTGTCACACGCACGGTCGACCTTGATGCCGAGCCCTTCGTTGAGCCTCGCTGCGTCCAGGTGCTTGCCCGAGCGTCGGCTTAACAGTGCTGCAATCTTGTCGATCTCGCCCGGCTGGTCGACTCGTACGAGTGACGTGAATGCCACACGATCGGGTCGCACCACGCGCGACTGCGGCCAGAAATGGTGGTCGACCATGAACGTCGGCTCGCTCTCGGCGAGGGCCTGGGAGAATCGTGCGAACGACGCTGCGACGTCGAGCCGCCCGTTCGTCATCACGTCGGGTGCGAGCGAGATGATTTCTTTGGTTCGGCGGTGAGCGCGCATGAAGATGCGGTTCTCCCATGCGCTGTAGGCACGTGACACCGGGTCGCGCAGGCTGGCGATGCGCAGCCAATCGCTCGAACCGAGTATCGCGCGTCGCTCGCGCGCCGGCAGTTCAGCGAAGCGGGTCAGTCCGTGCACCGCAGGATGGTGGATCGTCTGCGCCCGCGACACGTGCATGATCGCGAGTCGATCGGCCATCTCCGGGCGGTGCGTGCCGGCGGCCTCGGCCAGCAGCAACTTGATCGTCGTGCACGCCGCCTTCGGCGTGGGCAGGTAGAGCACCTGCAGCGACGGCGCCACGAGCGCCAGGTTCGCGAAATCTTCGAGGTGAGGAGAATCCGCCGACGGAGCGTGCGACCCGCGACCCATGGTCACCAGTGCATGCTGCGGGCAGTGGAGTACATGCGCCCGAACGTGATCTTTCGCAAGAACGACTTGCGGATCTGTCGCACGCCGTAGCGGGCCGACATGCGGGTCTGCGCGGCGCGCGACACGCTGCCGACGCGTTCCACCGACTGGCGCACCAGCGTGACGAGTTGCGTCTCGGCGTCGCTCAACACGTACGGTTCGACGCTCGCAGGCATTTGCCGACGAGCGAAACTGAAGGCCTCGTAGTCCATCGCGTAGGTGGCCATGAGCCTGTTCGCGGTGTGCTGGTCGCACACTCGGTCGAGCCCGATGCCCATGCTCTCGTTGTGCCGTTTGGGCTGCACGTTCCTGCCCGAGCGTTCTCGCAACGCCGCAGCCACCTTGTCGACGCCGCCGGGCTCGTCGACTCGCACGAGCAGGCCGTACTTCACCGCGTCGGTGCGCACCACGTGCGACTGCGGCGTGAAGTGGTGGTCGCCCATGAACGCGTCGGTGTGCTCGGCGAGCGCTTGGGCGAAGCGGGCGAAACTGGCCGTCATGTCGATGCGACCGTCGACGAGCACGTCAGGGGTGAGTTCGAAGCCGCCGGCGATGCGACCGCTGGCGCGCATGAAGACCCGGTTCTCCCACGCCGAGTAGGCCCGCGACACGGGATCGCGCAAGGCCGCGACGTGCAGCCACTCGTTCGAGGCGAGCATCTCGCGGGCTTCGGCGTCGGAGTACTCCGACAATTTGCCTAATCCGCTCACGTGGCGGTTGTGGATGGTCTGGCTGCGGTTGGTGATCGCCGCCATCAACTTCGGGATGACCGATTCGTCGAGCGACCCCTCCGCTTCGGCCAGCATCCATTTGATGGTGGTGCTGGCCACCTTGGTCGTCGGGGTGTAGAGCACTTTGAGTCGAGGTGCCACCAACGTCTTGCGCGTGATCGCGGCAAGCGACGTGTCGGAAGGAAATGCAGGCATGCGCGGCGTCAGGCGTCGAGCACCCGGTAGTCGGCATGTTGTGTCCCGCCGGTCGCGCGACGCTGCACGGCCTTGCGAATCTGGCGGAATCCGTAGCGGGCGCCGGCCTGCTTGCTCGCGGCCTGTGACACGCTGAGCAGGCGCTCCATCACTCCGCGCAGCTGGTACACGAGTTGCGTCTCGGTGTCGCTCAAGAGATACGGCTCGACCGACGGGGCGAACTCGCGACGCTCGAAGCCGAAGGCTTCGTAGTCCATGTGGTACGTCGCCATGAGCCGGTTGGCGGTGTGCTGGTCGCAGATGCGCGAGAGGTCCACCTTCATGCCCTCGTTCAGGCGGGACGGCACGATCTGCTTGCCGGAGCGCTCGCTGATCACCTGTGCGAGACGGTCCATGTCGCCCTTCTTGTCGACGCGGATCAGCATGTCGTAGTTGATCACGTCGGTTCGCACGATGTGCGCCTGCGGCAAGAAGTGCTGGTCGATGGTGAACGCGTCGGTGTGTTCGCCGAGCATCTTGGCGAACAGCGCGAAACTGCCGGCCATGTCGATACGCCCGTCGACCATCACGTCGCGGGACAGTTCGATGGCCTTCGCCGTCTCGCCCGGGGCGCGGCGGAAGATGCGGTTCTCCCACGCCGAATACGAACGAGCCACGGGGTCGCGCAATGCGGCCACGCGCAGCCAGTCAGGCGAGGTGAAGATGTTGTCGATCTCGCGTTTGGAGAGCTCGACCAACCGGGGCAGGCCGTTGATGACCGGGTCGTGGATGGTCTGCGGGCGCGAGACGCTCGGGTTGGTGATGTTGTCGATCAGGTCGGTGCGGTGCGTGCCCTCGGCGGTGGCGAGCATGAGCTTGATCGTGCTGCAGGCCACCTTGGGGGTGGGCGTGTACATGATTTTCAGCGTCGGGGCGACGAGCGTGAGGCCGCCGATGGCCAGCAAGCTCTTGTCGGACGGGAAGGTACTCATCGAGTCGTGCTCATCGTTCAGCCGCCGCGAGAGCCGAGCACGCCGGAACGGCGCAACTGCTCGACCACGCGACGCACTGATTCTGTCACGCTTTCGCCTTCGCCACCGACCACGAGATCGGGCGAGGTCGGCGCCTCGTACGGCGCGTCAACGCCGCTCACGCCGCGCATCTCGCCGGAGCGGACCTTCTTGTAGAGCCCCTTGGTGTCGCGACGTTCGCACTCGGCGAGCGACGTGGCCACATGCACCTCGACGAACTCAAGCCCCGCGGCTTCGTGCGCCACGCGCACGCGTGCGCGGTCGGCGGCGAACGGGCTGATGATCGGCACGATCGCGACGACTCCAGCGTCGGCGAACAGTCGGGCGACTTCGCCGACGCGGCGAACGTTCTCGGTGCGGTCGGCGTCGGCGTAGCCGAGGTTCGAGTTCAGGCCGTGCCGCAGGTTGTCGGCGTCAAGCACGTACGCGATCACCGATGCTTCAAGCAGCTCGCGGGCGACACCGTCGGCAATCGTCGACTTGCCCGAGCCAGAGAGCCCCGTCAGCCACACCGTGGCGCCGTGCAGCCGGTGATGGGCCCAGCGTTGGTCGCGAGCGACCGCAGGCTCGTGCCACACGGGTTTGCCCGTCGCGTCAGCCGTGCTCATCGTGGCCGCGCCAGTCGCGTTGCCGTGCTCATGTGCGCGGCGACAGCAGCATGCCAGCGGCGCAGGTCTGGCCGCTGTTTTCGTCAACCAAGATGAATGATCCCGTCGTGCGGTTGACGTGGTAGTCGTCGAAGAAGAGCGGGGCAGTGGTGTGCAGTTCGACGCGACCAATTTCGTTCAGGGCGAGGCTCTTCACGTCAGACTCGCGGTGCAACGTGGAGATGTTGAGGCGATACAACACGTTGGTGACCTTCGCGCGGGCCAGCTTGGTGGTGTGTTTGATCGAATAGATGCGGTCGGGCTGCAGCGGGGCGGCGTCGTCCATCCAGCAGAGCATTGCTTCGAGCGCCTGCGACTGGCGCGGACGGTTGTTCGGCCGGCAAATCATGTCGCCTCGGGCGATCGACAGGTCGTCGGCCAGGAGCAGCGTCACCGCGTGGCCCGGGCCGGCCTCGACGACGGGGCCGTCGGGCGTGTCGATGCCAGTGATGGTGGTGGTCAGGCCCGATGGCAGCACCATCACGTCGTCGCCGACGCGAAACACGCCACCTGCGACGCGACCCGAGTAGCCGCGGTAGTCGTGGTGCTCGGCGCGCTGCGGGCGAATCACGTACTGCACCGGGAATCGCGCGTCGACTCGGTTGTCGTCGCTCGCGGTGTACACGTTCTCCAGATGGTGCAGCAACGTCGGGCCCTCGAACCACGTGAGGTTCGGCGACCGGCTCACGACGTTGTCGCCGAGCAGGGCGCTGATGGGCAAGAACGTCACGTCGCGCAACGACAACCGCGATGCGAAACTCTCGAACTCGTCGCGGATGCGGTTGAACACGTCGGGCGACCATTCGACCAAGTCCATCTTGTTCACGCAGATCACCAGGTGCGGCACGCCCAGCAGGGAGGCGAGCAGGCTGTGTCGCCGCGTCTGCTCGACGATGCCGGTTCGAGCGTCGACCAGCACGATCGCGAGGTCCACGTTCGATGCGCCCGTGATCATGTTGCGCGTGTACTGGATGTGGCCGGGGCAGTCGGCGATGATGAACGAACGCTTCGGCGTGGCGAAGTACCGGTAAGCCACGTCGATCGTGATGCCCTGCTCGCGCTCGGCGCGCAAGCCGTCGGTGAGCAGCGACAAGTCGACGTAGTCGGTGCCGCGACGCTTGCTGACGCTCTCGATGTGCTCGAGCTGGTCCTCAAAGATGCTCTTTGAGTCGTAGAGCAGGCGACCGATCAGCGTCGATTTTCCGTCGTCGACCGAGCCGACCGTGGCGAATCGAAGACGTTCCATCAACGACCACC
>DAIPHP010000081.1:0-5367 GCA_036771295.1 Ilumatobacteraceae bacterium
CCACCGCCGACCCGCAGACCTGATCTGGGTAATGCCAGCGGAGGGAGCGACATGAAGGTGGAATCCGGGCCGACCGACACGGCGATCGTGCTGCTCGGAGGCGCAGACCTCGACTCGATGTCGATCGGCGCGTTACCGACGCCGTCGTTGGTGATCGCCGCCGACTCCGGCGCCCACCACGCGGAGTCGCTCGGACTCGCCGTCGACGTGGTCATCGGCGACATGGACTCGATCGATAACACGGCGCTCGCCGCGCTCCACGCTCTCGGTGCGCGGGTCGTGAGTCACCCCAGCGACAAGAACGAGACCGACGCCGAACTCGCGCTCGTGCACGCGGCCGAGCACGGCGTGCGGCGCGTCGTGGTGGTGGGGTCTGGCGGCGGGCGCCTCGACCACCAGTTGTCGTTGTTCTCCCTGCTCTTTCATCACTCGTTGCGCGAGATCCAAGTCGAGGCACGCGTCGGTGGTTCGCGGTCGTACCCGGTTCGCGAAGGTGAATCTCGAACGATCGAGTGCGGCAGCGGCGACATCGTCGGGTTGCTGCCCTTCGGCGGCGACGCGCACGGCATCACCACCGAAGGACTGCAGTGGCCGCTTGACGACGAGTCGTTGTTCGTCACCGCGTCGCGAGGCGTGAGCAACCGCGCGACGGGCACGTACTTCCGCGTGTCGGTTGGCGCGGGCCGACTGCTCGTCACCCTCGACCAGCCCGAACACCCACGAGAGGAGACTCCGAAGTGAACACTCGACGCACGATCATCGCCGCGCTCGTCACGGCACTGCTGCTCACCGCGTGCGGCGGCACGAAAGAGCCGGTCACGCTCACCCTGCTCGCCCACGACTCGTTCACCCCGAGCGAGGGAATCTTCGACCAGTTCACCACCGAAACGGGCATTCGCGTGGAGGTCGTGCGCAGCGGCGACGCCGGAACCCTCGTCACCAAGGCGGTGCTCTCCGCCGGAAACCCCGAGGCCGACGTGCTCTGGGGCGTCGACAACACGTTGCTGTCTCGAGCCCTCGAAGCCGACGTGTTCCTGCCCTACGTGTCGGTGCATCGTGCAGATCTCGACGGAGACGCGGTGGCTCTCGCGCCGGACGGCGAGGTGACTCCGGTCGACTCTGGCGACGTCTGCATCAACTACGACAAGGCGTGGTTCGCCGAACGATCGATCACGCCGCCGCTCACGCTGCAAGCGTTGACTTCGGCCACGTACCGAAACCTGCTGGTGGTACCCAACCCGGTGTCGTCGTCGCCGGGATTGGCGTTCTTGCTGGCGACCATCGCCGAGACCGGCGATGACTGGCAACGGTGGTGGTCGTCGATGCGCGACAACGGCGTGCTGGTGGTGGAGTCGTGGAGCGACGCGTACTACGGGCACTTCACTGCGGCGTCAGACGGCGACCGGCCGATCGTGGTGAGCTACGCCACCAGCCCGCCGGCAGAAGTGATCTTCGCCGACCCGCGTCCGAGCGAAGCCCCCACCGCCGTCGCGGCACTCACCTGTTTTCGACAGTACGAATTCGCCGGCATCCTGCGCGGCACCGCGCACGAAGACGAGGCCCGGCTCTTGATCGACTTCCTCGTGTCGAGAACGTTCCAAGAAGACTTGCCGCTCACCCAATTCGTCTGGCCGATCAACATGAAGGCCAACGTGCCGAGAGAGTTCACCGAGTTCGCGCTGCGACCCGACAACCCGCTCACCATCGCGCCCGCGACGATCGCCGCGAAACGGGCGGAGTGGCTGGACGCGTTCAGCAACGTGATGCTGCGATGAGCCGCACCGTTCGAGTCGCGTTACTCGCGACCGTCGCGTGGCTGGTGGTGTTTCTCGTGGTTCCGCTCGCCGGCATGATCGTCGGAAACGTGCGAGGTGACGACTTCTCGCGAGTGCTCTCCAGCCCAGCCACGTGGCGAGTGGTGTGGTTCTCGACGTGGCAGTCGGTGCTCAGCGTCGCGGCCACGTTCGCCGTGGCGGCACCGGTCACCTGGTTGATCGGTCGCCATCAGTTCGCTGGTCGGCGTGCGTTGCGCGCGGTCACCACGGTGGGTTTCTTGTTGCCGTCGGTGGTGGTGGCTGCGGGATTTCTTGCCGTGTTGCCGAGGTCGCTGCACTACTCCGTGTTCGCGATCGTCATTGCCCACGCCTATTTCAACCTCGCGGTCGTCGTGCGGGTGGTCGGAGCACGGCTCGAGACGCTCGACCGGCGCCTCGACGAGGCTGCTCGTTCGCTCGGCGCGTCTCCTGTTCGCACCGTCACGTCGGTGTCGTGGCCGCTCGTCCGCGGATCGGTTGCCTCTGCCGCTGCGGTGACGTTTCTCTACTGCTTCACGTCGTACGCCGTGGTGCGGGTGCTCGGCGGGCCGGCTCGCAACACGATGGAGAGCGACATCGCCCTGCGAGCGTTCGGCATCGGCGACGTGTCGGCTGCGACGGTGATCGCGCTGCTTCAGGCGACCATCATCGTGTGCGTCGTCGCCCTCTTGCGACGTGCCGCCCGCAGCGACGCGACGCTCCTGCGCACGTCGGCGCGACTCGCGCCGCTGCCGCGCGATGCTCGCCGACTGGCGGTGACGGTGAGCATCGTGACCGTCGCTTTCGTCGCTGCACCGCTCGTCGCGGTGTTCTGGCGATCGGTTCACGTCGGCGATGCCGTGTCGCTCGAGGCTTGGCGCAGCGTCTTCAATGAGTCGTTGTTCGATTCGGTCGTGGCGTCGTTGCGAGCGGCACTGCTCACCGCCCTGCTCGGCACGGTGTTGGCGGGTGCGGCAGCGCTCGGGGTGGTGCGACTCCCTCGGTACGGCCGCACGATCGACGCCATCACCGTGCTGCCGCTCGCGATCTCGCCGGTCACGCTGGGGCTCGGGCTCATCGTCACCTTCGACGAGTCGTGGTACGACTGGCGCGCCGCGTGGTGGTTCGTCGCGATCGCGCACACGCTGGCGGCGTTCCCGTTGATCGCGAGGGTGTTGGTGCCCGCTTGGCGGGCCGTACCCGCGCGACTCGCCGACGCGGCGGCGGTGCTGGGCGCCGGCGAACTTCGTCGGCTCGTCGACGTGGATCTTCGGTTGCTGCGCCGGGCGTTCGCGGCCGGGCTGGGGCTGGCGGTGGCGGTGTCGCTGGGCGAGTTCGGGGCGGCATCGCTCTTGTCGCGGCGCGGCGCCGAGACGATGCCCGTCGCCGTCGCGAGGTTGCTCGAGCGCACCGGCGACCTCGTTCGCGCCCAGGCATTCGTTCTGGCGTCGCTGCTCGTGGTGTTGTGCGTCGCGGCGTTGTCGGTGGTGGAGACCGCAGTAGGAAGAAGTCGCGATGCTGCGCATCACTGATCTCGTCGTCGTCCGCGGCGCTGCCCGCGTGCTGGACGGAGTGTCACTCACCGTCGAGAAGGGTGAACGCGTGTCCTTGCACGGGCCGAGCGGATGCGGAAAGAGCACGCTTCTGCATGCCGTCGCCGGGCTGATCGACGTCGAACGAGGGACCATCGTCATGGCCGACCGCGACATCACTCGCGTGCCCGCCCACCTACGCGGCGTCGGGTTGGTGTTTCAAGACGACCGTCTGTTCCCCCACTTCACCGTGGGCGACAACGTGTCGTACTCGCTGCGAGTTCGTGGCATCGACAAGAAGCAACGCAAGAGCGCAGCAGACGCGTGGCTCGAGCGCGTGGGGCTGGCCGGCTTCGCCGGGCGCCAGGTCGACTCGTTGTCGGGAGGCGAATCGAAGCGTGTCGCCCTGGCCAGGGCCCTTGCCGCCGAGCCGAGCGTGGTGCTGCTCGACGAGCCGCTGACGGGGCTCGACGACGCGCTGCACGACACCCTGCTGGCCGACCTGCGCGAGCTGTTCGTCTCGACGGGCACCACCGTCGTGCACGTCACCCACGACCGCGCCGAAGGATCACGGTTGTGCGACCGCGCCGTCGAGCTCGCATCCCTGCGCGCCACCTGACCGCCGCGCGTCGTCGTTGCCGCCGGTCATCCACAAGACTGAATGACTGGTGACGAGCGACTTCTTTGTACGAAGAATTTCCTTGGACGAAGCCAAGCCCGTGCGTATCGACGTGTTGCGGCGCGGAACACCGGCTCGCGATGCCAACTACGACGGCGACGACGACCCGCGTGCGGTGCACATCGGCGCGGAGAAGAACGGCCGAATCGTCGCAACATCGACGTGGCTCGTGGTGCCGTGGCAGGGCGACGACGCCGCGAGCGCCGTGCAATTGCGGGGCATGGCGGTGCTCGACGAGATGCAGAACACCGGTGTCGGGCGTGCGCTCATCGACGCCGGCGTCGCGCACGCGCGAGCGCTCGGCGCGCGGTACGTGTGGGCCAAGGCGCGCGACTCGGCGATCTACTTCTATGAGCGCTGCGGCTTTGCCGTGGTCGGCGAACAGTTCATGGAGCCCGCGTCAGGGATGCCGCACCACCTCGTGGTGCTCGAACTGCGCTGACTTCGCTGTGGCGTCCGTTGCGCTGACCGCGCTACGACTCGAGACGTGCCGACCGTGCTACGACTCGAAGGTCACCTTGGTGGTGTAGAGCGCCGCGGTGCCGTCGGGCAGTGTTGCGTCAAAGTCGAGCGTCCACTCGCCCGGTGTGGGAACCGACACTTCGTAATGAAAGTGGTTGGTGCCGCTCTCTTCGAACCACAGGATGATCGTCGAGAGTTCGGGGTCTGAGGGAATCAAGTTTCCCGTTACCGACACAATCTTCTCGAGCTTGCCCCCCGGGGGCGCGAACTCCATGTGAATGAGCACGGTGCCCACCCGAGCCGGGTCGACCGTGACGTCGGCGATCACGTTCTCGGCAACCAGCGACGTGTTGAACGCGTCGCTGCCGCCCATGTCGTGCACACCAGCCTTGGGGCCCGATGCCTCGTCATCGCCGCCGCACGACGCGAGCGACGCAACGAGCAGACCGGCGAACAGAACCCGACGCAACACTGCTGATTTCGTCATCGTCCCATTCTCGCAGTTCTCACGGCTGACTCAGTACGGGTCTGGTGCCGAGACACCGTCGACCTTCACCCGGTTGTACAACCACGCAAGCCGCTCGTTCGGTGCGAGGCGCTGCACGGTGTCGGGCAGCACGGTCATGCCCATCGGCTTGCGTGCCCGCCACGCCATCACTTGTCGGTCGAGGTCGTACCGCACGAACAACGGGTTCCACTCGCGCCACGTGAAGCCGAGATCCAAGTCGGCGTGGTGCACTTCGGTTTCGCACCACCGCATCAACACCAACACGGGAATCGGCACTCGCGAACCGTCGGAGTGCGACTTGATGCCGTGACCCGCCCACGTGGTGGCCGTCGCGCTCGCCCACGCAGCTTCGAGCGCGTAGATCGTGACGCGCACGTCGGCGACGAGTTCGGC